>DKFG01000108.1:2197-5468 GCA_002452325.1 Geobacter sp. UBA6802
GGGAGATGGCAGCCTGCACATCCTGCGCAGCAGCATCGATATCACGATCCAGATTAAACTGAATGGTGATCCTGGTCTGGCCGATGCCGCTGGTGGAGGTCATGGAATCAACCCCGGCAATGGTAGAGAGCTGGTTCTCCAGCGGAGTGGCCACAGCAGAGGCCATGGTATCCGGATTTGCGCCGGACAGGCTGGCATTGACCTGGATGGTGGGGAAGTCCACATTAGGCAGGTCGTTGACCGGCAGCTGGTGGTAGGAGACCAACCCAAAGATCAGGATGGCGATCATAACCAGTGAGGTCATGACCGGACGCCGGATAAACGGAGCAGCGATGTTCACGGTTTCGGCTTCCCGCCGGGTACAGGGACAGCGATGCTCACCAAAGCCCCGGGGGTCAGGCGGAGCTGACCATCGACCACCACCGTCTCACCGGCTGCCACCCCTTGTTCGATCACCAGCTCACCCTCTCCGGTCGGTGCGGTGACCACCTGACGCAGCTCTGCCTGCTGCCCGTTGGTAACCACGTAGACGTACTCTCCCTGCTGGCCGTTCTGCACTGCCGGACCCGGCACCACCACGACATTCTGGCGACTGGCCAGGGTCAGCACCAAATCGACAAACTGGCCTGGCCAGAGCCTGCGGGAACGGTTCTCAAACAGCCCTTTCAGCTTGATGGTACCGGTGGCCGGGTTGACAGTGTTATCGAGAAAACTGAGGGTGCCGATCTCTGCCACACCGCCATCCTGAGGCAGCAACGCCTCAACCTTGAGCTGCCTGCTTGCCATGGCCCGTCTCAGTTCAGCAAGCCGCTTTTCCGGCAGGTTAAAGGTAACGTAAGCAGGAGACAACTGGTTCACCATCAGGATCGTCTGCTCGTTGGCCTTGACCAGATTACCGGCATGGAGGCTGACCGTGCCGGTTCGACCGCTGATCGGCGAACGGATCGTGCAGTACCCGAGCTGGATTTTGGCATTGGCCACAGCAGCCCGGTCGGCAGCCACCGCAGCGGCCAGCGACTCGGCATTGGCCTGCAGCTGGTCGTACTGATCATGGGTAACAATCCCCTCTTTAAGCAGCCCGGCGTACCGCTTGACCTGATCTGCTGCAAAGCGGGCCTGGGCCTGGGACTTAGCCAGCGCGGCCTCGGCCTGCCGCAGCATTGCCTGAAACGGTTCCGGATCAATCGTGACCAGCAGATCCCCTTCCCTGACCTCACTCCCCTCAGCCGGATGAATCCGGCTGATCTGGCCATTCACCTGGGCCTTCAGCGCCACTGAACTGAACGGCTCCACCGTGCCGATCGCCCTGAGCTGCACCGGTACGGTCTTCTGCACCGCCTGAACAACCTTGACCGGCACTGCCGGTTTTGGCCTGGGTTTTTCCTTCCGGTCTGCACAGCCAAACGCCAGCAACACCAGAAAAAAACAGCACATACGAACGATTGGTCTCATTTGGTTATCTTTCATGAAAAGGGACAAGGTTTCCTCATATACCACTTTGGAGCGCTGCCTTGCAATGGCAAGCGGCGCTGTGCTACAACCGCGCCATGAGCAACCCGTCACTGCAAACACCCATGATGAAGCAATATCTTGAGATCAAGGCCCGCTATCCCGAGAGCATCCTGTTCTTCAGGATGGGTGATTTCTATGAGATGTTTCTGGATGACGCCCTGATTGCAGCCCGCATCCTGGATATTACCCTTACCTCCCGCAACAAAAACAGCGCTGACGAGATCCCGTTTTGCGGGGTGCCGTTCCACTCGGCCCAGCCGTACATCGCCCGGCTGGTTGAGGCTGGCCACCGGGTGGCAATCTGTGAACAGGTGGAAGATCCCAAACAGGCCAAGGGGATTGTCAAGCGGGATGTGGTGCGGGTGGTGACCCCGGCCCTGGTAACCGAGAGTGAAAGCCTGATCCCGGATGAGAACAGCTATCTGTTGGCGCTCTGCCAGCAGGACGGCCGGTGGGGCTGCGCCTGGCTGGATCTTTCCACCGGTGAATTCAAGGCATCGGAAGAAGACAGCCTGACCGGCGCTGCTGCCATGCTGGCTGCAATCGGCCCACGGGAGCTGTTACTGGCAGAAGGGATGCGCAAGGAACTGCCAGAAGAACTGGGGCTGCTGCATGGCGAACGTCCCCGCTCCGGCGTGGCTGACTGGGTGCTGGACAAGGATTACTGCTCCGGCCTGATCTGCAACCGTTTCGGTATCGCCTCACCGGATGTCTTTGGTCTGGACAATCTCCCGGTTGCTCTGTTGGCGGTTGGGATGGTGTTGCACTACCTGCAGGAAAACCGTCACGCAAGTCTGCCCCACCTGCGGGATATCAGCATAATCCGCAAAAATGATTTTCTGGCCCTTGATCCGGCCACCCGCCGCAACCTTGAGCTGACCGCCACCATGACCGACAACAAGAAGGCAGGTTCACTACTGGGTTGCCTGGATCGCACCGCCACGGCCATGGGGGCCCGGACCCTCAAACAGTGGCTTTCCTACCCGCTGGTGCAGGTTGATCCAATCCGTCAGCGCCTGTCTGCGGTTGAGGAACTGGTTGAACAGGGGCTGCTGCGTGATCAGCTGGTGGCCAGCCTGAAAGGGATGC
Source organism: Geobacter sp. UBA6802 (assembly GCA_002452325.1). GTDB lineage: Bacteria > Desulfobacterota > Desulfuromonadia > Geobacterales > Pseudopelobacteraceae > Trichlorobacter. The sequence continues at coordinate 4,799 of DKFG01000108.1, forward strand.
ACGATCTGGAGCGGCTGAATGCCAGAATCAGCATGGCTGGAGCCGGTGGTCGTGACCTGCGTGCACTGCATGATTCGCTGGAGCGGATACCACCCCTGCGGGATGCGCTGGTTGGCGTGGAATCAGCCCTGCTCTGCCGGTTACTGGAGCAGCTTGATCCACTTGCAGATATCCAGGAACTGATCAACAGTGCCATCTCTCCCACTCCACCGTTCTCGCTGCGTGAAGGGGGAATCATCGCCGACGGCTATAACCCTGAGCTGGATGAGCTGCGTTCCATCAGCCGGGAAGGCAAAGGCTACATCGCCCGGCTGGAGGCGCAGGAGCGGGAGCGGACCGGCATCTCCTCACTCAAGATCCGCTATAACCGGGTCTTTGGCTACTACATTGAGGTGACCAAAAGCCATCTGGCCAATGTCCCTGACAACTATATCCGGCGCCAGACCGTTGCCACCGGTGAGCGGTACATTACGGAAGAGCTGAAGAACTACGAGGAAAAGGTACTGGGGGCTGAAGACCGGATCTGTGATCTGGAATACACCCTGTTCCAGCAGGTGCGGGAGACAGCGGCAGGTAACGGAGCCCGGATCAGCCGTACTGCTGCGGCAGTTGCCAGTCTGGATGTACTGTCAAGCCTGGCGACCGTGGCGGTGGAGCGCAGCTACTGCAA
>DKFG01000108.1:5601-7206 GCA_002452325.1 Geobacter sp. UBA6802
AGGTGGCGCTGATCACCCTGATGGCCCAGGCTGGCTCATTTGTCCCTGCCAGTGCTGCAACCATCGGCATTGCCGACCGGATCTTCACCAGGGTCGGGGCAGGGGACAACCTGGCCAAGGGGCAATCCACCTTTATGGTGGAGATGATGGAAACCGCCCATATCCTGCGCACAGCCTCTAACCGCAGCCTGGTGGTGCTGGATGAGATCGGTCGCGGCACCTCCACCTTTGACGGTCTCTCCATTGCCTGGGCCGTGGCAGAATTTCTGCACGATGACCAGGTCTGTCGGCCTCGCACCCTGTTTGCCACCCACTACCATGAACTGGCCGACCTGGCTGCCACCCGGGAGCGGATCACCAACCTGACCGTGGCGGTAAAAGAATGGAACGATCAGGTGATCTTCCTGCGTACCATCATTCCCGGCGCTGCCTCACACTCCTACGGCATTCAGGTGGCCCGCCTGGCAGGCATGCCCCGCGATGTGATTGAACGGGCCAAAGAAGTGCTGAAGACACTGGAAGAAGGGGAGTTTGAGCAGGGTTCGCCCCGCCTGTCCAAGAGCAGCATCGTCCCGCCCAGGAAAGAGTCTGCCCAGTTTACCCTGTTTGAACAGCANNTGCGGGAACGGTTGAAAAAACTGAACATTAATGCTATGACTCCACTGGAAGCCTTGAATCTGCTTGATGATCTGAAGAAAATGGTGTGATGATCCAATCCCGTTCCCTCATAGTCCTGCTGCTTGCCTTGCTGAGCCTGGCGATCTTTCTTACGGCTGACGTTCATGCTGCCCGTGACAAAAAAAAGCCGGTCAAAGAGACCAAACCGGCCCTGCATCTGCAACCGGCCCAGGTGCAGGAGCTGAAGCACTGGTCAAACCCCGACTACACCAGAATCGCCATCGCTCTGGAGCGGGACGTCACCTGGGAGAGCCATGAGCTTGACAAGGGTGCAAGCCGAAACGGCAAGCCGGGGCGGGTCTTCATTGATCTGCATAACACCCGTCTGGGTGCCGGTATACGTGACATCACCATCGGTGACGGCCTGCTGAAGGGGGTACGGGCAGCCCTGTTCAAACCGGGTGTTGTACGGGTGGTGCTGGACACCGACAACATCAAAGACTACAAAATATTCCCCCTCTCCGACCCGGCCCGCCTGATCATTGATGTCCGGGGACAACGCCGTACCGAGATCAGCCGTCCGGAAGAGACTCTGACCGCCCTTGACCATGAGATCAGCAGTATCACCGCCAAGCCCCCTGCCCGCGACGAAAAGCAGACTGATTTTGCCATTAAACCAACGCAGCAAAAACCGGCCATTGCCAAGATCCGTCGGATCGTACTGGATCCGGGTCACGGCGGCCATGACCCCGGTGCAGTCGGTGCCACAGGATTACAGGAAAAGGATGTGGTACTTTCCATCGGCCTGAAACTGCGGGACAGGCTCAAGCAAGAGCTGGGGCTGGATGTGGTGATNNCTGGAAGAGCGAACCGCCATTGCCAACAAGGTTAATGCCGACCTGTTTGTCTCGATCCACGCCAATGCTGCACCCAACCGCAACGCAGCCGGCATCGAAACCTATTACCTGAACCTGGCCAAGACCGAGA
>DKFG01000165.1 GCA_002452325.1 Geobacter sp. UBA6802
ATCAAAATTTACCGGACAGTAGTGAAAATGCCTATTGGTTTTGTCGTAACGTTCTGACAAGGATCGTATTGAATTTACAACGGATTCCCATTCTGTCCGCTTAATCGCCGTAACCTTCCCATATTGCCAGTGATAGGCTATTAGTTTGTCCTCCGCACTCATCTGGCTATTCCAGTCAATACCCTGTTTGTGAGCAAAAAAGAGTGCTGCAGTTTCAGGGCCTAATTTGCCGTTGGTATAAAATTCAATGAACCTGATTGGGATATTTTCCTGTAGGTTAAATTCCACGGTGGATTGTTTAACGCTTTGTTTTTCTAGTGGTATTACGGTTGTGAGATTGGCGGGAAGTTTAATGCCTTCACTAACGGCATACTCCGAAAGCATCATGTCGGTTATCCGAATATCTGACAGGGGGATACTGGCTGGTGAGTCCACCAAATAGTGAATCCCGTTCTGAGACAGAATAATGAAATCACCAATTTTGCTCCTGATGTGTGACTTGGTGTCTCTGGCTTCTGATGACGTCATGGCATGCCATCGATTATGTATGTCGTCAAAATCTTTCCATCCGCTCATTATCCATCCAACTGCCATATCAATTGAAAACTCAGCCAGATAATCAGCAAATACAGCTTTTTCTTTGAAAAGCTGGATGAAGCCACTTTCCTTAGCTTTTGTCATGTCGTAATAGTCTGGGAAGAAGGTGAGTTCAAAGAGTCCCTGAATACTTACAGCCTTATATGAAAAATTGCGCTTGCGCCCATTACCAACATCGAACGCAATTTGTTTGGGAAAGGATTCAGGGCTGGTTTCATTTGCGTGGCCGTGAACACTGATAATTCTGAATGATCTGGGGTGAGGAAAAAATACGCAAGGTTTTAGAATCGGGTCGGGCTTGCCTGAGAATAGAATCTTGTTGCGGAGAGACTCAATACGTGGCTCAGCAGGATTTAGCCGTTCTGCTGCTTCTTGAATTGTGTAGTGTTGCATGTGTGCGTCTCCAGGTGCACCTACGTCAGTGCATCTACTTATTGTCATTTCGCTGACCACCTAAGTTTTTTAGCAGGATGTCTATCGCACAAATTCCTGCGAATTCTGGTAATTTATCATAAACTCGGGTTTGTGCAGATTTATGAGCTGGAAAACGTGCTCTTTTACATCAGGCTCATAGCGTTCCAGCAGGTATGCGAGGGCCTCAGCCGCGTTTTTCTTGACTGAGATACAGAACTCAAGGGCAGTCAGGCGAGTATCAAGGCCATTGGCCTCACAGCGTTTAATCATTTCAATGCTTGGCAGGGCAACGGTCAGCAGGGTATGAAATGTACCACCTTGGCCATTGGCATCGTAGAAGAGCTGTTTTTCATGCAACGGAACAAATGGGATGATGTTGCTGAAGGTGTTTTCCACCCAGGCCATCTCATCAGGATTGCAGCCAAACTGCCACCAAAAATATTCTCTACGGTTGCAATGTGGATAAAAGGCTGGAACAGTCAGCGAAATCCCCCTGTCGAGTAATTTTTCCGCCATATCGTGTGTCTTGTATCGTAGCGCTCGAAAAAGCGGGGCGTTCTTGCCGGAATAGTCAGTCCCTTCGGGTGACGCTCCCAGCTCAAGCAACAGTTCAGCCAAATCTTTTCGGCCTTCGGCCAGCACATAACTTAAGGGGCAGTTCTGCTCGTTGGAGGAACGCTCCAGCGATAAAACCGGCATGTTGAGGTTGGCACCATGCTTTGCAGCCTGTTTGATGCCTTCAGGAGACTCCCAGAAAAGCGCTGCCTCAAGCAGGATGTCTATCGGTCGTCTGCAAAGATCTGGCATTATATAGGCAAATTTACTAATTTCATAATCAAACGCAGGTAGCTGCTCAATCGTTGTGTTCCAGTCTTCAGTTGCTGAAAATAGCGTCTCCAAATATTCAGTTTTTTGGCAAAGCACCAGATTGCAGGCCAACTGGCAAAAGGACAGGTTAGAATACCTTCCTTCAGAGATATACGGGAGGATTTGGTCAATATCTCTATAGCCATGCTCACTATCGCTGAAGCCTGCGATGAACAGGCCTTTGGCTACGGGGCTAAATCTTCCCCAGTTTGGCAGTACCGCGCCAGTCATACCAAACAGGCCAGCTGTCCAGGCGTGACGTTCCAGTGCCGTCAACCAGTCTTGCTGATAGCCTGGCTGATTCAATAGCAGTTGATTATTGCTTAATTGAGTCCACCCCTGGTTCAAAGGCTTTTCTCGGTGATTAGCACCACCCTGCATACATCTGGTGGCATAGCGGTCAAAAATCCAGCGGAACCAGCCAAAAGGCTCAACCGGTTCTGCTGATGCAAGAAACGTAAGTCTCTCAGCAATGATGTCGTTTTGTTCAGTCATTACCGGTTCTCCATAAAGTTACCACTCCGCTTTGCGGTCAATCCAGGGCTGCATCGTCAGTTCCATCGTCTCAAGATTTAAGGAAACCAAATTGCCGTGAACAGGTTGCTGGTTGGTAAAGGCTCCGTTGTCCAGGTAGATGATCTGCTGGTTGAGTGACTGGCTGATCTCTCCAACGCTTTTGATGCGATGTCCGCAGATAACACGGCGTTGCATTTTGTTGCCATCTTCCGGGAGAACGGTGCTCCCCCAAGCCATATGCTCAACCGGGGTGTCATTGATCGGGTCATTAAGCCCCAGATGGATTCCAGCATGTACCAGTATAAACTCACCATCTTCATAGCAGTACGGCAGGCCAGCCAGAAATTTTCGATAGCGAAGCGGAATATCGCCAGGCTGTTTCACCCCAAAGCTGAACAAAGTCTTCTGTCCCCAGTTTTTTACCCACTGACAGGAAAAGAGATCATGATCCTGTGAAAGGTTGCGGATCAGCATATCTTCATGGTTGCCGCGAAGTGGCCGCAGATCATAGCCAGCTTCCTGCATGCTGATGATGATGTCCAGCACACCTTTGCTGTCAGGGCCACGATCAATGTAGTCACCCAGCAGGTAGATCCGGTCGTTAGGCTTTGGGCTGATCTGGTCAATCAGCGCCTGCAGGGTCTGTGATCCACCATGTATGTCGCCAATTGCGTAGCGGGTCATTATCCATTCCTACAAATGGTTACTTGCATTTACCGAGTAACGCGACCAGATCAGGGATCTGTTGTTTCCACTCAAGCTGCTCTTGAACATCACGACGCTCTTTTGCAAGCCACGACAAGGACTGACTGACAGCATAGATGGTATCTCCAGGTAAAACTGCACCCGGAACCTTGCTTTTATTGATAACGGCCTTTTCAGTTGGCTTGCCCTTCTCAAACGGATCAGCAATTTCAACATCCACCCCGGTTCTGGTTATGTGCCAAGTCCTTACCGCTGCTTTAACTCCCCATTTTTTCGCAAGATGCTCGTCAGTCCACTTTTTGAGTTTGCTCTCACTTACTGGACTGTTGCGCCATTTATGAAACATTTTGCGCTCGTTAGTAGTTGCGGCAATTCCACCGTTAAGTACGGTCACAATGTCATTCAGTTCCATAGCTTGGTTGTGCCGACTTTTATAATATGAGTCTGCAACACCAACAATCAGTCCATTTGAACAGATGAATCTAAGCCAGCCGATGACTGACATGAACTTCATGCTGCCTTCAACTGAGTTGAAACATTCCAGCCTCAGTCCCATTTCATCACCTTCAGCCATCTTCATATTGAATTGCTTTGGAAAGATGAGCCCTAGCCGCATGCGTTCGCCGTATTCAGTGATGTCGAGTTCTGCACTGACCTCATCAGGATGTATCTTGGCAATTTCCATCGCCTTGATAGCCTCTTGAAGCAACGTTCTATGTTGGATTAGCGAATACTGTTTGGAGACGATACCAACCGGAATCTCTGCTTCGATGTTTTTTAATGGCATCCTGACGATGACATCGTAGTTACGGTTAAAACCGGCAGGTAGAGGCTCTAAAAACAGATTGTCTTCACCAAAGTTTTGGGCAGGTAACAGTGCAGGCCCAAAAGTTCTTCGCTCGAATGCAGGAATGAATTCTTTGATCTGATCTAGCGGACCACGATAAGTAGTAACTGGAGACGACAGCCATTTTTTGTAATCATGTGTGATAGAAACTTGGGGGATCGGATTCATTAGAGCCTCCTATTTGTCCGTATATGACAGACCATTTCTTCCATAGTGACCAAAATAGCTTCGAGCAAGCAGCTCATCATACGAGGTAATTTGAAGAGCCGCTTCTGGAACCAGATCTTGTAACAATGACACACCCTGATCGTATCGCTGTCTTGGAAGGTCATCACTGTGAAGTCGCTCACGATCAAGGATAATTTGCTCTTCTATATGCTCAAATAGTTTGTATGGGAGCTTTTCTATTGTTTCAGCCAAGGAGGCGGTACCTGGAAATGGTGGCATCATGACATCTGAGCCGTAGCCTCTATGGAATATTGATGATGCAATGGCATAGCGATACCACGCATATCCTTCGTCCAATCTGATGTAATCGTCGAGGCTGCGTATCGCTTGTTCTATTCTCTGATGTTCTTCTGGTGTGGGTTTATGTAAGTTCATCTATTTAGCCTCTAGTGGCCTGAAGGTATGGGCTCAATGCTCCCCATCCAGTCCAGCCAGTCTCTGTCCTGCCTGACTGTACTGTAGCGAAGCCGTCTGCGGATGATCATATCATGGGCAATGTCCTCGTTTGTTTTGAAGTTGCTGGTTGCATATTCTCGAGGAATTCTCATCATTCTGGATAGCTGTGACCAGGTATCATCGCTTATTATCTCATTGCGCCAATCTGGGTTTTGTCGTTGGAGGTCGTAAAACCAGTGATTGACAAATGTAAGTGCGGTTTCTGCTGCTTGCTGTCTGGTCGTTATATATGGCCCCATACTGCTGACAACGCTGTATCCATAAACAGGCCATTGCTCTTCCTCAAATTCTTCACCAGGTAACGTGTCTATAACCATCTCAAGGCAAAGGCACTCAACTCCGCTCAAGCCTGCAAGCTGTGATTTGGCGTCAGTAGGGCTACTCACTGCAGAGTGATGTAAGCGGTCAGCAACCAGTTCAAGCAGATACTTCTCACCACCTTCGCCACCATACATTGCCACAGTAACAGGTTCTAATCCCAGTTCTCTCCAGCGCTTTAACTCTGCTGTATAAGTTCTACCTTTGCGTGAAACCGCTTCTGGGTAGTAGACAGGATGCAACCATTTCACCCGTTTGTATGCATTGCAGGCTTCAAAGGGGCAACCAGCCGCACGGCCAAGATCACCAGCTACCAGATGCAGAAAGGACGCGTCACAAAACGAATACCTGCTTGCAGCATCAATTTCCCTGAAGGCCTCCAGAATGCGCCCGGAATGGGCGTATAAAATGGCAGATTTTATTTTTGAGAGTAGAATTTCACGGTCAGTCAGATTGTTTGCAGCTTTACATTGCATACAGTGGTTTTGTTCACAGGTACCGGCATTTTGGAATTCATCAAGCAGTTGCTGCTCGATAAGGGCAAGATCTGCATTAGCATGGTAACCGATCATGACTTTTCTCCATTTTCATAAAATGGTAGCTTGGCTGGTAGAACTAGCATAGCACAGTGGTATGACAAGATATGTCCTGTTGGAAATTTTCGCCTTTGTGTAGCTTTATTTTACCGCTTGCCCCTCCCCAAAGAGCGTCATAGGTCTGCTTTTTTATTTAACCGCCACATTCCTGATCCCCTCCGGTCGCCAGGCCGGTGAAATAACGTGGGACCCTTTTTCTTCTGTCTGCAGCAGGCTGCCGTAGGTTACGGTGAAATCACCCAGCTTGTTGTTCACTGCATCCATGGCCTGGGTCATCTTTGCCTTTCGTTGTTCTTCCGGGAATAGTGGCAATTGTTGGTTGTGATGCTGCAGGTTGGAAAGGCTTATTCCCAGCAGCCTGACCCTCTGACCAATCTCGATGCTGTTCAGTATAACCGTTGCAGCCTTGTAGATCTCATCACTCTGGTTGATATAACTGCTCAAGGTTTCCTGCTTGCTGGCATTGGAGAAGTAATCTGCAAACCTGATATAGAGGGTGACGGTCTTGCCTGTGACTCCATATCTTCTGGCCCTGCGTCCCACCATCTCTGACAGCTGCAGCAGGTATTTCTGGATATCCTCTCTGGTATCAACATCTCTCCTAAGAGTCATGGAGTGACCGACGCTCTTGACCTCGTCATCCTCTTCTTGGGGTATCACCGGACTGTGATCGATCCCCTGCCCCCATGCCTTATAGCGTTTGCCCATGATGCCAAACTTACGGGTCAGCAGTTCCTCGTTTGCTCTGCCAAGCTGACCACAGTTTCGGATACTGAGCAGATTCAGGTGGCGCTCCATCTTCTTACCGATACCGCACAGCTCACCTATTGCCATGGTTTCCAACACCCTGCTGACTTCTTCAGGTTTGATGACAGTCAGACCATCCGGCTTCTGCATGTCTGAGGCCAGTTTGGCCAGTAGTTTATTTGGGGCAATGCCTATAGAACAGGTAATGCCAAAGCTTTGCCTGATCTGTGCTTTCAGCAGATAGGCGATACGTTCAGCAGAACCAAACAGTTGCAGGGAGTGTGTAACATCCAGCCAAGCTTCATCAATTGAGAATACTTCTACCAGGGGTGTGTACTGCCGCATCATCTCAATGATCCTGCTGCTGGTGTAGGTGTACTTCTTGTTATCTCCCACCACAAAGATCAGTTGGGGACAGACCTTGAGTGCCTCCCATTTGGCCATACCGGTCTTGACACCGAATGCGCGTGCTTCGTAGCTTGATGTGGTGATGACGGTTCTGCCGTGACTACCGATGACGGCAATAGGTTTACCCCGAAGTTCAGGGTTGGCCTGTTGTTCAACAGAGGCAAAGAAGGCGTTCATGTCGATATGCATGACAATACGATGTTGCATTAGGGGCTACTCGGTTGGATGGTTCTGGATAGTCCAGGATTGGTCAATTGGATTAAAAACCAGCTCATACAGTGCTTCACCATCACTTACGGCGTAGTGCAGAAGTTGAGTGCTGCCGATGCTATCTTTCCAATGGTAGGTAGTTTCAGTAATCTTATGCTGCTGACGGTTCAGTTCAAACCAGACAGGTCTGGCTTTTTTGCCTGGTTCAAAGACCACGGCTATCCGTACAGGTGCGCCAGACATTACTCAAAGGAGCGGATGGTTTTGAGTAATCTGCCTACAATCATGGTATCAGCCTCTCCGGCCCGGACCACAATCGGCAGCAGATGTTTGTTCTCAGGTCACTACTGTCCGGTTAATAACTGA
>DKFG01000027.1 GCA_002452325.1 Geobacter sp. UBA6802
CGATCCTGGCCCTGGATAACGAGTCGTCAATGTTTGTCACCGTCTTCTGCGCTATTCTGGATACCGATAACGGCGCGCTTTCCTGCGCCAATGCCGGGCATCTGCCGCCGGTGTTCCTGAAGCCGGGAGAGGCGGCAGTCTACCACCGCTTTAACCCCGGCTTTGTGCTGGGGCCGATGCCGGGGATCAGCTATCAGACCGAACAGCTGACCCTGCAGCCGGGCGATCTGTTTCTGCTGTACACTGACGGCGTCAATGAGGCGGTTGATCCGGACAAGAACGAGTTTGGCGAGCAGCGGCTACTGGACTGCGTCAACAAGACCGGCGCCGGTCAGCCGGAGGCGATCATCCATGCCATCCGTACCGAGGTGCTGCAGTTTGCCAACGGTGCGCCGCAGTCCGATGACATCACCATGCTGGCCATCCGCTACCTGGGGAATGTGGCGTGATGATCCTGCGTTGTCCGCATCCAACACCGTTACCTGAGCGCGCAACAGCACTCTGCAATGGTATCGAAATAAGGGACTTGGAACTTGCTAATATACCGTTTTACATCTCATCTTCAGGCTGTCTTTGCCGCCTCTTCAATCACAAAATCCTCAGCGTAGCCTTGCTACGCCTGCGGTTTTGCTCAATCAGAGGCATCAAATCCAACCTAAATCTGAGCGTAAAACTTGGTACATCAGCAAGTTCCAAGTCCCTAATCAGAAATTGATGTAACCACCAGATGCCAGGAGACCTATGCAATGCGAAATTTGATGACAACCGTTACCGCAACTTGTTCGTTGGCCCTGCTTGCCCTGGTCGGCTGTTCGTCCGACTCCGGTAGCCCAGCGCCGGATCCGCTGGCTGCTTATAAATCCCAGGTGATCAACTGGCAGACCTGCGACCCCGGCATTCTGGGCGTTGGTGACTACACGCTACTGATGCGTGATGCCCAGGCAGATCTGGGGGAGCGTCTGAAGTGCGCCATGATCACGGTGCCGCTGGATCACGACAACCCCGCCAAGGGAGATCTGAAGGTCGCCATACTACGCACCGCAGCGGGCAGACCTGCCCTGCGGCGGGGCGCTATCTTTTTCAACCCTGGCGGCCCTGGGGGGGATGGTCTGTTTTTTGCCGCAGAATATGGCCGGAAGTGGAACAACCTGAACCCGCCCGATGGGATTGCGACCGAGCTGAAGAAGATGAGTGACCAGTACGACCTGATCGGCTTCTCTCCCCGTGGGGTAGGGGCCTCCACCCAACTGATCTGCGCAAGCAATGAACAGCCACGGTCGGTGTGGAACGACCGCAGCAACCAGACCATCCAGAACCAACTCTATAACGCCAGGCTGACTGCCGAGGCCTGCCTGAAAAACCCGATCACCCCCTACATCAACACCGATCAGACGGTACGGGATATGGATCTGATCCGCCACCTGCTGGGGGACGACAAGCTGAACTACATTGGCTACTCCTACGGAACCTGGCTGGGGGCCTGGTATGCGAGCCGTTTTCCGGAGCATACCGGCAGGATGCTGCTGGACAGCAGCATGAATGTTGCCGGAACCTTTGATGGTGCCAATTTGCTAAATGCCAAGGCGCGGCAGTTGGCGCTGGATACTCTGCTGGCCCCCTATGCGGCACGACACCCGGAGAAATTTGGTCTGGGTACTGATCCAACGTATATCGCAACAACAATCTTCCGCACGTTGCCTGACACCTATTTTTGGACACAAAAAAATATGGAGGATTATTTAGGATCTCAGTCAGGCAAAGATTTTGTATTATACTGGCTTCGTACGTCGGAGGTGCTACAGCGACTCATCGCAGAAAATCCGGGATTTTGGGCTCGTTCTAATGACCAAAAGACAGCGCTGATTTTGCAGACCCGCTTTTTGTCGGACGATGCTGCCAACCAAAATGCGCAGCAACATGCTATTAAGTTTGCTACTGTTCAAAGTCCTCTGTCTAACCTGCAATTAACAAACAACGACTCAGTATTTAGCGCAGTCGTCTGCAACGACATCCCAAGCAATACCGATGAGTGGTTCTGGATTGAGCAGGGCAACAAGCAGTTTCAGCACTACCCCTTTTTCGGAGGTAAAGTGACGCAAAACTCCTGTATCTATTGGGGAGGGGCACGCACCGTCAAGCCGCCGATCAGCAATGCCAACAAAACCGGCGAAGGGCTGTTATTTCTGCAAAGCCGCTACGATACCCGCACCCCTGCCGAGGGCGCGCTGCTGGGTTTTGAGCAGCTGCAGAACGCCAGCATGATCATGGTGGAAAATGACTACTCCCACGGACTGTTCCCCTACGATACCGATTGTGTAGACCTGACGGTTGCCCGCTATTTTAACGAAGGGATCAGGCCGGAACGGATGGTGACCTGTAACGGCAAGGATACCGACATACTGGCTAAATCGGCAGTAAAAGCACAAACAGCCGTTGACCGGCGATCAACAATCTACCGCGATCTTGCAAAGGATGAAGAAATTACCCGGATCATCAGGTCAATGATCAAATAATTACGGCTCAACCGTGATCCCGTTTGACTTTACGATGAGCGTCTTGAAAGGTTTTGCGCCATCGATTGACAGCAGGATGCAGTATCGGCAGGCCACAAAAAACGATCTGTGGGTGGATGATGTCAACTCACCGGAGAACAACACCTGGGTCAAACGGGGAGAGACCGCTGCCCGTTCTTTTGAGGTGATGAGGCTGGACGATATCCGTTACCGCTACGGCCTGGTAGTGGGCTACAACCGCAGATCCTGGTGGGGACACGAGAAGACCTGGCGGCAGTGCAGGAGCTACCGTTGCTGCCGACAGCACAGTAGCCTGAAGGATTAATACAAGGAGCGGATCTGGGGAGGACAGATAATGCGCATAGGTTCTTGCGTGAACGGGTACGTCTGTTACGATATGATTAAAAACCACAAAAAGGAGACACCATCATGAACAGCATCAAAACCACAATCCTGACTAAAACCACAGCAGCCATCTTCACCTTATGTACACTGCTTGTATGCCTTGTTGCCTCTGCCAGCCTGACAGAAGCCTCGGGTGGCGCAAAGATCAAGGCTGCCGTGCATACTGAAGAACATAAGGAAATTGCCAGAACCATGGTGCATGGTGTGGCCGCCGGGCTGGGGGGAGCGCTTGCAAACCTTAAGAATGAAAATGAGCGGATCGAGCTGATCCGGTCATTTGTCGCACCAGTACGCTTTTACTCCGACAAGTCCGGTTATTTTTATGTGTACGACTCAAAATGCGTGAACATTGCCCATGCCGTCCAGAAAGAGCTGCAGGGCAAAAACCTGTACAACTACCAGGATGCAAAAGGCAGCTATGTTATCCGCACTCTGAACGAGGCGGCTCAAAAAGGGGGCGGCTTTGTCAATTTTTATTGGGTAAAACCGGGCGCAAAAAAGGAGTCTCCCAAACTGGGGTATGTTGAGCCGATACCGGGAACAGACTATTTCATCGGCACGGGCGTCTATCTGCAGTGAGTGCGGGATTACCGGACGCTGAAGTCACGAGCTGCTCGACCGAAAGAGGTACCCTGCAGATGTATTATACGAAAATGGCCTTGTCCGCCTTGATCATCATCATGCTCAGCCTGCTTTCCGGCTGTGGCGACACCACCGCTGTTCCGGCAACAACCGTTACCGCCTCCTTTGAATCCGGCAGTATCGGGGCGGCGGTCAAGCTCGGCAGTACCGAGTGGCAGCTGACGGTTGCCGATGACAACAACAACAGCACCTTGCCTGCCCTTTGGCGCAGCTGGTGGTATGTCCGGTTGGATAACGCGGTAACGAATGCACCCACCACCATCACCCTGAAAAACTCCGGCTGGTTCTACTACTACCTGCCGATCTACTCCTATGATCAGAAAACCTGGCACCGCTTCGATGAAGCGGAAGTGACCCAGAATCAGAACAACGAGCTGGTGGTACGCAAGCAGTTTACCCAGCCCACGGTCTGGGTCGCCCGCTTCTACCCCTACACCTTTACGGATCTGGAGACCTACCTGAAGCAGATAGTCGGCAACCGGTTTCTGGAGATACAGATCCCCGGTTATTCCCAAAACGGCAGGCCGCTCTATCTGCTGAAACTGACTGATCCCAACAGCCCGGTGGTCACCAAAAAGCGGATCTTTATCCATGCCCGAACCCACCCGGCTGAGACCTCCCCCTCGTTCCTGCTGGAAGGATTGATCAACAGTCTGCTCTCCGGCAGCAGTGATGCCGCTACCCTGCTGGCCGGCGCCGAGTTTTATATCTTTCCGATGCACAATGTAGACGGCGTGATTGCCGGGAATTACCGCAGCACCCCGAAATCGGAAAATCTGGAGGTGATGTGGTATCTGGACAGCAGTAACCCGCTTAACCTGCGGGCCGATGTGCCCCAGGAGGTGGCCGTTGTTCAGCAGTACGCCAAACGGCTGATGACTGACGGAGGACCGCCGGTCTCCATTGCCCTGAACCTGCACGCATCCAACAGCGAGCCGGATATCCGCACCTTTTTCTTTCCCCACTTCGGGACCATGGCCCAGGGGTACACGGCATCCCAGGCCGCATTGTGGGACAAGCAGCTCAGGTTTATCGATCTGCTGGCCGCCCGCTACGGTGCTGATCTTTTGGAACCGGCTCCAGAAGACGGTGGGGCCGGTTTTGCCAACAACCCGTTTCCGGAAACCTGGTGGTGGGTCAATTTTCAGGATCAGGTGATGGCCATGACGATCGAGATGACCTACGGCAGGGCCGGTTTTGCCCCCCGCTGGGTGGCGCCGGATGATACCCGCCAGCTTGGCTCGGCGCTGGCCCTGGCCATTGCCGATTATTACAGCCCTGCTGCAGCAAAAACCGCCCGTAAAGCGGCAGACAGCACCATCGGCCGCACGCTGCTCTACCCGGCCTGGTATCCGCCCCATGCGGTTGATGAGCTGAAGTATTAAACCTGATGGCCGACCTGGCATACAACCGGTTTGGTCAGGATCAGGGGGTTTAAGCCCAGATATTCCATTAGGCCGGGCTCGCGTCCCAATGGAATATCTGGGTTACATTGAAAGGAATGCAGACCACTATGAAAACAAGAATAGTCATTGGCATCTTCTCACTCTTCTGCATGATCGTGCTTACTGCCTGCGGCGACAGCAGCTCAGCAGCGCTCAAGGTTGGCATGGCCTACGATACCGGTGGTAAGGGGGATGGCTCTTTCAACGACTCTGCCTACGCCGGGTTGGTGAAAGCCCGGCAGGAGCTTGGGGCCGTGTTTGTCGAGCTTACAGCAGGCACCAGCGAAACTGAGGCCACCCGCCAGGCACGCCTGCGTCAACTGGCAGCTGGTGGCTGTAACCCGGTAATTGCAGTTGGCCTGTCGCATCAAAACGCCCTGGCTGTGGTAGCGCCTGAGTTTCCTGCCACAACATTTGCTATCGTAGATGCTGAGGTTGCAGGGGCGAACATCGCCAGCCTGGTCTTTACTGCAGAACAGGGTTCGTATCTGGTAGGGGTGATCGCCGCCTCAGCCAGCAAAACCGGAAAGATCGGCTTTATCGGCGGTATGGACAGCCCGCTGATCAATGCATTTAAGGCAGGCTATCTGCAGGGGGCTCAATCAGTCAGACCTGATATTGTGCTTGAATCAGCCTATCTGGGCGTAAACGGCGACAACACTGTCTGGGACGCACCGGACAAGGCGCAGAGTGCAACGGAGGCAATGCTGATCAAAGGGGTTGATATCGGCTACGCAGCTGCCGGCGCCTCCAATGCCGGTATGTTTCAGGCCATCAAGAACGCCGGTGGAGCAGCAAACGGGCTGTGGGGGATCGGCGTTGACTCGGATCAGTATGCCATGCCGCTCTTTGCGAATCTTAAAGAGGTGATCCTGACCTCGATGCTGAAACGGGTTGATATTGCGGTATTTGATATCATCAAAGGGGTTGCGTCCGGTTCACCGATGACCGGGCTACAGACGTTTGACCTGAAACGCGGCGGTGTTGCCTACAGCGCTTCGAACCCGGCAGTCGAACCCTACCGGGCTGCGGCAGATGCTGCTGCAGTCAAAATCAAATCTGGTGAAATTGTTGTTGCAGGCAGCCTGAAGTAACATCGGGTTCAACAGGCTGTTTGTAGGCATAAGTGGCGGCAGTCCCCTCTCATCAGGATTGCTGCCGTTGTCATGACGTCGCTACATTTCTCTGAGAACCGTTGTAGCGGTTTTCCATGACATGACAAGCGACCATGAGCTGATCTAGGATGTGCGTAAACAGGCAGTCTGTGTAATACGGTACTCACATAATGCCAAGGGGGCCCACAAATGATCAGTTTCAAAAAGCTAGCTCTGCATCTTATCCTCGTCTCTGCCTGTATTCTTGCAGGCTGTGCATCAGACAGCACTACCCAGCCGAAAAATATCATCCCGCCAACTGTTGAAAAGACCGCCCAAGACCTTACCGCCGACCTGACCGCACAGGGGTTCCAGGTTTCCCGTGGTTACTTCCGCCTCTACACGCAGGAGGATTGCGATTACTCATACGCGACAATGAATACCTGTTACGGCAACAACCCGGCTTCTCCGTATATCATCTTTGCCGTGCCGCCTTGGCCGGAAGAATACCAGGATCCGGCAACCACCCAGACATTTGGCAAGATGGACCCTGGATATCGCGGCACCTTCCGACTTGATCCCCGTGAAGCGCTGGTGATTTTCGGTGTCATGCCTCCGCCTGCCGCCTACTTCGGCCTGCAGACCTATCTATTCAGCAGAGAAGGCACGTTTGATACAACCAGTGCAGCGTATCAATATATAGCAACAAACTATCCCCTGATGCTTTCTACCTACTTTACGAGCGTGCCCGCCAACCAGAAACGGCTGCAGGTCTTTGCCAGCCTGAGCAACAGCAACAACAATGTGGTGTTTGATCGGCAGTCCGGCGCATCCTTCAGCCAGGAACGCTATTTTGTTATCTCACCTGACAAGATTATGGACGGCACAGTGCGTGCTTCCCTAGGAAAACTGGCTGTTAATGCCTCGAATATTGTCTCTGAGCCAATTCCTTCAACCATGAGGCTTGGCCTTGGGGAAAGTGCTGATGAGTTCATGTCTCTCATGCGCTATGCCATGCCTGCTGATGAAAACGCCGCCGAATTATGGCGCAGTCAGCTGCCGTTGGTTGTGCTGCGGGTGAGGGATACCAGAAAGGATCGTGCAGTCCAGCCCTATCCCCCTGTTGTTCTGGACACAAGAATCGCGGTTAACGAAAGCCAGTTTACCGCCTCCCTTGCGAGTCTTGTTGCAGAAGTCAGCTCTAGGTGGGGTGTGCCCTGCACAAAAGCTGACTGCTCGGATCGCGCAACAGCCTTTGTGGATCTGCAGTCACCACCTTTTTCTCTTGTTGGTCCGGACTGCACCGAGATCGGCATGAACTGTCTGGGTGACACCCAGGACACCACCTATCACGTATCAAAGGACGCCCTCTCTGTAAGTAACGGCGAGGTCTACGCCATAGCCGGGACACTTGCAACGGAGACCGGGAATGCAACCTATACGGGGTTGTCAGTCAATGATACGATCCTGAAAAAAGGGATGGCTAATGTGAATTCAATGCAACTGAAAAACAGCGCCCTTGGCTATGCAGGAACCGTAAGCAATGCCGACAAACTGTATCTGTACTACTTCGCCCGCGACTGTTCCACTATTCAGGGACTGACCGGAGGCAACTGCGTTACAATCACCGAATCCATGATTCCGCACTGCACTGTAAAAGGTTCGCCCTTGTGTGACTACCTGAAAATAGTGCAGCGCAACTATATCAAGCCAGGAACAGTACGCGCGCCTGATCCCCTGCAAACAGTATCACCAATAACGATCAAGCTCCGGTAACGGCCCACCATGGTTCGCCAGGCTGTAGCTGAGTCCGATTTCGCAGATCGCAGCATGCTCTGTACTCCGGAATCACACTCACACACCTGGCGAGCCTGGAAACCTGATCCCCAGGGAGTGAGAGCTGCGACCCTTGCACTGCTCTCCGGCCTGCTCTACTGGCTCAGTTCCCAGACCTTCCCCTTCGGGCCGGGGGTCTGGATATGCCTGGTGCCGCTGGGACTTGGCCTTTCCGGTGCATCCCCGCGCAGCGGTTTTGCAGCTGGGCTGATCTACGGCTACTGCTTCTGGTTCAGTGGGGTCTGGTGGCTGAAAACCCAGTTGATCACCCAGGCCGGGCTGGCACCCGTGCTGGCCTGGAGCTGTATCCTGCTTTTCTGTCTGTTTCACGCCGTGCCCTACGCCCTGTTCGGCTGGCTGGCTGCCAGGCTGCGCTGGATGGAACGGCTATCGGGGGCGTTGTGCGCTGCCGCTGCGCTGGTGGTGTTGAAAAGCTGGTATCCGAGTCTTTTTCCCGGTACAGAGGCGCATAACCTGTACCGCTGGCCCCTGCTGATCCAGCCACTTGATCTCGGCGGTGTGCCGTTGTTGCTGTTTCTGATTTTTCTGGTCAATTTTCTGGTGGTACAGGGGCTGTGTGCCTGGAGGAGAGGTGCTTCCCCGGCTCCGGCCGGTGCAGCAATCATTATCCTGTTTATCCTGCTTGTCTCCTACGGCCGGTATCGCCTCACCCAACTGCACCGGCAGATGCAGACTGCGGGAGACGGGCAGCGGATCTCTCTGCTCGCTGTGCAGGCCAACATTCCGGTAAAGGATACGGTGCATGACGTGCCGCCCGAAGAGAGCGGCAACACGATGAAGACAACGCTGGTGGATGTCCGCCAGGCGCTGCAACTCTATCCGCAGGCGGAACTGGTCGTATTTCCGGAACTGCCGATCTCCTACGTCTGCCAGGGAGAGGCCTCCTTCTACCTGCCTCCGCTGGTGCGGGCCACCGGTCGGGCAATGCTGGTACCCTGCACCGGTATCGCCATTGATTCTGGCAGTATGAGGTTTTTCAACAGCGTCTCTTTTACCGATGTACGTGGCATCCAGGCCGAGGAGTACCGCAAACAGCTGCTGGTGCCGTTTGGAGAATACCTCCCGCTGGAGCGGCAGGTTCCGGCACTGCGCAGGCTTTTTCCGGGAGTCTCCCGATTTTCAGCCGGCAGCAGACCGGTACTCTTCGATCTGACGCCTGGCAAGCGGCTGATCCCCTCGATCTGCTTTGAGGCGATTATCTCCTCACTGGTCCGCCGTTCCGTGGAGCAGGGGGGAAACATAGTGGTGAATATGGTGAATGATGCCTGGTTCGGCGCTTCCAAGGCATCATGGGTCCATCTTTCGGTGGCCTTGTACCGGACCGTTGAATACCGGATTCCGATGGTGCGGGTAGCCAATTCCGGCATCAGTGCCTTTATCCAGCCCACCGGCGAGATTGTGCCCGGTTCACTGACACCGCTGTTTCGCAAGACAGTGCGGTGTCATTCCCTGTTCATCCCGGCCGAACGTTCGCCGTACTCCCGTTGGGGAGACATCTTTCTTGCCCTGCTGACGGTCTGCAGCGTTACCGTCACGGGATGGCAGTTGTACAGGAACCCGCAGTCCCGGCAATAGCCTGGTGTGCCGCGGCGTGGCTGTTTTCGTACGGCATCATGAATAGCAATCAAACACTGCCTCCATATCGAGGCAGAACAACCCAACTGAAAAGGAGAGCCGACATGAAACAACTGACAAGATCTGCTGGAAGACTGAAGAAGGTTTGTATGTTGTTGATATGCATGAGTATCATGACCGTTCCGGCTATGTCTGGTGCGGGAGGCGGGATCAAAGATGACGGACATTATTATACGAAGGTTACCAATAAAACTGATGGTGATGCTGAGATTGAACTCACGTATGGCATATCACAAAGCGGCCTGAAATATAAGATTGCGAAAGGAAGTTCATATACTTTCGATTCCGCTAAGAGATGTGCATTCGCCCTTAGTTGTATCGATGGGACTCATGGTAGAATAATATTATGTATTGCCGGGGGTAGAACAGTTCAATCAACAACCGACTGTCTTTCGCCAGCCTGTTTCAGTACCGATTGGGCGTTCAAAAAACGTAGTGACGGCAGCTACTATTTTGATCGGGAATAGCGTTACATGTCCGGCTTATAACTATATCGGACTATGGGACTCGGAACTTGCTAATGTGCTGGTGTCATCCTTGCCGGGGGCGGTATTCTAGTGAACGTGAACCGTAGTGCTCACGAACAAACTCAGTAACGGGCCATTCTTATGGGCAGCTTCGTGCGCGTCAAAGACACCCTGATTCTCCACATACTCTGCAGTGCATTACTGTTATTGTGCTGCCCCGGCATGGCCGGGGCAGCACAACCCCTTGTTATCACCGATACGGCAGAATCCTTTCATCTGGGAGGCCCCTCACTCGATATCCTTGAAGACAAAACCGCTGCCCTCACCATTAACGACGTGACCAGCCCGGAATACGCAGGACGTTTTCAGCCTAATCACAAAAAAATTGTAAACTTTGGGATGACACAATCGGCCTTCTGGCTGCGCTTTACCATCGCTTCTGCTGACAGCGGCAACCGGTCATGGCTGCTGTTTCTGGATCAGCCGCTTGTTGATCAGGCTGATCTGTATCAGGCCCGGGCTGATGGCTCCTTTACGGTTCATCGTGCCGGTGCTGCGGTCTTGATGAGCAGGCGGGAACTGCCCTCGCGGAATATCCTGCTTCCCCTGGCCCTTGATCCGTCCTCCCCCCGGACTCTGTATCTGCGGGTCTGGATACCAGGGAGAGCCCAGTTTCCGCTGACGGTGATGACCCGGGAGGCTTACCGGAACCTTGAATTCTCCCGACAGAACCTGCTGAGCGCCTATAGCGGATTCATGCTCTCGTTTATCCTGCTGGCCCTGTTTCTGTTTCTGCTGCTTCAAAACCGCACCTACCTCTATTTTCTGCTGTACCTCACTACCCATCTGTTTTCCCAGCTGGCCCTGCACGGCTACCTGCACAGCTGGCTGTTTGCTGAACAGCCCTGGTTGCATCAGCAATCAGTCCTTTTGTTCTGGAATCTTGCCATCATAGCAGGCATCGCCTTTGCCAGGCATTTTCTCCAGACCGGCAGCTATGCGCCACTGCTTGACAAGCTGCTCAGATGGAGTGTGATGGCAGGTCTTGTGCTGTTGCCACTTGCCCCTTTTGCACCGCCACTGCTTTTCAAACAGTTGCTCAACAGCATTATGATGGCAGCGTCACTGCTGGTTATCATCGCCTCGGCAGTCTGTTACCGACGCGGATTTTCAGCGGCACTCTACTTTCTGTTGTCGCGCATTGCCATCTACCTGGGGGCACTGGTCTTTACCCTGGCAAATCTGGGGTTGATCCCGGCAACCCTGACAATCCAGAACATCTTCCTGTTTTCATCAGCTATAAACGTTATCTTCATCGCGCTTGCCCTGGGGGAACAGTACAAGGTCCTGAATCGCAGAGTCAACGGACTGATCAACGAGCTGAGATCTGAAATCAACGAACGCACTGCCGCCAACCAGGCCCTTGAGGCTGAAATTACAGAAAGGAAAAAACTGGAACGGGAAATCGTCAAGATAACCGATGAAGAGCGGCGCAGCATCAGTCACGAACTGCATGACGGCCTCTGCCAGGAGTTGACCGCTGCCCGCCTCCGCTTTGACTCGCTTTCAGAACGTTTTGCAGAAACCGGGCTGACCACCGAGGTTCAACCCCTTGGCCGGCTGCTTGAGGAATCGGTTGAACATGCCTATTCACTTTCCCGCGGTCTGTGGGTCACCGACTCAAAGGGCACTGGCGTGCCTCTGGATCTGTGGGAACAGGGCAGGCAGCTTTCACAGCAGAGCGGCATCCGGATTGAGGTTGAACAAAAGCAAGGATGTGTGGCCTGTTGTTCCGACAACCTGAGCCAGGTGCAACAGATTGCCCGTGAGGCACTGATGAATGCGGTAAAGCATGCAAATGCCACCAGCATCATCCTGAGAATCGTATGTACCCCGGAAACCGGTATTCTGCTTGAGGTGAGTGACAACGGGCAGGGATTTGCACCACAACAGGGGCGAGGCGGCAACATGGGGATACGGATCATGAAGCACCGGGCCTCCATGATCGGGGGAACCCTGAAAATAGCAGATCGAACAGGCGAGGGAGTGCGTGTTATCTGTAATGCGCCGTGCTGTGGCGCCTAGGAGTCTGTCGGACTTAGGAAATCGTAGCGAAAATTTGACTGGGCGAGGGCAGATTTTGACGTTTTTGAAGGTCAATAGTTGTTCTATTGACCGATAAAACGGCAAAATATGAACCGTCCAGGCAAATTTGCAGTAGATTTATCCTAAGTCCGACAGACTCCTAGAGAGGGGCTGACGATGAACAGAAGCATGGATCAGGAGATCAGGGTCTTTCTGCTGGATGACCACCCGGCTGTACGGGAAGGTATTGCGCTGCTACTGGCACGCTATAATATGACGGTCTGCGGTGAGGCAGGCAGTGGACAGGAGGCTATGCAACAACTGGCCGGGCTTGTCCCGGACCTGCTGCTGCTTGATCTGTCACTGGGGGATGAAAGCGGCCTGGATCTGATAGAAGATGTCAAGGCAAGCGGCATCAAGGTACTGATTTACACCATGCACGATGATCCCCGGCAGATTCGGCTGGCCCTTGCCGCCGGCGCCGACGGTTATGTGACCAAGCGGGAGATATCTTCGATACTGTACGAAGCGGTGCACGCGATACGTGCCGGGCAGTTGTATCTCAGCCCGGTGGCCCTTGCATCAATCAATAACCAGGGGATGCCGGACAAGCTGGGCTCCCTGGTGGAACGGCTGAGTCCCCGGGAACTTGCTATATTCAAACAGATCGGTCGGGGATGCAGCAAATCAGAGATAGCAGAAACCTTGGAGATTTCCACCAGCACGGTTGAAACCCACTACACCAGAATCATCGCCAAGCTCGAGTGTAGCGGGACCAGAGAGATGCGCCGCCGCGCTATCCTGTACAGGCTTCCCCAACAGACCTGATCAAGCGCCACCAGAGTTGTCAGTTTCAGTTGGCAGTAGGGGGGTGAGCCTCCATCACCAAAACCGACATCTTCAACTATGTCTCACCAAGCTTGCTGGCGTTATCATGACGTACCAGCAGTACACAACCAAAGGAGCAATCAGATGCTGAGAAAAGCCATGTTTCCCGGTAAATATCTGCAAGGGGCCAACGCACTGCAGGAGCTGCCCGCCCTGGTAGCACTGTTCGGCAAGCAGGGACTGATTCTTGCCGCTGGTACGGCATGCAGCCGGATACTGCCGACAAGCGGCATTGACCTGCCGGTGGAGCGGTTTGGTGGTGAGTGCTGCGCCTCAGAACTGGCGCGACTGGCAGAGGTGATTGCTGCCGGACAGGTGGATGTGCTGGTGGGGATGGGGGGCGGCAAGGCCATTGATACCGCCAAGATCGCCGCAGACCGGGCAGGTATCCCGGTGGTCATTGTTCCGACAACCGCCTCCACCGATGCCCCTTGCAGCGGTTGCGCCGTGCTGTATTCAGAGCAGGGAGTCTTTGAATCGGTCTTCTACCAGACCTTGAATCCGGCTGCGGTACTGGTTGATACGGCCATTATAGCAGATGCGCCTGCAAGATTTCTTGTGTCCGGCATGGGCGATGCGCTGGCAACCTGGTTTGAGGCCCGTTCATGCAGTGCCACGCACTCGGCAAACGCCTGCGGCGGCCTGGCCACCATGACCGGCCTTGCCCTGGCCCGGCTCTGCTATGACACCCTGCTTGGTTATGGGGTTACGGCAAAGATCGCCGCTGAACAGCATATCGTAACCCCGGCGCTGGAGCGGATTGTGGAGGCCAACACCCTGCTGTCGGGGATCGGTTTTGAGAGCGGCGGGCTGGCTGCGGCCCACTCGATCCACAACGGCCTGACTGCGTTGCCGGAGACCCATGCCTTCTATCATGGTGAAAAAGTGGCGTTCGGGGTGCTGGCCGGGCTTCAGCTGATTGATGCCTCGCCGGATGAGTCGGCCACGGTGTACGGTTTCTGCGAACAGGTAGG
>DKFG01000195.1:0-776 GCA_002452325.1 Geobacter sp. UBA6802
CCACCATCTTTTGCTACCTGGGGGTCAACCTGCTGCTGTCTGGTCTGCATAGTTACGGCAGCTTGTAGCAAAGACTGCCGTGATCAATTGATACGACAAAAGGCCGGGGATTTCCCCGGCCTTTTGTGCTGCTGCATACCTTGATTCAAGACAGGATTTTCCAAAGCGATTTTGACGCCTTCGCGGCACTGGAGAAGAGGGATGTGGATAAAAGCGATGAATAAAACCATCGAAGAAATCCTCGCGTCCAAACCGGAAGCCAGACCGCGCATCTACGCCTACTCGATTTACTATCGTTCCCGCGCCCCTGCGTGGGAATGCAGCACAGGACGCTCCGGCGTCCTGTGCTGACGCACTCAAAAGCTTCAAAAAAAACGGGCATATTTTATGGCTGTTTGCAATGGTATCAGTAGGTTAAGCTGAAATTCCGGCCGGCCGGAATTGGGTGGTTTGTTGTGTGGTCAGGCTGCCGGAAGAACTATGGTTGACGCAGATATACTGCCGGATGGCTACAATTTTTGTGTATAGTCCATATATCAATGCAATATCGTGACGATAAAATCATTTTGTTGTAGGATGTTCAGCCATCTCTCATACGTATCCATATCATAACTATTCAATTAAACGATTATTTGTATGACATTCAACAACGTAAACATGAAGCATGCAGAAGGCAGGAGGAACTATGCACACTGCTGAGCGGCGTCCGTTAGAGCGGATTACTCTGGCGGGTGGGCGTGAGATATCGGGGTTTAATGCGTATGAGTAAGCAAACC
>DKFG01000195.1:869-4813 GCA_002452325.1 Geobacter sp. UBA6802
CGTACCCCTCCAGAGGAGGGGAATAAAAGCAGTCAAGCCTCTAATTCCCCTCCTTTGGAGGGGTGCCCGTCAGGGCGGGGTGGTAATTCCCCTCCCATGGAGGGGTGGCAGGCGAAGCCTGACGGGGTGGTTACATGGGGCAACGAGGATTTGTGATGAGACACACGAAAGAATATATGTCGTTACCGTACAACCCCCAGTTAAAAGAACGGGCAAAAGCATTGCGCCATGCAGGTAATTTGTCAGAGGTGTTGCTCTGGAATCAGCTAAAAAAAGGGCAATTCAAAGGCTTGGATTTTGACCGTCAAAAAATCATCGGCAACTACATCGTTGATTTTTATTGTGCCGAAAAACAAGTAGTGCTTGAAGTTGATGGCAGCAGCCATGATGACAAAGCCGAATATGATGCGCAGCGTGACGCATTTTTAATGGGCTTGGGCTTGCACGTCATTCATATTTTAGATGTAGATGTGAAACAAAACCTGGCGGGAGTGATAGACTTTTTGTCTCGTCATCCTGCATTTGTTGACGAGGTGTCCGTATGACCCAGCTTATCCTTTACACCAGTGAAGACGGTCAAACCCAGGTACAACTCCCGACACCACATAGCAGAACATAACCGAACAGGAGCCCCCCATGGCAGCATTCCTCCAAACCAGCTACGAAAAAGGCAAACTGTACGATCTTCCCCTTGCAGAGCTGCAGCCTGATCCAGACCAGCCGCGCAAGTACTTTGATGAGCAGGCGCTGGCTGAACTGCAGGCATCCATAGCAAAACATGGCGTACTGCAACCGGTGCTGGTGCGGCAGGGGGCGGACGGCGCGTTGCTGCTGGTTTCCGGCGAACGGCGCTTTCAGGCTTCACAACGTGCCGGTTGCCTGACCATACCGGCTGTTTTTACTGATGGTGATCCGGCAGAGCTCTCACTGGTAGAAAACCTGTTGCGGGAAAACCTGACCGCCATTGAAGAAGCAGAGGGGCTTGAGCGCCTGCGTGCGCTGCATCAGTATGCCCTGGCTGATCTTGCCACGGTTCTGGGCAAGTCTGATTCAACTATTTCTGAAATCCTCTCGCTTAACAAGTTGCCGCCAGAGGTCAAGGATGATTGCCGCAACGATCCCAAGACCAGCAAGAGTATTCTTGCACTGATAGCCCGCCAGAAAACCCCGGAGAAAATGACGGCCCTGTATACCCGCTACAAGGAAAACGGCCTGACCCGTGGGGAGATCAGAAAGAAAGTCTCACCCGCCAAACCGGCTGATGCGCCAATAGACCTTGCTTTTGTGGATCAGTTTTATGACCATCTGTATCTGCTTGATGAAACAAAACTGAGTGCTGAGCAGAAGGCAACGCTTACACCTACGTTGGTGAAACTTCGCAGCATGGTGTACCAGAAGTTGAAGAAGTTGAAGGTCTGAGCAAGGTATCTGCGGTACATACAGCGAAAAAACAGGGATGTTTTACCGCTGTTTTATTTGATTTCAGGCGGTTATGTTCGAATTCCGGCCGGCCGGAATTGTCTGTCTCCCTCACCAGGGGGCAGGAGGGGGAGGGCCGGGGAGGGGGTAAGATGTTGCAGGCCGCCACTTTCCATGGTACTCACCACATTCAGGAAAAAGTAACAGGCTGCATCCCCCTTGTTATCCATCGCCTTGACCAGCCATAGCATCTGGCGTATGCTTTTCGCATACACAGGAGGTGCGTATTATGCGTGCAACATTAAGCATACCTGATGAGCTTATCAATGAAGTGCAAAGTCTGACCGGCCAGAAATCAAAGACCGGTGCAATCATTCATGTAATGGAAGAATATGTGCGTCGCAAAAAGGTTGATGCCCTGCTTGCGTTACGGGGCAAGGTGACGGTTGAGTATGACTGGCAAGCGGAGGAAGAGCGGGAGCTGAAGACTGCAGAAGAACGGGAAGCATATCATGTCCGCTAAATTAATGCCTGACACCTGCGTCTGGATTGATTTTCTGAGAAACCGTGACACCACGCTTACCCAGCAACTTGAGCAGGCTTTGCTGCAGGGGGAGGTCTATACCTGCGGCGTGGTGTTGTATGAGCTGTTGCAGGGTATACGAACACCCGGCGAGGAGCAACAGGTGCGACTTGCCTTTGATGCGCTTGTCATGTGTGAGACAATGGCAAAGACCTGGGTTGCTGCAGCCGGTATCTCTTCCGGCCTGAGAAGCAGAGGGATTACCCTGCCGATGTCGGATATCATTATTGCTGCTGTTGCGCTGGAGCATGGCCTGACGGTTATGACGGTTGATCAGCGCTTTCAGCAGATTCCGGGGCTTTCACGCTGTTTGTCATGATCGGTTTTCCGTGTTGGTAATCTCCCTCATCATACCGATCAAACCCGGCCTTGAGTCGCAGGCGGCAGCCAGGATTATTGGCCTTGGCTGGCCTGTTGCCGGGTATGAACTCCTGATGGCTGAAGGCTCGTGCCCCAGCAGGCAGCGTAACCTGGCTGTGCAGCAGGCAATTGGAGATATCGTTTATTTTCTGGATGACGATTCGCTGGTTGCAGTGGATGCTCTTGAGCGTTTGAGGAGTCATTTTAGCGACCCGCAGGTGGTGGCGGTTGGCGGACCTTCGCTGACGCCTGCAGACGATACCTTTTTGCAGCGTGCCTTTGGTGCGGCGTTTACATCGCTGCTGGGGTCCGGTGGGGTGCGTAACCGATATCAGGCGGTTGGTGAGGTTCGACAGACCACCGAGCGGGAGCTGATCCTCTGCAATCTGGCCTTCCGGCGTGATGTATTTCTGGAGCTGGGGGGGCTGGACGAACGGCTGTACCCCAATGAGGAGAACGAGCTGCTGGATCGGCTGTTCCAGGCCGGGGGGATTCTGTTGCATGATCCGCAGCTTGCGGTGCACCGCAGCCAACGACCGACTCTGGCTGCCTTTGCCAGGCAGCTATTCCGCTATGGACGGGGCAGGGCGGAACAGACCCGGATAGCCGGATTCCCCGGTCTGATGCCGTTTGCTCCGCTTGGGTTTCTGATCTATCTGCTGACCCTGCCGGTTGCTTTTCATCAGTTTTGGCTCGCTCCGCTGGCGTTTTATCTGTCGGCGGTTGGCCTTTGTAGCCTGCGTGCTGCGCTGCGTTGCCGTACTGCTTCGTTTCTGCTGGTGATGCCGCTCTTGTTTCCCCTGCTGCATGTTGCCAACGGGCTGGGGCTGCTGGTTGGCTTTCTGCTCCCGCTCAAGCAGCAATCATGCTATAACCAGCCACCGGTGACCATACGCCGTCTTATCTGCTGAACCCCTACGGAGTTGCTGGATGGACCTGAGTGTTGTTGTTCCGATCTATTTTGAAGAGGATAATATCAGGCCGTTGTATGCGGCCATAACCGCTGCCCTTGACCCCACCGGTCTGCAGTATGAAGTTATCTGTGTGGATGACGGATCCGGCGATACTTCGTTCCAGCTATTGAAGGAGCTTGCCACTGACGATCCACGTCTGCGAGTGATTCGTTTCCGTCGCAACTTTGGTCAGACCGCAGCCATGGCTGCCGGGTTTGAGGCGGCCCGTGGGGCGGTGATTGTGCCGATGGACGGTGACCTGCAGAACGATCCGGCTGATATCCCGTTGCTGCTGGCAAAGATCAGTGAAGGGTATGATGTGGTTTCCGGCTGGCGTAAAGATCGTCAGGATACTTTTATCAACCGCAAGCTGCCGTCCATGATCGCAAACGGTCTGATCTCCCGCTTTACTGACGTGCATCTGCATGACTATGGCTGCACCCTCAAGGCCTACCGGCNNTGTACGGCGAGATGCACCGTTTTGTACCGGCACTGGCCTCACGTATCGGCGCAAAGGTGGCTGAGTTGCCGGTGCGCCACCACCCCCGCCTGCACGGCACCAGCAAGTACGGTATCTCTCGTACGGTGCGGGTGGTGCTGGATCTGCTGACCGTCAAGTTTCTGCTTTC
>DKFG01000030.1 GCA_002452325.1 Geobacter sp. UBA6802
GATGTCTGCCATGCGCCCAGGCTGACTACTGACTGGATAAACCAAAAGAGTGCCGGCGACATCATGCAGCGCTGCCGTGAGGCACGTGAGGCATGGGAGCAGCTGCTGGCTCCGGAACGGATCATCTATCCGCTGCAACAACTCGTCATGCGCCAACACGCCTCTGTCAGAAACGAACCATTTCACGTAGCAACTCAACAGAGCAAGCAAGAACTAAACGCTGATTGGTACACAGCAACCGTATGCCTTCAGCAGGCCTTGGCCTCGTACGAGTCCGGCAATACCGCAGCAGCTGAACAGCTGCTGCGAAAGGGGATATCAGCCGCCCCCGACGACCCGGAGCTGATCCGATGTCTGGCGCTTTTGTTAAACGAGGCAGGCAGATTTTCCGAGACTCTTGCATTGCTCTTTCATGCAAACACCAGGCAAACCATCTTTCCCTCCCTCTCTCGACTGCTCGGTGAGGCGTATCAACAGACTGGCCAGTGGACAGAAGCCCGGCAGCAGTTCAGCCTAGCCCACCAGCAAGAACCGGATAATCCGCGTTTGCTGATGAACAGCGGCATTGTCTGCAGCAGGCTGAACCGTCAGGATGAGGCCCTACTGTACCTTGAAAAAGCAGCGGTCCTGGAACCCGCATCTGCTCAGATCCTGATGAACCTCGGCTGTATCCTGCAATCGCTCGGACGCATTCATGAAGCCACAGCAGTCATGCGCAAGGCCGTGCAACTTGAGCCGGACTACGGCACTGCCGTCTGGAACCTGTCTCAACTCTTGTTGCTGCAGGGATTATTCAAGGAAGGATGGAGCCTTTTTGAAGCTCGTTTTCGCAAGCGGGATCCTGTATCACTGCCTCAGATAGCCGCCCCCTGGAACGGTGAAAAACTGGCAGGTAAAACCATTGTCATAACCACCGAACAGGCCTTTGGCGATGCCATACAGTTTGTGCGCTATCTACCGTTGCTGGCCAGGCAAGGGGCAAGGGTTATTCTTTACAATCACTTACAGCCACTACAGCAACTGTTTCGCTCGGTTCCGGGAATTACTGCGGTGGTTGAAGATCCTGCTCTGGTGGCAACTGCTGATTATCAAGTGCCGATGCTTTCACTCCCCTGTCTGTTTCAGACAACAGAAGCTACCATCCCGAATCTGCTGATCCCCTATCTGGCGCCGAGCAGCGCAAAACATGCCGTTTGGAAGGACGAGTTAAAGGGAATTCCAGGCACAAAAGTAGGCCTCTGCTGGGCCGGTCGCCCTGAGCCGGACCCTCGCAGATCTGCCACACTGCATGATCTGGCCCCGCTGGCGGCCCTTCAGGAAACCGTCTTTTATTCGCTGCAGCTCAGCAAAGAGGCGGCAGCAGCATCCCAGCCGCCGCCAGGCATGCAGTTGGTTGATCTGACCAATGAAATTCATCATTTCGAGGACACGGCAGCATTGATCTGTCAGCTTGACCTGGTGATTTCAGTCGATACATCGGTGGCGCACCTGGCAGGGGCGCTGGGCAAACCGGTCTATCTCCTGTTGCCTTTTGCGCCTGACTGGCGCTGGATGCTGGGTCGGGAAGACAGTCCCTGGTATCCCACGATGCGGTTATTTCGGCAGGAAACGCCGGGCGACTGGAGTGGACCGGTCAGCAGTGTCCTCAAAACACTCCAGCACACCGGGTTGCAATAATCTTTCTCACCATGCTCGCATTTACCGCTAGATGCTCACACCACAGCCGGTCATCAGACTGCAGCAGCTCTTGCTGAATCCGGTACTCAGCCCTGCCGTACAGATTCTCCAGTCCGGCTGTATCGCCACGCCTGCAGGCAATCCTGCAACCAAGCAAGAGCTGTTCACAATCCTCTGGTTCATCAATCAAGACAATCCGGTTGTAGTTCGCCGCCTTTTGCAAATCTCCCTTGAGAAACGACAACAGCGCAAGTTCTCCTATCAGTGCCTTGTCTGCAGCTTTCATGGCAAGCAGCTGCCGGAATTGCTGATCAGCCAGATTCAGATACCAGTCCGAGAGCGTGCGGTAATCACCGACCCCCTTCAACAGCAGGAGATCGTCCATCAATAAAGCAATGCTCAGGTAAGCTTGTCCAGCTGCCCGTTTCTTACGATAGTTTCGCTGTTGCGCCTCGGATCTGCTCATACCGCCAGATTGCTGCTGTAGCTGTCTCAACTGCGACAACAGCTGTGTACAGCGGACCTCAAGCGTATGCCTTTCCAGCACCAGCGCACGCCCGGCAGCAGCTATCTGTTCGCGCTCCCAGGGATGTTCAAGAAAATAGCGAGCCTTGGCAACGGCATCACGGACATCACCCTTTTGATAGGTCACCAGCTGTCTACCGTCTTCGAACAGTTCATGCAGGCCATTACCTACATCATCGGTCAACAGCATACTCCCGGTTGCCATCGCCTCAAACACCCTGAAATTGATATCGTTTCTCACCGATTGGTTCAATACTATCCGGGCACGGTTAAACGGCGACTGATATTCACCGGACAGAATTTTCAGCGGCGCCTGTTCTGCAAATGCCTTCAGAAAGCGGACACGATCAGGATTGCGCTTTTCATCAACCGTTCCTACAAACACCACATCCATAGATTTCGGGCAATCCTGCCTGAGGTCACCATGCCTGCTGAAAAGCGGCAGCCAGCGGCACTGGCGGTACAGGCGCTGCAGGCTCTTTGCCGCATCTTGCTGGGCCACAAAGACCAGATCGAACATACCGGCAAAATAACGGTGCCAAGCATAGCTGAGGTGTGTGTCGATCAGATACGCAGCTGTCGGGACGCTCAGCTCCTCAATGCCGGTAAGCATCGGCATACATCCCTGATCACCAAACAGCAGTACATCAGGATCGAAAGGACAATGATCAGCGAGGAGACGCTGTATCGAGTTATCGGCCTGCGGATGTATGGTGAGCGGCAGGTCATAGGTCCAGACTGTGTCGTTGTGACAAAGCTTTTTGAGGTAGTGGCCGCCAAGTAAAGCAATCTGCATTGATTTATATCGCTCCCTGCAGCGGCTTTTTGGCAATCATATTAAGGCTGATCGGCACACTTACATACAGTCTGCCTCCAGGTACCAGCACGCGTCGCCACTCACACAAAACCTGTGCAACTTCACTGCGAAAGTCAAAATGCTCCAGCACGTGTGACGCATAGAGCTCGATGAAGGTGTTATCGTCAAAACGGGAGAGGTCATTTGCATTCCCGACATGGTCGGAAACTTCGGTTGCTCGTGCATCGAAAATCTCCCACCCCACCTTCTTTTGCCAGCCGCCAATATGCAAACGCCGTATCGCTCCGGTCATAGTCTACCTCCCTGCTGATCCTGCGTACACCATCGCTGCCACATTTCCCGATAGGCAACCTCTATTTTGCGTGCAAACGATTCAAAATCCATCAATGGCGAGGCCTGCATCATAGCACGGAGATGGGTACGGTAATATACAAGCCGCTCAGCATCGTCGGCAAGCCCCACTGCCAGCCGAATATAGTCATCAGGCGTCTGTGCTATCAGCTCAGGCACCCCGATACAGGTCAGGATACTGGCAGAAACACGGGACACATGGGAAGGTCCTGCCAGTGTGATCAACGGAACTCCCATCCAGAGCGTCTCGCAGGTGGTCGTGGTACCGGTATAGGGGTAGGCATCAAGGGCAATATCCGCTTGCGAAAGAAACGCCAGGTGATCATGCACGCTCTTAACGGTACCCAGTAGTCCCAGACGGTCTGACGTGATACCCAAAGCAGCAAAGCGATCCAGCCAGCCCTCCCTGAATGCCGTGTCACTTACAAAATGGCGATCTTTCATCAGCAGCCTTGAGCCGGGCACCTGCTTCAGAATCTCTGCCCACCATCCCAGCAGCCGGTCATTGGTCTTGGCCAGGTTATTACACGCAATAAAAGTGATGCAACCTGCTGTTTGCGAAGGGAGCGGCTCAATCAGCGGAGGGTCCAGAGGAGGATGATACCCAAGGAAGCAACCCGGTAGACGATAGAGCTGTTCGGTATGCAGATGCTCGGTCATACCGGGAGGATCGGCAACGGCATCACTCATGCGGTAATCCATGGTCGGCAGGCCGGTCGAATGGGCGTAACCAAGCCAGGTTACCTGCACCGGAGCCGGTTTACGGGCAAAAACCGGCAAACGGTTTCTTTGCGTCAATCCACCGAGATCAATCAGCAGATCGATCCGGTCGCCCCGAATCATCCGGCAGACCTCTGCATCGTCTTTACCCCAGATACGCCGCCAGACAACCGGGCGTTGCTGTATCTGGGCGGTGATATAATCTTCTTTTTCCACATTCGAATACAAATACACCTCAAAACCGGCCTGATCATGCGTACTCAGCAACGGCTCAATGAAAAACGCCACCGGGTGCGTACAAAAATCAGACGACACGTAGCCGATCCGAAGCCGTTCGGCCCTGTCTGCCGGTCGATCATGTTGCATACGCTCATCAGCCAGCTCGGCACAAAGCCGATCACCCCAGACCCGATGCTCGGCAAAGGACTCTTCTGGAGTATAAGTCGTCGTGCAGATGAAATTCATCAGATAATTGGTATCCCGCTCATGCGGACTCGGCATATCAAACGGTTCAACCATCAAACGCCGGTAGTAGGTCATCGCCTCATCAGCCTTGCCAATTTTCTTGAGAATACTGGCATACAGGCTCACAAAGTAATAATTGTTCGAATTCAGGGACAGACAATGCTGCAGTTGTCGGACTGCAGCAGCCGCAAGTCCTGCCCGCTCGTAAAGCAAAGCGAGATCAAAATTAAATCCGCCCGATGTTGGTTGCAATAGCGCAGCCCGCCGTGCCGCCTGGCCAAACCCCTCAAGATCGCCGATCTCAAGGCAGGTAGCGGCAAGATAATACCAGACATGACAAGCAGCTGGGTTATGTTGGGCCAGACGCCGGAAAACTAGTACCGCCTGATCCAGCCTGATGGCCTGCTGATGCCAGCTGAAATAGTTCTTGAGGTAATCCTCTTCCAGAACCTGCACCGGCAGCGCTGAAACGAGGTCGGCGGCAGTAGCGAAATCCTGCTGATGCGCAGCTGCCTTTGCCAGCAGATATGCGGCTTCAAGGTTATTCGGTTGCTGTTTCAGTACCCAGTGACACAACTTCCCGGCCACCTCAGGTCGTCCTGCAAGCAGATGGCTCTGGGCAAGGTCCAGGGTTCGGTGCAGGTGATACTGGTGATGTTTATGAGTTGCATCCATTGATACGCAAAGCCCCTGTCAAAGAAAATTTATAAAAAAATCTTCTAAAGCTTTACAAAATGCAACCGTAAAGTACAATAACCAGCAAGCGGCAAGAATGCCGCCCAACAATCCAGAAAGGAGTACGACCATGGCAGTCAGCGACATCTCCCTTACCAGCGGCATGCGGAGCAACCTGCTCTCCCTGCAGAACACCAACACACTCATCAACCGGACCCAAGAGAGGCTGTCAACCGGCAAGAAAGTAAACACCGCCCTTGACAACCCCACCAACTTCTTTGCAGCCCAGGCACACAATAACCGCGCAGCCGACCTTTCGGTCCGTAAAGACGGTATGGCCGAGGCCGTCCAAGGGGTTAAAGCCGCCGATGCCGGCATCAAGGCCATCACCTCCCTGATCGAGGCAGCCAAAGGTGTTGCCGGTGCCGCCCTGGCAACCGCCAACCTGACCGAGCGGGCCAACTACGCCAACACCTACAACACCCTGATGACCCAGATCACCCAGCTGGCATCAGACTCCGGCTACCGCGGCACCAACTTCCTGACCAAAGACGACCTGACCGTTGAGTTTGCACCGGTTACTAACGATGCGACACTGCAAATTAAAGGATTTAATTCTACTTCCATCGGTCTCTCCATCCAGAAAGTGGGCATCAGTGGCAATTACGGCGGTGTAACTTCTGCTGCCGCTGAAAGCAGTGTCGCAACCTCCAAGTTGAGCACGGACACTGAGTGGGACAACTCGGTGGTCAGCAACGGCGCCAACGCCATCAGAAGTTCGTCCAAGCAGCTGGAAAACGCCCTCTCCACCCTGCGGACCGAATCTTCCAAGCTGTCGGCAAACCTGAGCGTTATCACCACCCGTCAGGGCTTCACCGACACCATGATCAACACCCTGCAGACCGGTGCNNCCAACATGCTGATGCTGCAGACCCGCCAGAACCTGGGTATCACCTCACTGTCCATGGCATCCCAGGCAGCCCAGGCCGTATTGAGACTGTTCTAATACCGTCTGACACCGAGCTGAGCAACATGCAGCAGTAACCTGCGGGGGAGAGAGCGAATCTCTCCCCCGCTTTTTTCAAGGACAGCCACTCTTTTGAGAGGTGCAACATGAAAATTGATGCAGCATCAAGCGCATTGCAAGCAACCCTTACCGTACCCCCGGCAATGCAGCCGACAACCGCACCGGCACCTACTGAGCAATCACCGACGCCTCCACCGCTTGAACGGGCCACTCCGGTGCAGGAATCAGCCCATGATCAGATTTCCTTCAACATCACCGTACCGCGCCAGACCATGGAAACCATTGAAAAGATCGGCAGCGTGACGGATCTGCTCAACACCACGGCAAAAAACCTGCGGGAAACCGGCAACAGCCTGCAACGGTCTTCAGATCTGATGGGGGAGATGAAAGAGCAACTTGGCACAATTATCAAAAATTTTCCGCCATTCCCCCCGGAAAGCGCCGAACGGCGGGATATCCTGATGAGCTATCAGGCTATTCGGGAGCAAATCAACCAGATGAGCGTACCGCCACCGCCAGCCCCGGTCTATGAGCGGGTGCAGCATCTCTGGCGGGAATTGTTGCCTCAGGGCAAAAACACGGTCGATACGCCGCAGCTGAACCTGAACGCCACTGATACCCAGGTGCAGCAAGCCGATGAGCAGCTTACCTTCACCCGCGCTGCGGTTACGCAGCTGCGCGAGGCCATTGGCGCCTCTATCTCCAAATAGCGTATGCCGTTAAAGTTGAGTTTAAAACCTGATGAGCGGGTCATCATAGGCGGTGCCGTCATACAGAACGGCAAGCGGCATACAGAGTTTTATATTGAGAACAATGTACCGATACTGCGTGAAAAAGACATTCTGCCTGAAGTAGATGCCGACACACCGGCCCGCCGGATTTACTTTGCACTGCAGTTAATGTATATAGATGCTGATAATCGACAAAGTCATATAGAATCGTTCTTTACACTGGCTCATGATCTTATGGAGGCGGCACCCAGTACCCGTCAGCTGATTTTAAAAATCTGCGAACAGGTGACCGTCAGTTGTTTCTACCATGCCCTGAAAACGGCGCGCACCCTGATTGATTACGAGAAGGAGCTGATCACCCATGTCGACCCAGTACGCAGCGATTTATGAGCAACAAAGCAAGGATTTCATGTCACCACGGGAGCTGGAGGCTTCAGTCCTTTCAAAGGCGGCCCTGAAGTTAAAAAATTGCCAGGACAAATGGGACAGCCCGGAGCGGGAAAAGATGCTGGATGAAGCGATCCGCTACAACCAGAAGGTGTGGAGTTTTTTTCAGAGCGAGCTCTCCATGCCGGACAACCCGCTGCCCAAAAATATGCGTGAAGACATCCTTAACTTGAGTCTGTTCATCGACAAGCGACTGTTTGAGGTAATGGCCTATCCTCAAGACCCGGCAAAGCTCGATATCGTCATCAACATCAACCTGAATATTGCGGCAGGATTGCGCACTGCACCGTCAGGCCCCTGACAACATAGCGCCCAAGGGGCTCTGTGCCGACAACTGAGCCCCTTGTTCATTCACCCTCCCGTGTGCCGCTGCAGCAGCTCCACAGTTTCAGGTGTGCAGAAGCCGCCTGTCGCCGCTGTTTCCACCAGCCTCTGTGCAGCAACGTGCTGTCCCCCCTGCAACAACTTGAGTGTAATCTCATGTATGAACCCCTGAAACTCAATCCTGGCATCCCGCAACTGCCCAAACTTCGCCAATGCGGCAACCTCTTCGCCCTGCACAGCCGCCAGCACCGCCCCCAGCAACGGAAGGGTCGGATAATCCGGATTGATCGGTAAGGACGCGTCAACTAATGCCCGGGCGGCTGTGCTGTTACCCTGGGCCATATCGCAGATTGCCGTATTGATCAGCGCCTCACGATAATTATCCCGCAGCGCCATTGCCCGTCTGCCGGCAGCGCTCCCCTCGGCAAACAGCCCCTTCTGCAGGTACGCATGTCCCAGATTAAACCAGGCCAGATAGGACTGCGGGTCTATCTCCAAAGCCTGATGCCATAACCCGATCGCCTCGTCGTAGCGACCGGTACCGGCTGCCTGTATTGCCAGCTCAACCAAGGCATGGGGAGCGCCACCGCTCTCCTCATATTTCTTTTTACCCAGCTGATAGTAGTACTCTTTTTTACGCTGCTGACGCCGGTCATCCAGATAGCCGTAATGATGCACCACAAAGTCCGTCTCCCGACACGGTATCCCGCAACGCTCCAATGACGGCTCCACCATCTCGTGTATCGGGTTCTCAAACCTGATCTGCAACAGATTGGGAAAGAGTCGGACCTTGTCGCTCGGCATCCAGCCACGGCCAGCCTCTTCGTTGGGGTACTCCCCCCGGTTGGCTTGCCAGTTTTCCGGATCGAGCCGGGTCGTGTAATTACGGGTCGTGACCGTAAATGCTACACGGGTGCCTGCAGCCTCTGCTACAAGCTGTCTGAACAGGTCATAATCCAGCGGTGAAATCACTTCATCGGCATCAAGTGACAGAATCCAGTCTCCCTGCGCTGCACTCAAAGCCGTATTGCGGGCGGCAGCGTAATCCCCCTGCCACGGCACCTCAAGTACCTGAGCACCAAATAGCTCCGCCAGCTCCCGGGTACGGTCGCTTGAGCCGGTATCAACCAGAATAATCTCGTCAACCAGCGGCTTGGCGCTCTGCAGACAGGCGGCCAGACACCCTTCTTCATCCTTGGCAATCATGCACAACGAAACTGACACACCCTGTTGCTTACGGCCCACCTCAATCTGCAGCGGCCCCAGACGTTGTCTCACCGGCAAGGCCGCCTGGTAGAACGCTTCCGGCTGCGTTATCCCGGGCCGGAACATCCTCTCAATCACTTCCTGTGCTTCACGGTCACGCCGCAGATGGAGCAGCAGATCGGTCAGCAGGCCAGCAATAACGGTTACATCAGGAAACAGGTGGCGTAGCACCTTGAAAACCTGCACACCGTCTGCACGCTGCTCATCGGATTGAAGCGTCTGGTGGTACTTTTCCAGCAAGTTTTGTTTCCATCCGGCACAGATTGCCGCCTGTCGGCGCAACCGCTGCACAGAAGCATGATCATTGCACTGATCAGCGATATCGGCCAACCCGCTGTATGCAGCAGCGTTGGCAGGCTGTAGCTCAATCGCCCGTAAATAGGCTTCCGTAGCCTCCTGAAAGTTCGTAAGCTGCACCAACAGATCTCCCCGTACCCGGGCAACATCACCAGGATCTGCATCAACTGCCTGTTCAAGCGCACCGGCAGCTGCAGCGATAGCCCCTGTGCCAAACAACGCCTCGCTCAGCAGCAGCTGTGTCCTGCCGGAATCGGCAGGCGCCTCACGCAAAATATCAAGCGCATCCTTAGGCATCCCGGCCTCCAGGAATATCTCTGCCAGTGCCTGATACAAGCGTGCTTCCTCCGGCAACTGTCCGATCCCCTCCTGCAAAAGCAATTCAACAGCTTGATTGAACTGGCCTGAACGACACAGCTGATCTGCCTTCTCCAGCGTCTTTAGACAGATGATCCGAGCCGCATCATCGGGATTGACCACCGGTCTACTCCATTTTTCCTGAAACAGGGCATGATTACGCAGCATGGCAGCACGATAATCAATCCGGTTGGCATCAAAGGAGGCACTGCCGACATGATGGATAAAGACATCTGCAGCAAGCACGTTATGGTACCCGGCAAGGGCAGCTCGCAGACAGAAATCATCATCTTCAAAATTGCCTGAGCCGAACCGCTCGTCAAGCATACCGATCTGATCAACCACCGAACGCCTGAACAGCATACAGAAACCCACGACCCGACGGGAGGGTACCCTACAGTAACGATACTGCTCTCGATGGGCAGCTGCAAACTGATCCAGCTCGTCGATACTCCGATAGTTGCACCAGGGCCATTGCTGGATACCGCTCAGGTTGTTGGTAACCGGACCTGCAATACCCACCCGCGGATCAGCAAGGCACTCCAGCAGGCCACCAAGCCAGCCCGGCGTAACCACCGTGTCGTTGTTCAGCAGCAGCAGATACTCACCAGTGGCCGCCTGCATCCCTTGATTGCAGCCTGCAGCGAACCCACGGTTGCTGGTATTGAGCAGCAGCCTGACAGTCGGCTGCTGCTGCTGCCGTGCCTGCAGCCAGACCACCGTATCGTCGGTTGAACCGTTATCCACCACAATAATCTCATGTGGTTGCGGGGTGTGCCGCTGGATACTTTCCAGACAGGCCCGGGTAACATCAAGGCGGTTCCAGGTGAGGATAATAATGGAAACCATCGGTACGTTCCCTCTTTCATGCTGCAGGTATCGGCACATCTCCGGTGAAATCTGCACACCCAGGGCCTCACCGGGCGCAATGCCATCGGCCTGGGTGTAGATCAGCAGATCAGCAGTAATCACATTGCTCCACTTGCTGAGAAAAAGCCCCCGGTTCTGCCTGAACTTCTCACGGCAGCTGAGCAGCTCCTGCTCCATCGCATCAAAAATATCCTTCACCGAACGGGCCAGCACCAGGTCGTCAACGCTTGCCTTGCCTGATGCAAGGAGCTGGTCAAGCACCTCCAGCCTGTCCCGTTCCGGCAACCGGGCCTCAAGTTCTGCCAAGCGTTCATTCAAGGTCTTGTTCTGATGATGGATACTACTACTTGCAGCACAGTAGTAAATCTGTTTGCCGACGGCGCGATACGCGGCACACAGGTCGTCATCCTCCCAGCCGTTTTCATAGCGTTCGTCAAATCCCCCCAGGCTACGGAACTCCCCGGTGCGTACCAGCAGGCAGGCACCGGTCACGGTCTGGAAAAAACGGCTCTTCTGCACCGCCGAATGGTTGGCGGGAAACCGGTAGTAGAGGTGGTACGGCTGGGCATCCGCTGTGGCGATCTCTGCCCATACCTTGCCGCAATGCTGCACCGTTCCGTCAGGAAACAGCAGCTTCGGCACCACGATACCGATCTCCTGATGGGCCGTCAACACCAGGTATAACGGCTCAAACCAGCCGGGCAGCAGTTCAGTATCGTTGTTCAGCAGCAGCAGCAGTTCTCCCCCTGCTTCAGCAGCGCCCCGATTGCAGGCCCGGGCAAAGCGATGCGGCGGCTGGTTGGCCACCAGCCTGATCGGCAGTGCCTCGGTAAAGGATGCAACGACCTGCGCCGTATCGTCGGTTGAACCATCATCAACAACAATCACTTCAAAGGGGATCGAAGGCGGGTACTGCCGTAACGAAGCGAGGCAGGAACGGGTATAACCTGATTGGTTATGAACCGGGATAACGATGGAAAGAAGAGTCATGAGAACAGTGTATCCGGCTGTGGGGGGCAATTACCGCCCCCCGGTTTTCTCAGCCTACAGTTCAGCCAGAAACTGACGGGCGTCAGCATTCCAGGGCTCAAAATCAAGCACACGTTTGATAAAAATACGCGCCTGTTCTTTCAAATTGTTATTATTGGAAATAATGGCAAGGGCGGTCAGTACCTCACAATCCGCCGGATACTCGCGGATCAAGCCGGTATAGATCTCAACCGCCTCATCGGTTCTGCCGCACAGAGAGTAATACAGTGCTGCCAGATTCTTTTTGAAGAGCGGATTACCTGGTTCAAAGCGCACCGCCAGTTCATGGTGCTTACAGGCCAAGTCAAGCGGACCCTGCCGGGTGTAGAGTACTCCCAGATCATTGTGGGCAACTGCATAGGTCGGGTGCTCGGCAACCAGATGCTCAAGCGCTGCAAGCCCTGCAGCATCTTCGCCGCACTGCACCAGCTGCTGGGCCTGATGGTATAATTGCTCAGCCGACTGGACAGCAGGTTGAGCCGCAGTTGCTGCAGGATCCTGCGAGGCAGCTGGTGGTGCAGCTACCGTAGCGCGCAGCCGTGCAAGAATCTCGTCAAGGGACGAGCCTTGCTGCGAGGCAGCGGAGGTCTGCTGCACGGGTGGAATCGTCTGTATTTGTGGTGTTGGCGCAACCGCAGACGGCGTGACCAAGGCTGGGGCAGGTGCATACTCGGCAGCCGGGATATCACCTTCCAGCTGGTGCAATGCCAGCTGCGCCTCCTGATTGCCAGGATGCAGCTCCAACACCCGCCGGAAAAAGGTACGCGCTTCCTGATCGCGGTGTATCTTCCAGCTGATGGTCCCCAGCAGCAGCAACAGATCCAGATCATCGGGGTGACTCTTCAGCAGCTCCGTCAGCATCAAAATGGCATCATCGGTCCAGCCCAACTCGATAAAATAAAATTCTGCCAGGTTCTTGACGATAACCGGGGTGCCGGGCTGCAGACGGTTGGCCTTTTCGTAGCAGGCCAGGGCCAGCAGCTTCTCGCCGGTCTTGGCATACAGCACCCCCAGGTCGTTACAGGCCAGGGCCAGATCAGGGTACATCTTCAAAAAGGTCTTGATTTCTACTATTGCAAGTCTGGTATCGTCGGTTTCCATGCAAAGCTGCAGCCGACGGTAGGCATTCTGCGCCTCATAGCTGGCAGCCGGTACGACAAACGTGTTGTCCATGATCTCCTCCAGATTGTATTGTCAATCGTTGCAAACAGGCTGCTAATGTACACTGCACCCACAGCTTAGGCAACCGTCAAATCATCCTGCCCACGGGACAGCCACCCCCACACCGGTGCCAGCCGCACTGCCTGCTCCGCGGTACGGCGCCAGAGCATAGCCGCATCATCGTGCTGATTGAACCGCAGTAAAAGCGTCAATAACTGGTGTAGAACGCGCAGATCGTCCGGTCGGCACCGGTATGCATGCACCAGTTGCTCAAGCAGTGCAGCATCAGGTAATAATGGCGCTCTTTTGCTCACAAAAAGATCCAGAGCCAGACGACAGGCCTGCCCGGTCAAGACTGCCTGCTGTCGTACCAATTCCGCAAGTGGTACCCCATTGTTATGACGGCTGCTCACCATACTGCTCACCAAATCACGCCCAACCATGCAGCAGCCGTCTGCTCCCTGCTCCATCTCAACTGATCGCCCCAGCAGCACGGCAAGCAGCAGCGCAGCCACCTGTTCAACCGGAACATCGGTCAGTTCGGGATAGATGGTCTGCATCAGGAACGGATAATTATCCCTGGAGGTCAGGGCGCGAACCACAGCCGTAGCCGGATGCCATCTGAAGTGGTTATGCAGAAACGTCAAACCACGCTCAGGCAGCACCATGTCGCCAACAAGCAGCACCAGATACGGTGCGGATGAGTGCTGCAGCAGCCGGCACAACGCCTCATGACAGTCCATTGCTGCCGGCAGCCAGGCCTTGACCGCCTCAACCTGCAGATCGGCAGGTGCCTCGCACCCCCAGACCACAATATCCAAGGTAACATCATGCTGGCTCATCAGCAGATCACCCAGGCTCAGCAGCAGGTCAGCCGTCCCCTGCTCTGTTCCGGCCTGATACAGCACCGCACAGTGCAGCCGCGGCCCGCGCACTGCAAGCCTGTCATCATGCAGTGCGATAACGGCTTGGGCGACCCGCTCGGCGGCCCTGCCGTCACGACCAAAACAGAGCGCTTCGGCATATGCACGCCGCCTGCTCGATAACGCAGCTGGGTAGCGCTCAGCCTGCGCAACAGCGGCAAGCAACTCAGGCACCGTCTCCACCTGCAGGCAGGCATCCCGTACCCGGTATTCAATATCATCAGGCCGGTACCCCTCATATTCCTGCTGCCGGGGGTTATTTACGGCAATAACCGGCCGATCCAGCGCCATAAACTCAACCAGCACCGAAGACACATCACTGATCAGGATATCCGCTGCTGCCATTGCCGGCGTGACGTCAATAACCTCAATACATCTGATCCTGGGATGACCGGCAGCCAAACGCCGATGCATCTCCACCAGGACCGTATCGGTCATCGTATGCAGCTTGATCAGCAGATAGCGGTGAGGGGCAGCACACACTGCAGCAATCTGCTCCCCCAGACAGGGTATTGCACTTAGCTCGGCATTAAAGGTAGGTGCATACAGGATGATGGTTACATCAGGAGGAATGTTGTACTGTCTGCATAAGGTGTCCCGTGTGCAGGCCTTTGGACCGAAAAGTCGATCAGACTTGATAAAACCGGTCACCTCGATCGGCGAAAACACATTTTTTTCCAGAATCTGTTTATGCCATGGACCCGGCACACAGATCAAATCAGCCAGATTTTCCCGTCTAACCAGCTCATTATCCGTGTAGAAGCCTCCTTTACTGATAATCCCGTGCCCCACAAAAACACGCTTGCCGCAATGAGCAACATTCGTACAGGCATCGGCAAAGACGGTCACATCAGGGCAAAACTCCTCAACAGTCCTCACAAAACGGGCTCTGGCCCGTAGCCGCGCCACCTCCTCTTCTTCAAGCCCCCAGCCCGGCAGACCGTTTCGGGGAGGGATAAAGGAAGGCGCGCAAAAAGCAGTCTCTACATCCGGGCGGAGTCGTACCAGCTGTTCCTGCACCGGTTCCAGAAACGGCAGGTGCAGGTTACGCTGGATGTAGAACAGCACCCTGGCAGGAGGCATACCGTCAGCACCCG
Organism: Geobacter sp. UBA6802; assembly: GCA_002452325.1. Taxonomy (GTDB): domain Bacteria; phylum Desulfobacterota; class Desulfuromonadia; order Geobacterales; family Pseudopelobacteraceae; genus Trichlorobacter. The sequence continues at coordinate 14,760 of DKFG01000030.1, forward strand.
GCAAAGGCTGGCAGAATGGTACTCTCTGCCCGCTCAAGGTCTTCAGGGAAATCGATCTCAATACAAGGAAGATCGGAAATATCCAGGGCAGTAAAGACTGCCTGATCCAGCATCCGATCCACAGCGGTCTCAAAGTAGTTCTTCAGCAGCCGATCCCGTTCCACCACGTCGGTAAGCGTGGCGCCGAACAGCGAACCGATGGAACCGGCAAAGCGGGCCACGCCGATGAACTCACCATAGGCTTCTGTCGGCGGAATCTCCTTGCCGATGGCGGTGATGCGGGTGCCGGAAAGCAGCACCTTCACCTCCTCATCGCCGCAGCGTTTGCGCTCAACGGCCAGTGGATTGCAGGATGGGGCCGCCACCAAACGCCGGATCAATTCCGGGTGAAACAACACATCGCCGTTCAAGTAGAGAAAACTGCCGGTCATCTCCCTGCGGGCCAGCCAGAGCGAGTAGGCGGTATTAGTATGGGCGTAGTCAGGGTTGTTGATCCAGGTGACGGAAAATTCCGGGTATCGTTTCAGGTAGTCGCGGATCATGGCATCGCGGTAACCAATAACCATCACCAGATCGCGCACACCACTTTGCCGCAGGGCATCAAGCTGAAAATCGAGAATCGGACGACCGCCCACCTCTACCAAACATTTTGGCCGATCATCGGTCAGCGATCCAAGGCGCCCTCCTTTGCCGGCATTGAGAATGATTGCTTTCATACAGCTCCTTGCATGGCGGTTACGCCTATCCCCGGTAGTGTATCAAACAGGCGGTAAACTCCTCCCGCAGCGACCGGTTCTCCTCAAAAATCGCACGGGCAATGGTTGAAAAAAGAGGAATCCTGATATTCAGATCCCCCATCTCTACAATGGTACGGGCCATCTGGACCCCCTCTACCACCATCCCCACCTGGGCCAGGGCCTCATCCGTCGGCATCCCCTGCCCCAGCAAGCGGCCAAAACGGCGGTTGCGGCTGTTGGGACTGATACAGGTAGTGATCAGGTCACCCAATCCGGCGATGCCGTAAATGGTCTTGTGACGGATCTCCAGAAATTCAGCCACCTCCACAAACTCCCGCAGACCGTAGGTCATCAGCAGGGCAGTCATATTATCCCCCAGCTTCAGACCGTCGGCAATGCCGACCCCTACGGCGATAACCCCCTTCAATGCAGCGCAGAGTTCCACCCCGTCAACATCACGGGAGAGCTCAAACACCAGGGTATCGTTGCGCAGCACCCGGGCCACCCTGGTCAACGCCGTCAAATCATGTGAGGCCAGCACCGCCTTGCTGGGCAGCCCACTTGCCAGTTCACGGGCGATGTTGGGGCCGGAGAGCACGATCAACGGCGATTCCGGAATAGTCTCCCGCACCAGTTGTCCCATGGTCTTGAATGAAGCGTGCTGGAATCCTTTGGTGGCACATACCAGCGGGTTACCGCACAAACGAGACCGCAATTCCTGTGTCAGATCCGGCAAAGAGCGGGATGGTACTGCCAGCACCACCACGTCGTCAGCCTCAATGAAACACGCTGCAAGAGGAATCGCCGTCAAGTTCGATGGTAACGGCACCCCGGACAGATACCGCCGGTTTTCCCGGAACGTAGTAATCTCATCGGCATGTTCGGCAGAATGTGTACAGAGAACCACGTCGTTAGTCTCTGCAAACAGTTTGCTCAGGGTGGTTCCCCAGTTACCTGCGCCGATAACGTGAATAGTCACGCTCCCTCCTGTATCTTCGCAGCATACATCTCCAGCGCCTGCTCAATCACCTTGTCCATGTCCAGATAGCGGTAGGTTCCCAGCCGTGCGCCGAATAGCACGTTGGGCAGCAATTCACCGTCCCGACGGTACAGCTCGTACGTATCCCGATCCTGTGCCGTATTGATCGGATAATAGGGGTCATCCTCCCGGCCGCAGGAGAGCGAATATTCGCGGTAGATGACGGAGCGGCCCGCCGGGTATCCGGTCCGCTCCGGGTGATAGTGGCGGAATTCATGAATACGAGTATAGAGAGTTTCCGGGTCGGCATAGTTCATCACCGTCGTTCCCTGATAATCCCCTGTCTCGACAGTTTCCCGCTCAAAGCGCAGCGTACGCCAGCCCAGCACGCCGTAGCGATAATCAAAGAAACGATCAATGGGGCCGGTGTAGATCACCCTGCAGGTTTCCGGCACCTGATCACGGATGGCAAAATAATCCGTGTTCAAACGCACCTCGATCAGGGGGTGATCCAGCATCCGCTCAAACAGCGCCCCGTAACCGTCCCAGGGAATCCCCTGCCAGCGGTCGTCGAAATAATCATAGTGATGGCCGCAGCGCACCGGCAGACGGGTAATGATCGACTCCGGCAGCTCACGCGGGTCGGTCTGCCACTGCTTGATCGTGTACCCCCTGATGAATGCCTCGTACAACGGCCTGCCGATCAGAGAGATCGCCTTCTGCTCCAGATTAACCGGCGTGGTGATCCCCTCCCGTGCAGCTTCTTCCCTGATGAAACGGGCCGCTTCTTCAGGTGAAAGGTCAAGGCTGTAGAGCGAGTTGATGGTGGAGAGGTTGATCGGCATGATAAAGGTACGCCCCTGGTAACGGGTCAGCACCTTGTGACGATAGCTGTTAAAGTCGGTAAAACGGGTGATATACTCCCATACCGTACGGTTTGAGGTATGAAAAATATGGGAGCCGTAGCAGTGGCACTCAATACCGGTTACCGGGTCCGGCGCGGAATAGCTGTTGCCGCCGATGTGACTGCGTTTATCAACGACCAGCACTTTCTGAGCCAGGTCATTGGCGATCCGCTCGGCCATTACGGCGCCGAAGAAACCAGCACCGACAACCAGATACTGCAAACCGTTCAGGTCCATGTCTATCCCCGCACCCAGGGATGCTTTTCGACAAAATCCAGCAGCGCCCCCTGACGGAAGATCTTTTCTGCCGTGGCTGCATCATACTTCTTTTCCAGCTTAAATCGGTTGGCCAGGTGATTGGCGTTGGCTGCCCCCCCTGAGTTACGCAAATGCCGTACCTCCACCAGACCGTTAAACAGCACCTGCCACCCTTTCAGCCGCATCCGCAGGTGGTGGTCAACATCGTCAAACTGGGTAGGTGCAAACTGGATGTCGAACAGCCCCACCTCGTCCATGGCGCTTCTGCGGTACAAATTGGCGCAGCCCATCACGTAATCACGCTCGCTTATATTGTCGAACTGCCCCTGGTCCGGGCAGTTGGTGTACAGCATGACATGATTGATCCACTCTTCCCCCTGGGTCAGGATACCGCCGGAGTGCTGCACCGTCTTCGGCCCGACAGCATTGATGATCTTGGCTCCCACCACACCGGCACGCGGGTGCTGCTCCAGTGTTTTCAGCAGCCGGGTAAGCCAATCCGGCTGCACCTCGATGTCGTCGTCAAAGTAGGCAACATAGTCGGCCTGGCCGGTTTCAGGATCGGCATAGAGCCAGTTACGGGCCGCCGGAGCGCCGATATTCACCGGCAGGGAGATGACTTTAAACTCTTTGAATAGCTGTTGCGGCAACATAGCCAACAGATCTGCCGTTCCGTCGCTGCTGCCGTTATTCAGGATAAACACCTTGTAGTTAGGGTAGTTAGTGGCCGCCAGACTACGCAGGGTCACCTCCAGCTCGGCGGCCTTGTTCCAGGAATAGATGAAGATATGGATGCGGGGAAGACTCATATATTAGTACCCATTGTTTCCGTTGTTGTCGAATTCTCTACGATTTGTCTGCCTTTTCCCGAAAGTTTATACCGCTGCAATCGGCTTTTGGGCTTTTCAGGGCGCGTCATCTCCAGCAGACCAAGCCTCAACGCCGGCTGCAAGTACGCGGCCCTGAAATGCTCTTCGTGCTTTAACCCCAGCATCTGCTGCAGCTCAAGGCGGCTTTTCTCCCCAGTACATACGTTCAGCAGACGCAGGACTTCCCCGGTGACTTCCTCGGTGACTTCCTCGGTGACTTCTAGCACTGCCCTTGTGGGGCTCATATCTTTATACTGCTTTATGAAGGAAACGAGAATACCATTGGCAATCTCTTCAATCTTGAATTCAATATGCGGGTAGCTTGCAAGCTCCTGACGAATTCTGGAAATACCACTGCCGTACTTACTCTATCCGTCGGGCAGAATATTCAGCACAACACGCAGCCAGTCTGCAAATCAGCCCCCATTTGATTGAATATCTGGTCTGTACTTGGTGATAAGCAAGGCGTAGTTTTGCAGTGCTTCACGGCATGCGCCATCAAGGTGCAGCGCCTTGAGTAACCAGCCCTTGGCTTCCACGTAATCACCATCGAGTAACCGCAGAAGGCCCAGGTCGCTAAACAAACTCGCTTCATCAGGAAATCTTCTCAAAGCATCCGTCGCTATTTCCGTTGCCTGTTCAAACCGCCCTTGCGAGGCTGCGTTCGCAATCATTCGGCGATGATATTCCACTTCATATTCACGGTGGCGCGGTGCACCCGGCAGCACCTTCCAACGCACAGTCGTTGCCTTAAAATGCGTACAATGTTTGCAGGCATCCAATGGCCAACGTTTACGCCACATCCAAAAATCAGAATTATCAGTTTTCAAATCATAGAACATATCATTCGATCCCGTAAATTCAGGGCAAATGGAATGATCAAGATGAGCATAGGCACCTGGTCCACAGCGGGCCATTCTGCCGTCTGCAAGCAGATTGGTACATTCGGCGTTAAAGCAATGTTTATTCACAATCAGTGGCTCAGATGTATAGCTGAGTTCACGCCATGAGTGTTCCATAGCACGTACGTCAACATGCAGGTGCGGGTGACGGCGACGAAGCTCGTTTACCCAGTACTCAAATGCATCATTGCCGCCCACCTCTTTGGCTATATTAGGATACCGAGAAATGAACAGCACATCGGTCAACATCAGCAGATCGTGATGATAGCGGATACCGGCATCACTCAGCCAGAATCCGTTGCTGGAAAGCATCATTCTTTTACGGTACCGCATCTTCAGGGTCTGGACGAAGTGCGCAAGGTCACTGTGCAAAAACGGCTCTCCCCCCATGACAGACAGTTCCTCAAATGGGATTTTGCGTCTGCAAAGTTCATCAAGCCAAGGCAGATACTCTTCAGCAGAGTACTCACGATGTGATGCAACAGGCGAGCTGTTGTTACATCCCATACAATTGTTGTTACAATGATCTACCGCATGTATTTCAAGCCACTTAAAGCTCCAGACACTCACGAAGCACCTCACATTCAGATAAGACCAAACTGCACATCCCGCACTCCATTAAGCATCTCTGCTGCGTGCAGCTCATCAATCTTCTGCCGTAAATACTGACGATCAAGTTCTTCCGCCTCCAACTTGATCCGGCGCATCTCCTCCACCGGATGTTTAGTGATCATCTTATGCACATTGCCTTCCACATTTCCTTTTGCCGCACGGTTCAGAATAGATTGCTTACCGGTCTTCTGATGGTGGACCACCCTGTTATACCCATTGTAAATCACCGCATACCCCTTCTGTACGGTACGCAGATCGTGCTCGATGTCATCAACCTGGCTGGGGGAGAAGCGGACATCAAACTCTCCCACATCATAGAGAGCCACATTTCTGAACAGGTGGCAGCAACCCATCACCGACACACAGGAACGTATATAATTCAACTGGCCGTAATCATTTTCATTACCATGCTTGCAGGTTACTCGCAGACTGTTCTCCTCGGCAACATCCAGAAACACCCCACCGTATTGCAAGACAGGCAGACGGAGCGGATCCACAATCCTGCTACCAGCAACTCCGGCCTTGGGGAATGCCTTTAACGTAGCCAGCAGGCGTCCCAGCCAATCTGGAGGAACATCCACGTCATCATCCAGATAGGCGATATAATCAGCCTGCCTGGCTTCCGGTTGTGCCATTAGCCAGTTGCGCGCTGCCGGAGCCCCCACGTTGGTGGGCAGGTGTATCACCCGGCAACGGTTACGGGGAAAAAGCGCAACCGCCTGTTCCATCAAATCACCAGTGCCGTCCGTGCTGTTGTTATCCAGCATAAGAATGGTGGCTGTGCCTAGGTTAGAAGCGGCAAGACCTTTGAGAGTAGCTTCCAGAACGTCGCGCTTGTTCCAGCAGTAAATGAGCACGCAGATATTCTCGCCGGTAAGATCGTGTTGCACCATACGATCAGCCCCGGTCATGCAGTCGTGCATCTTCAGATACAGGTGCATTTGCAACGGATCGTAGCGGAGTGATTCCCGCCAGAGATTCATCGCACTGTTCCGCTCACCCAGGCGAAAGTAGCATTCCGCCAGCAGATTTGCTGTGTGAGAGTTGTCCCGAAGGCTGAGGGATGCTTCCAGCGGTTTACATGCAGCTTCGTAGTTGCCGCAGCGGAACAGCGATGCTCCCATTGTCCAATGCCACCACCAGGCATACGGAGAACCGGTAAAAAATGTTTCCCGTTGCCGGAGAAGCGGTTCCCACTCCCTTTCGGTAGCTATCAAGCGTGTTGTCTGTTCCCAAAGCAGTTCCGGATCGCCGGGACACTGATCAGTCAGTTTGGCAAGCAAAAGGTCCGCTTCCTCGTACTCAAAGGCGGTCAGCAGCTCCTGAACTCGGTTCTTATCCTGACGGATCGAGCGAAATTGCTCCATCCAGCCAGACATTTCCTCCATGCCGGGATCAGGCCCCCTGACCGCTTGTGAAAGGTGCCGGATATAATCACAAACTTCCTCAAGATACGGCTTTTCCTCAAGCATACGCAGCAAGGTGTAGTAACCCATGCCCAACAGTTCAGGCGGGGCCTGACCGTGTGAAGTATCGAAAATGCCGTTGGCAATCTCCAGATAACGAACGGCAACCAGGTTACCGTCTTGGATGCGACGCTGAAACTGCCGCTGAAAAAACCTGAACGGCTCTACCAAGCGTCCTTCTGTAGCAGGAGTTGTCCTAAAGGGAATACGGTCAAGCAGGCAGGTTGACGCCGACCATGCCGGTACGGTGGGGGGGCGATGAATGGGCGCCGGTTGCCATGATTTTCGATAGTCAGGTACCACCGGTACAATAAGGTATGATGCCCCTTTTTGTGCTTCAGCACCGTGCCGGCCTGCCTTTCTGTCAAGCTCCATAAGTGCGGATAAATGTTCCGATGTGACGATCCCTACGGTATCGTAATACCATTTGATAAAGTTCAGCACCGGAAACAACTGCAGGGCAGTCTCCTCCAGACTCCGGATAGATGCCTGTATCAGCTGTTGATGCAAATTCTGCGTATGGGCGCACAGTGCCGTCAGGGTGGCATCAAGTTGTTCGTCCGCAAGTTTCCATAGGTACATGAAGCCAAGGTCGTGTTCCCGCTCCAGGATCGGTGGCATGCTGGTTACGGTGGACTGGTAGGTCAATGCGTCAATCTTGTGCACCAATTCACCCAGCTCCGACACCACTGGTTCCAGCCGCAGATGATTGCAGCGAAACCGCTCGGCATCTGCAGGTGTCATGCGGGCGTAATGATGGGGAAGGTTGTTGTGCCGTGTAAAGTGTAGTGTTCCTCCCTGCCCCCTTGTAATGAACATCCTGCCCAAACCTTCTGGAGTAATGGCATGGGCATGCAGTGCCGTGCAGTCCGGACGGTAGTAAATTTTAGTGCCCCGATGCTGCAGGCGATAACCGTACTCGATATCTTCGCCTCCGGCAAGGCGCACAAAAGCAGCGTCAAACAAATCACCCGTCAGCATAAATGCACGATTCAGACTGATATTACAGGTGTAAAACTTCTCATATCCGTAAGGGGTGTCAGGCTGCATGGTACAGTAGTCAAAAATCAGGTCTGAGTAATCCAGACAGCATCCAACCGGTTTGGCAGTGTCGGTAAACTCCGGATGCATGGAAAAGAGGCCTAACACGGCAGCCTTCGGATTTGCCAGCCGCTGGTGTTCTGCAAGATGAATCTCAAGTGCGTTTGGTGCCAGCAGGGCATCGTCATTGAGAAACAGGATATACTCTCCCGTTGCTTTGCGAACCCCCAGGTTTCGTGCAGCAGCAGGGCCGGTATTTTCCTGGCACAGGTAGTGCAAATTAAAACCGGTGCGGAGGTTCCGTACCACCTCGGCGGTGGCGTCAGTAGAGCCGTCATCGCAAACAATCACTTCAAATTGCTCTGCGTCAAGGGTCTGACCTGCCAGATGCTCAAGGCATCGCCGGAGTATTGCTGAACGATTGAAGGTGGGAATAATGACACTGATGAGCGGTCGTCTCACGGAAACGGCTGAAGACCGAATCAAGCGGTCCGGTCCGGCGTGGCTACCCGGAGACAACAACGGATGCGTGGTATCCGGGTAGGCGGTGTCTACTACCCCCAGGGTTTCGACATTATTCAGCAGCTCTTTCAGAAGTGGTACGTACCAACGCTGACCCAGTGGATGCATGAGGGAGGGGATATGCAGCGCATAGCCTGCCGCCTGCTTTGTTGCGGCATCCATAAAGCTGTCAGCGGCAAGAACCGGCACCGGTATCACCCGTATCGGGATCTGTCCCGTGCAGCTTTCCGCCAACTCGTTCGTATCCGGGCGATCCGTAATCAGCAAAATTTCCATGTCGCGGATGATATTGGCCTGAATCGCTTTGATCGTCCGCCATACCGCCGCAGGATCGTTGGCGGCATGCGCACCCAAGGGAAGTGCCGCAGTAATCAGCGGCTGCTGCGGCAGCAAACGGGAGAAACGCTTGTGCCGCAGGTATGCCCGGTGCCATTCATCAAAAAAGTGCGACCAGTCGTTACCCATACCACTCTTTGAGGCATCGTGGAACCGGTACGCCGATAATATTTGCGGAATATGGACTAGATCGTTGTGTTTTGCCGCCCGCAGCCAGAATTCGTAGTCCATCGCCATGTTCAGGCTAACGTCAAAAAATCCCACCTTATCCAGCAGCGAGCGCTTAAAAAACACCGAAGGCTGCGTGGGGATAATCCAGTCATCCCAGTATCGAATAATATCTTCAAAGGTCTTGGTACGATTGACCACTTTAATCGTGCGGTCAGAACCTTCGTAAAACCAGAGACAATCACCAAGCACCAGGTGTGTCGCCGGATTGTCACGGAACTCGTCGGCAACCCGCTGAAACGCCCCCTCCAGATAATAATCATCTGAATTGATCCAGGCTATGATATCGCCCGATGCCATCCGCAGCCCCTTGTTCAGGGCGTCCGTCTGCCCCTTGTCGGGCTCGGACACCCAGGTGAGATGGGGATAACGTCTCAGAACATCAATGGTGCCGTCAGTTGAACCACCGTCAATCACGATATGTTCAAAATGAGGGTAGTTCTGAGCCAGCACGCTCTGAATGGTCTGCTCTATGTATCGCCCTTGATTAAAGCTTGGAGTAACAACAGATATCTTAGGCACTTGCTTAGCTGGCTCAGGTTCCGGTGGTTTAACGAATAGAAAAATATTCGAACCAGAACAGGGGGCTTGATAAAACTCTGACAAGCCATGTTCCTGAACAAACTCGTCAGCAGCCCGGATAACTCCTGGCCAGACATCAATATAGTCATGGCCGATCATCACACCACCGGGCCTAAGCTTGGGAAACCATGCGCGTATATCGTCCCGGCATCCTTCGTACGAATGATCACCGTCAATAAAAATCAGGTCCGCGCATGCTTCGGGAAACTGGGCTGCTGCATCAATACTGTCCATCTGTAACGGCATAACCAAATGGGCAATATTCTTTTCATCCATGTTACGTTTGAAAGTTTCAAGTACCCCCCCGTTCCAGATATCCACGCAGATTATCCGGGCAGTGTTGTTAGCGGAATCACAAAGTGCTTTCGCCATGATATAGGCAGAAAGCCCCTGGTGACTGCCCACCTCAATGATGGTGCCGCCCGAAGGGAGCTGACGGGCAAGGGAGTACAGCAGATTGACATCACCCCGCGCAAGGTAACCGGTAATGCCGTCAACCGTAACAAGACCATAGGGATGATTCGGTACTGGTACAAAGTCGAAAGAATGCTGTGGAAAACCGGGGTTGCGTACGGCAGACTCAGCATAAGCTTTTGAAAAAAGTTTCTCATACAATGATATGAGATGCGAGTCAGGAACGGTCATGCTATTGCTGATACGTAAAACATCACAACTGTTTTCCCTATAACCATCGGCTATTCTCTGAATGTATTTATGGACCTCAGACACATAGGTGTCTTTTAAAAAACTACTTCTTACCGTGTTTACAGCGTTGACGGAAAACTCGCGCAATAGCTCCCTGTTTTGAATCAGAGACATCATTTTTAATGCAAGATCCTCGGCAGTGCCGTCATACAGCAATCCATTATATTGATCAGTAAGTATCTCTGGAGTCCCTCCAGAGTTCCTGCCAATAACAGGTGTGCCACAGGCAAGTGATTCAATTGTAACGCGTCCCAGCGCTTCATATCTTGAACACATTAAAGTTACATCTGCATTCAGGAAAATATCGGCTGGATCTTTGACGTAACCAATCAGGGTTACGCTGTTTTCAATATTATGCAGACGCAGTAACTCGGATATCCAGGCGGTCTCACCACGTCCGGCGATTATCAGTTGTGTGTCGGGATGCTTTTCAAGAACCTTTGACAAGGCATGAATAGCTACATCATGTCCTTTAGTCCGATGGATCAGGCCAGCAAGCACAAATGTAATAGGTGAGTTAATCCGGGGGGCTTTGCGACGGTGAAAATCGTATAACTCCTGATCTGAGTAGATGCCGTTATAAATTACCTTTCCGGTAACTCCGTAGCGATCATAAAAATAGCTGCCTAATGACTTTGAAATGAATATACGACCTTCTGATAATCTAAGCAGCCAGGAAAACACGCTGGATCCGGTGTCAGGAAAAATGTTGTAATCCAGATCGCCAAACTCTCGTATATGCCATATATGAGGCTTGTTAAGCATCCTGGCGACAATCAAACCGACGTCTGTAACAGAACTATTTGAATATATTAAATCAACTTCATTTTTTTGACAAAACTGCGCGGCAAGAACAAGGTTTTCATGTATCGAAGCAAGTCGTTCTTGAGCTGTCGGCGTCTCTTTTGATTGCTCTGAAAAAAACCAGGGGAATTGAACAACGTTATACGCCACAGTTATCGTGTCGAGATAGTCGGTCAGCTCTCCGTACTCGGGGCAGAATACCGTAATGCGGTAGCCTAGTGTAGACAAACCCTCCACAAGTGTAATCAAAGACCGGTTTGCACCAAACAGTTCAGAGTAATGTGTAAAAAAAGCGACGTGCAAATGCCTTAGAGAACCGCAACTGCTTTGGGGTAGAGCCAAGATGTTCCCGCGAGTTTTGTTTTTATACAAGGAATCAAAAAAGCTCAGGATTTTATCTGCTCTATGATCATAGGTGTGGTGTTGGAGTACCAGATCTCTGCCTTTTTGTCTGATTTTGCTCGCATAGTCTTTGTCTGCTAACAGCTTTTGGATATGCCGGGCTGTATCTCCCGGCGCCCGTGAATAAAGAATCGCATCGCCAAACGTTGCCTCCAGCTCTGGATAGTATTCAGAAATAAAACAGACGCCGCACGATAAGGCTTCAAAAACACGATTATTTATCATGCCGGCTGCCCGCTGTCTGTCCTCTGTAGTGCCAAGTACAACCTGTGCTGAACTATAGAGCTTGGCTATGTCCCCTTTTGGTAACGGCCCCTTCCAAAATTCTGACAAGGCTGGATGAGTACCCCATCCTGTACCGTACAAGGCAAAATCAAACGGCGTCGCTTCGCCTAGAATAAGATCAATAATTTGATGCGATTTGTTGGGGTGGTAAAGGCCAAGATAGACAACGTCATGGCAGTATTCATGCATGATGTTGGTTCTTTGAAATTCAGTCGGATCAGAGGCCAACATCAAGAAAATTGTAGGTTTAAGCTTTGATAGAATCTCAAGTGTTTTTTGAGAGTTTGTACAATACCCATCTACATCAAATGCAACAACATCATCAAAATGTAAAAAAGAAAGATTCCAAAAAAGAATTATGCAGTGAGGGTTTGTTTTCCTTATTAAAGCAATAACTTCCTTTAATTGTTCACTCCAGCCTTCGATAATAAACAGATCCAGTTTGTCATAATGTAATGTTGAATAATGCCCTGGCCCATATCTCTTGACGTCTGCTACTCTCGGATTTCGCAAAAACGCTTTCATTAAACCAGCAGTGGTTATCTCTGAACCGGAAATCATTCCGTCAGGTCGTTCAAGTGTTTGCGAATGAACACCTATGTGCAACTGGTTGCAGCTTGTCATGACAGCCCCATTAATTGATGATTTGTATTAACGAAATGATTTGTGCCTAAGTAAGGGCATTCAATGATTTCCGAGCCCAACCCCAATTTCCCACAATTTTAATTTCTTCGTACGATGGATGTTGCCGAACCAATAACTCAAAAACCTCCCCAACTTGATGCGCAGACCTATAGTCATCAGGCATTGACTTCGTTTCCGGCAGGTCTTTCCATGATGGTGAATTTGCAAATGACCAACACAAATCATCAAAAATTATCCAGCCACCGGGCTTAAGCAGTTTGTCACAGAGAAAGAAATCTAATCCGGCTCGCTCCCAACTGTGATATCCGTCAACAAAACAAAGATCATATTTCGGATGGCATTTACCGTCTAATGTGCTCATTGAAATAATTTTTCGGAGTTCCCATTGAGAACCCAGGTTGCTGAAAATTGGATTAATATAACTTTGCAATCCCAGATGTTCGGCTAGTTCTACTATATTTGGTTTGATAAACTGTGCACTTACCAAGTCAATTGCATCTATAAGGCCCTCACCAATTTCATCCAAGGCGCTAGCCATAAACAAGGTTGATTTGCCATGAAACATTCCTATCTCCAAAATACTTCTGGTGTTCGAATTCAAAATAAAGTCGTATAAGCGCTTCCCGTCGTCATTGCTTATTACAGGTAACTGGCCTATTTCGCTTAAAATGTGATCAAATTTCATATTATACAGCTCCTTAATTAATCTTCCTGGAAACAACATATGACGTAAAACCCTTGAATAAGCCGTCTGCAAGACTGGTATCGTAGCGAGGCATCAAGCGGACAAATGGGGCTGATTCAAGGTATTGAGCATAGAAGTTGAGAGAGTTTTTATAAACAATAATCAGCTTATTGAAAAAAACTGCTAGAGGAACCATCTGATTGTAGTCATTCAGGAATCTGTCAACACCAGCTTTAACACCTGGCCAATCCCTATGAAATATGTCATCGACAATTATAATTCCATGTTCACTCAGTACTGAAGTAGCAAATACGAGATCTGAATATGTTTCCTCCGTTGAATGTCCACCATCTATACTCACTATTCTCATCGTTCCGCGTACGTCAGCGAGGCTGAGACCGGATGAATCCTTTATTAACAACTTTACAAAACCATAATTACTGGTCAGTTTTGCAATATTATTCGTAAAGTCTGATAAATTGGCGCCGCACCCTGATTTTGATTGATTCAGATACTGCATGTCAAAAATATCATTCACGTAAAGCAGCTCTCCCTCTCTGGCAAACGTCATGAGCATCAAGGTGAGTTTTCCCTTGTATGCTCCTATCTCGAACAGATCCCCCTGCACAGATTCAAATTTTTGTATGTTATTAAAGTAGGAAAGTATTTCGACCGCTTCCCACATGAACCAACCTTCTATTGACTCGAATAAACGAGAGTATAAAGGAAGCAAGTAAGAATTATCACGCGCGTGAACTAACTGGCGCGCCGATTTAAGAGGCTTTGCTCCGCCAGTTGCGGGAGGCGGTGCATGCATCAGTAGTTGCTGTTTCCATCTATTAAGAAATTTTTCTTTATTGATCAGCAGATATTTCCGCAAAGGGCCGGACGGATCAAGCCCTGCCGTTACAGAGCCATAATGAATGATACGGGCCAGCGGCTGATACATAACCTTGTAACCACGTTCACGTAGCCTGAAGCAGAAGTCGGTTTCTTCGTAATAAGCAGGGGCATAAACTTCATCAAAGCCACCCAGCTCCCGGAATACTATTGTGGGTATCAGCAGACATGCACCAGAACAGTAGTCAACTTCGCATGCAACATTATAGAGCGGCCTATCCGGGTCATCTCCCCTGCCGAAGTTCAGTGCGGAACCATCTTGGAAAACGATAGCTCCCGCCTCCTGCAATGTACCGTCGGGGTAAATCAGTTTTGCTCCGACAGCGCCCACCTTTTGATCGTTCTCAACGGTAGCAATCAGGTGGTGTAGCCACTGTAGCTGTGGCAACGTATCGTTATTAAGGAATACCAGATAGTTGCCTCGTGCAACTGCTGCACCTTGGTTGCAGGCGATGGTGTAGCCGACATTTTCATGATTTGTGATAATTGTTACATCGCCTGAAAGATTATTGAGGTACTCCCTGGTGCCGTCAGTAGAGCCATTATCTATTATTATAACTTCATACGCGATATCGCTGATTGAACTGATAAGTGAACGAATGCAGTTTTTGGTGTAATCAAGCTTATTAAATACAGGAATAATTATGGAGGCAATGAATGTTGTATGGACAGTTGTCTCCTTGTTTTCAATTGCTAATTCATGAATATTGGTAGGCGCTGTAACACCTGATAATGCTGCGCGTGTTACCTCAAGATATGATCTGCCGAACTTCTGATCCGGTTCCAGGTGATTGCCTTCACCCCACTCATTCCAAGCGTTAACAAAAACCAAGCGCTCGTCAGGCGGAAGATGCTGAACCGTGTTGACGGCATGGCGGAGCCAGCGCTGATAGACTGCTGGAGAAGAGTTGATAAAAATGACGGCATCTGACTTCCGTCGTGGTGAGTTATCCCATGCAGGGGTGACACAAGGGTACCGAGTATAGGAAACACCCGGCTTTTTACACATCTTCTCCACAACCGTTGAATAGTCATAGACCCTGTGTGTACCGTATGCTGGATTCTCCAGCTTTTGTCCCAGCTCCCGCCAGTCCGGCTGAAACTCGATCGCTGCATCAAAGCCGAGTGCGACCGGATCAGTGTGCTCATCGGAAAAGCTTTCAACACGACACAGGTAGATTTCGCCGAGACCGGATTTTCTGGCAAAATCACGCCAGATTGTCGTGGTTTTCAGCGGACTCGGCAACCGGTTTGCTCGATACACAAGAAACAGTGGTTTGCCATTTATCCGTATGTATCGTTTGTCCTCAAAGAAGTTGAGCAGGTAGTGAAAATGCCTGATGTCATCTGCATCTGAATAGTTCTGGCTAATCAGCGTTTCACCGCTCCTGCCATCCCAGGCCCTGGTCCAATCTTCATTCGCCCAGCATAGGCAAAAGGGGAAGTCAGGTTCACCCGATTTCAGCATCTGGTGGAGCGGGGTTTCCAGCAGCAGTTTGCCGTTAAACCAGTAGTGATAGAAACAGAAGCCATGAATTCCGTATTCTTGGGCTAAGGCGGCCTGAGCATTCAGTGAGGAAGGATCGGAAAGGTCATAATAGCCAAGATCAGATGGCACATGGGGCTGGTAGTGGCCATCGAAGAGGGGTTGCGCCTTTGTGACGTTCGTCCATTCAGTAAAGCCCTTGCCCCACCATTCGTCATTTTCGGGGATGGTGTGGAATTGAGGGAGATGAAAAGCAATAAGACGCGGCCCATTGGCGGTTGGGGTTGCATCCTGGCATTTAAGTATAACCTTAGCTTCTGCAGTCAAAATTACTCTCCTGAGATGGATGCAGTGTGCTCATTTACCATCCTAATCCATGTATATGCATACGACTTTATAAGGGTAGCACCATCTTACAGTAAAAAATATTGTGAGTTTCAGCTGGTTAGGTGAACCAGCTGAAACAGCCACATGAAAAAACAAAAACACGGGTCAAAACAGAGTTCCTCTGTTCAAAAAGCCGGACCGCTTACCTTGTCTAACCCGCTGCCCTTGAGTGCCACGCCGCAGGGACAGGACCAGCAGAACCTGTCCGGGGCCTCGCCAGCCAGTATCTTTGTGCGCAGGGCAACTAGCTTAGGATTGTTCCAGAGCGCCATAACGTCAGGATAGTCCGACACGTAGCCCAGCGAGTTCATGTCACCACGTACCACGGCATTGCAGGCGTGCGGCACGAGGTTCTCGTCATAGCGTGCTGGGTCCACACCCTTGACGGGCCAAATCTGAATCTTATCCCAGAACACCGAGCAGCGCGCGACCGGGTCACCGAAGGGGGTGGGCAACGTCAACTCTATACTCTCTCTGGTAGCCTTGGCCAACTCTCGGGCTTCTTGCAGACTTGCCGCGATGTCCCTGTCACCTAGGTGGTAGACGTTTTCCATGGCAGTAAACTCGTTGAACATGTGCGGGAAGAGGTTTTCGACGTTGAGCCGCAGGCGAATGCCGTGTTTATACAGTGTATTAATGAGCCCTGGGAGGTTAGCGTGGTTCTCACGCGTGATGATAAAATTGCCAATGATCCGAATACCCGCATCTGAGAGGATTTGTAATGTCGTAAGAAGGTCAGCGAAGGAGCTACCGCGCTTGATGGCTTCATGTCCGGTGGCTTCGCCGGCCTGAATATCGGTAACAATGTAGGAAATTTGTACCCGACGATCCAGTATCTTTGAAAGGTAGTCACCGCGTGCCATAACCACACGGTTGAAAGTCGACTGAAACGAGGCCTTGCCGTAGCGCGCGATGACATGGTCGATCATGGCCATGATGTCCGGGTGCAGAAAGGGCTCGCCCGGGGCACAGATATGCACATGAGGCACCCGGCCGGCGTGGAAGAAGTCTACTTGGCTCTTGAAGCGTACCAAGGGCATGACGTACTTTAGACCATAAACATTGGAGCCGCCGTCGCGTGCGTCCAAGGAATGATAAGAGCAGAAGGTGCAATGATTGGTGCACATACTACTGATGCCGATGGTGACCCAGCGCGGTGGGTAGTTCAAACGCGCGACACGGAGGCGTTCGCCAGCATAGCATTCTGCGTCGCGAGTCAAGAGTTCTTGTCGGTTTTGACTCATGGGTGCTTCTAGCTCCTTTTCTCTCCTAGGATTGAGATAGCGCTGAAACAACGCTCCTCACAGCTCGTGCCGTCATCGGCATCGCGCAGCACGGCCATCCCGGCTGCGGAGAAGGTATCGCGCATTTCCTCGTAGGTAAGCTTAGCCGCCACGGGAGCAGCATACCAGTCAAAGATGTCATAGCGCTTGGGGAAGATGACGATGTGCCTGGCTACTTGCCAGTACAGCCCTTTGCGGCAGAGGAAGTCTGTGAGCTTGTGCATGATGTCTGCAAATTCGTGTAACTCAGCCATGTTGAAAGTGGTGGTGACCGCACGGATGGCGGCATCATTCTCCTCCAGACGAGAGTTGGCGCGTCGGTAAGTACGGATTGACAGGAGCCCATTCTGGCGTGTTAACGCGGCTAGGTTGGCTGTGGCCTTAAGTGGAGCACCGGTATGCTGGATTACACCGATGGAAAAGACCACATCGAATGTATTGGACTTAAAAGGCGCGTGCAGGATATCGCCTTGTATCACCTGCGCATTACGGCCATCTCTGACGAGATTGGCGCGGGCCACGCCAGCCGCGCAGGTCAGATCCATGGAGACCACCAGTGCTCCTGCGGCAAATGCCGCACGCGAGAAACGACCGTTACCGCAGCCAGCATCCAGCGTCAACCGACCGGCCACGTCTTCGGTGGTTAGGAGGCTTTTTTCATGAAACCATTGGATGGACTCCTCCATGGCGCTGGTGTCCTGAGTAGTCTCGCTAGTCCAGCCTAGATTGGCGTAGTGCTGCCACTCGTGGCCGAAGTTCTCTTCGGTGTGCTTCTGTATCTCTGAGATGTCAGCTAGTTGGCCGTCCCAGCCGTGCAAGAGCCGTGAGGGATCTACACTGTGGCGGGCGAGAAAGTCCGGATCATAAAACAGCGTAGTGGGGACCATACGCGGGATGTGATCCGTGATCGGGTATACCGTGCTGCAGGAGGTGCAGGTGAGCAACCCCTCGCGTACCTCACCGTTGTTCCCGGCGGCGTAGACGGTGAGAGAGAGTGTGGCCTTGCAGGCCGGACAGCGCATTATGGTAATGATGTCGATATGCATGAATCCTCCGTGGGGGCTAGTTTCGGTTTACGCGCTATTTCCCTGGTGCGGAGCAGAGGAAGGTCTGGCACCACTGGTTACCGTGTAGCGGCGTGAGCTTGAACTCGTGCAGGATCAGGCCCATGTACTGCAGGAACTGCCGGAACTCGTCGGCGTTCCACTCGCGCACGTGTTCCGGTTTACGTGAGCCCTCGGTAAGCGGTCCGGCGTTAGCCGAGATGTCGCGTTCCAGTGTAGTTAGAAAAATCATGGTGTCCGGACGGCTGTGAGCCTTGATGAGCCCGATCATTTTCTCGGGATGCAGCACATGCTCGATGACGTCCAAGACAAAGATCACATCGAAGGTGCCCATCTGTGCCGAGGCTGCGGCGATGGACTCGTCGGAGTCCAAGTCGCAGGGGAGGTACGTACCGCCGGGATTGAAGCGCCGCGCCAGATCCGTGGCCTCTACCGAGTCCAGGCCGGTAATGCGAATATTGGCGTGAGGGCCGAATATGCGAGCCATCTTCTGCGAGGGGCCGCAGCCGATGTCCAAGATAGACAGCTCGCGTCTACGGTCGATCATGGTCAGAGCCCATTCGAGTACCGGGCGTGAGCCGTTGTCGTTCTCAGCCTCGATACGCTGGGGGGTCCAAAAGCCCTCGGTGATGCAAAGCTGCTGGCAACGGTACTGATCGCCGATGAAGTAGTTGGCAATGCCCGGATTCACGCGTGGGTTGGTATTGGCTGACATGATTTCCTTTTCCACAAAGACCTTCTGCGGGCCGGGGTCGGCGTAGAGCACGGTCTCCCATTGGTTCATATAGTGCTGGTTCAGGTGGAAGCGGTAGTCCAGCCCCAAGCTGTCAAGGTATTCCGGAATCTCACGGAAGTCCTGCGGGGAGTGGTACAGGCAGACGGCAAGCTTTGGCCGGTATGCCTTGAGTGTGGCCTCGGCCCCACGCAGGGCTTTCAACTCTGCGCCCTCGATATCCATCTTGATGAAGTCTACACGCGGCAGATTACGTTCACGCACCACTGCGTCGATGGTGGTGGTGGCGATCTTGAGTTCGGTGCGCCCCTCCTCGTCAATACGTGAACCACCACCGCCAGCAATGAACGAGAGTGTTTCGCTGTCGCGGTCCCAAGCGGCACGTTCCACCACCTCTATGCGGCTGGCCAATGCCGGGTTCAGCTTCATATTCTCGCGGAATACGCGCAAAAAAAGCGGATAGGGCTCGAAGCAGACTACGCGGCCGTATTTTCCCACACTTAGAGCAAACTGCAGAGAAACGTCTCCGAAAGCTGCGCCGCAGTCAAGGACCACATCACCCACCTCTGGTCGAACAACACCACCTGATGTGCAATGATAGGATGGTGCATACATGAAACGGTAGATCTCTTCTCCAATGCTATAGACACGCAGATTACGTCCAACCGGTGAAAGGTCAAAAAACGAGAATATGTCAGTTGGCCATTTCTGGCTAATGTCTGCCAAGAGGTGTGGATCAGCCTGCCCCGGCTCCATGCAGCGGCACAGCAAATCTTCGCGTAGGCGTACGTTGTCAGGGCCGTGATAGCCGAGCTTCACGCGTCGATGTCCCAAGATGCGATAAGCTGCCAGATCCACGAGAATTTCGCGTGAAGCGTCGTCGGCGAGCATTCCGTAGAGAACAGCCTTAGTGTCCAGCTCTTCGTCAAACACGGTTCGACCGGACTCGGTGCGCAGAACCGCGCCCACGTCGACAACGGGCTCAACGGCCATGGCTGCGCGGTCTTCCGCACAGGCAGCACTGTCACCTAGTTGGTAGAAGCTTTGGCTGTTGTCATCGTAGGCATCGGTCTCGGCCAAAATTAAACGCAGCAAAAGAGCATCGCGAAAGGTCAACGAGCTAGCAGTGTTATAGTCGGTCATGGTTACCTCTTTATCGTGGGGTCGGCTGCTACCTACACTTTGCGGGTTTGGAGACTTAGAATTCGCGCACTTCGAGGGCAACTCGCAGGATGCGGACTCCAACCAGATAGAAAGCACGAGCATAAGCCAGCCAAGATTGGCTGTGTCGGCTGCGTAACGTTCATAGGCCTCACGGGGGAAGAGCTCTCGAATGCGCCGGTTTCGCCCAAAGAGGTAGTACTCACGTAGAGCAACAATATCAGGCCGCTGCTGCCAAGTGGAGACGTTAGCCCCGAAACCCTGTTTTCCGCGCGTACGGATGCTTTCCGGCCAAAGATTAGAAAAAGTATCACGCAGGAGTATCTTGTCCCGACCGTGCCCAATTTTGTAAGTCCATGGCAGCCCAATGAGAAATTCAGCCAGATCAATATCCAAAAAAGGAGAACGCAACTCCAGACCACTTGACATGGCCGCACGGTCAACTTTGCGCAAGATATCTGCAGGCAAAAAGGTATCAATATCCATTCGGAGTGCGTCGTCTAGGGTATCCGTGGGCATAGCAAGACGTGGCCGGATAACCTCCGGCAACCCCAACTCTGCGATTTGTTCAGGCTGGAAATAGGTATTTAACCGCCAGTGATGTTCAGCCATAGAGCTCCAATCAGTGCATACACCTCCCGGCTCCAATGCAAGTAATGGCTTGTACCATGTGTATCCGGCGAGAAGCTCATCGCCACCATCGCCCCCTAAAGCGACTTTCACATGCTTAGCTACGCGGCGGCAGAGAGCACACGTTGGTATGGCCGAAGGATCGGCGAAGGGTTCCCCATATACCCACGGCATGGCGAGAAGCATGGTTGACAGATCCAACTCGTCCTCGGCCAGTTCGGTGAGTGGCATACCATAGTGCGTGGCAGCCGCGCGGGCGTAGGGCAGTTCGTTGCGGCAACCTTCAAAGCCGAAGGAGAAGGCGTGCAGCCGTGCCTCTTTGGAGGCTAGGGCTGCAATGGTGGTGGAGTCCAGTCCACCGGAGAGGAGCACCGCCACCTCCACGTCGGCCACGATACAGCGTCGCACGGCCTGAGCCATGAGCCGTGCTAACTCCTCGCGGGCTTCGTCTGGGGTTGGCGGCACGGACATGGGCGCGGGGGCGGTCCAGTAGGCAAAGCTGCGCACGCGCCCGTCCTCAAAAACGAGCGCATGGCCGGGCGGCAACAGATGTACATCCTCGTAGATGGTCATGCCTTCGGGCACGTAACGCAGAGCCAGATATGCCGACACCGCTCGCAGGTTCAGTCGGGGGCGCACGAGTCCGCTGGCCAGAAGTGCCGGCAGCTCCGAGGCAAAGATGAATAACCCCTCCTGCGTCAGCGACCAGTAAAGTGGCTTCTCGCCGAAACGGTCACGGCCACAGAAGAGTCGCCGGTTGGGCTCGTCCCAGAGGGCGAAGGCGAACATGCCGGGTAGATACCGGCAGAGGTTGCAGCCATGTTCAGCATAGAGTGCTGGGATAAGTTCCGTGTCCGAAGCGGTAGAAAACGGTGCTGTAACCACCTTACGCAGCTCTCGGTAACCGTAGATTTCACCATTAAAGACCACACAGGTCGAGCCATTGCCGTACGTAAGGGGCTGGCAACCGCCGGTGAGATCGATGATGCTCAAGCGCGTATGGCCCAAGGCACAGTCGGGGTAGAACTTCTCGCCGTGCATGTCCGGACCGCGATGGCCCAGAGCCGTGCGCATGGCCCTTAATGGTACGGCGAGCAGCCCCGCATTTGGCCCAGCGATACCGGCGATACCGCACATCAGCGAGTACCCCCGTAGACGTGATTCCAGCGTTCTCGCGGGAACATGAACGACTGCATGACGGCTGTACGCGGATCTCCTTGCGCTGCCTGCAACTCGGCCTGCACAAAACCTTCGTTCACGGCATTCACATCAAGTGGTGGCAGCGCTATAGGAGTGAAGTCTCTCTCTGCCAGGGCATCAGCTATGCATTTGCGCAAGAATTCGCTGTCAATACACACAGTGTCCGAGTATGCGAGACCGAGTTTGGCACCAAGCATGGCCCAGGCGAAATCCACATCGAATTCGGCCAAGGCTTCCCAGTATGGCCAGACCTTCTCGACATAGGTTGCGTGCTTATGCGCCTGTACAAAGCATTTGCACGCGATATCCATGGGCTGCTGGAGAAAGTCGTGCAGCCCGGCCACAACAGGTGTTTGAATGAACAGTCGACCGAGGGCGGTCATGGCGTCAATGGTGGCCGTCTCCGGCCTGAGGCCGCCACCGTCGACAGGGATGCACGATAGCGCATCGGCGAGCATGGCCGTGCGGTAGAGGTGATTACCAGCGGGTCGAAGTAGCCCGAAAATCTTGTCCAGTACTAATCCCTGCACAACGAAGACATCGTTATCTTGGGCTTCGGCATAATCCGTTACCTCCCTCGGGAAGTCGGCACGCACAAGTACGTCGGCGTCCACGACCAGCGTCCAGCGACGGTTTTGCGAGATACCTACCTCGAAGCTCCGACGTATGGCTTCTGTAAAGGGAGTGGCGTTGACTTCGATGATATTTGCGTCGGGCACGGCCTGGCGCAAGAGTGCACGGCAGACCGTGGTGGTGCGCTCACCTACGCTGCGGATGACCACAGTGAGGATATCCGCAAGCCCGGGCCGTACGAAAACCATCGGCATGTGGGAGGCCAGTCGTTCAAATAGTTTGACGAATTTGGGACCAGTGCTGTCCATAGAATGCCGTGCCAGTACGAGAGCCCGTGCTTTCTGACCGAGTCGGACGGCGTGTGCAGGATTCTCAAGCAAGGGCTGGACCAGCCGGGCCATGTCCGCCGACTCACGGCCAATGGCAACAAGCCCGCCGCCATCACGCACGAAGGCTTCCATGCCACCGCAACCGGGAAAGCATAGGCTGGGAAGGCCACGTTCGGCTGCCTCTAGGCTCACGAGTGGGAAGGGATCTTCGCGTGAGGTCAGCAAGAAGACGTCGCCTGGGGCCATAAGGAGGTTGGGCCCCGGCACGTGGCCGAGGAAGGTGGCATGGTGGCGTGCCGGGCTTCGCTCCTTGGTCAGGAAAAGTGGCACAGCCAGGTCGTCCACGGGATGGCCGGCCCAGAAGGCATGAAAATTTCGTACACCGAGCGAGAATAACACTTCGGTAACGCCGAGAAAAAGATCCGAGCCCTTGCGTCGGCTCACCGAACCGCACCCCCAGAGCAAGCGGGTCTCTGGCGCGAGCCCGAAGCGACCGAGCAGTTCAGTGCGGCGTAGCGCATCAAGTCGGGTCTCCACGTCCTCAACGGCTCCGTTGATGACTGTAATGCGATCGGGCGCAACACCCATGCGCGAGGTAAGCATCCTGGCAACCTGTTCGGATACAGCGACGTACGCGCTGGAATGTCTGAGAAGAAGTGCCTGCGTTGGCTCGTCCACGTATCGGGCCATGCTGTCATCCAACTCGGCAACGCGCGTAATAATGGGTGCGCCGAAGGTAGACAACAGATCATAGGATCGGGCAGAGACCGCTGTGTTTCCACAAATAATATCCGGCGGTCCGCCGGTAAGTGCGGCAATACAGTCAAGGGTTCCCTTGGTCGGATCGGGCAACACAAGCAGCGGGGCCAAGCTAGCGTACACGGGAGCCAGCGAGCCTTTGCCCAAGGCAAGCACGCCAATATCCCACTCTGTGTTGTTACGCAGCCAGCGCAGGATACGCAAGAGAGACTGCTGTGCCCCGGCCTCGCAGCAGTCGTGACCGACGAAAAGCAGTCTCACAGTCTCCTCTCCCTTATGGGGAGTTCTCTAAACAGTATTCGCAACCCCACAAATATATCATCAGGCAGATTCATTACCGCTCCCAATTTCAAAGCTTATCCCTCATGTTTCCTATCTCTTCGGCGGTAAGCCCGGTGTTCTGATGGTACTTTCTGCTATGTGACACCCTCTTCTATATACTGTAAATACCGTTCTACATCCTCAAGACGCTTCATAACCTCGGTGCAGATGACCATACCATCTATTTTTTCGTAGTCATCGGCAAAAAAATTTCTGAAACCGGCTATGGCTGCAAAAGAATAAGCAAATTCAGTTGGCAGGATGCCGCGGTCGCCAAGAATGTCAAAGGCCTCAGCGTATGTTTGAGGTGTACGAAATTTTTTCAGCTTTATGACCAGTTCGGCTAACATAATGCAGCCGTCTGCAAGCTGATAGAGATAATGCAATACAGCGCCACGGTAGATCGGATCAATGGGGAAGCGCTCCTCGCAATCAGGGCGCAGTGCATGCAGCAGCGTGAGATGTTCCTTGAGCCGTTCAATTTTCTGATGTACGCGTTCGTTCATCATACTCCCATGGCCATGGTGCGTTGAAAACGAAAATCAAGCGCCTGATGCTGGGTCTTCAGTTCATAGTCAATGCGTGCATCGGTATCGTTGCTATACAGCACAATGCCGGTACGGATAATGTCATCTTGCAGAATCAGATTTTTGGTTGTGTTAAGGATAACCAGGTCAATGTCATTACGTTTCAGGGCACGCGAGCACTCGGCAAACAGGGTAAAGCGGTGGGATGCGGCATCACGTGCAGCATCAGGCTTTAAAAGTACGGCAAGATCAAGGTCACTGTGCTCTGTTGCCTCGCCGGTGGCCTGTGAACCGAACAGGTAGACGGCAGACAGTATGTCGCCATACTGTGCAAAAACCGGCTGCAGCAGGTTTACGAGGTGGTTGGCGTATGTTTTTTCCGCAGCAGTCATGGTGTATGACTTCTCCTGGCCGCTAAAAATGAGCTTCAGATCACTTTTTCAATCTCTTCCCTGCTTAGCCCGGTGGTCTGCATGATGATCTCAATGGCCTGATCAGTCGCTCCAATTCCGGAATATTGCGCTGTACCGTTTTCCATACAATCTCCAAATCAACCGCAAAATAACCATGAGAAATTCGATTACGCATCAGATACACGTCACCCCACGGAACAGTGCTGTGCTCTGCAGCATATTCAGGAAATCCCGTTTCTATATTTCTTGCAGCCTCTCCAATTATTTCAATATTTCGAAGAACAGCATCCTGCACCTGCTCATCATCCAGAAATTCTGTTTCTGTCATAGACTCCGTATAGCGGCATAGATACGCTGGATGGCCAGCTGAATATGATCGAGATAGTCATGTATACGTAAGGCATCTTTCTTCATATTGGACGAGCCTCCAACATAACCTGATCACGAAAGCGCTCAGGAAGAGCCTTCGGTGTCAGGACGTCTACTTGTACCCCCATGATCTTGCACAGTTGATTCTGAATCCGCGCAATGTCTAACAAGGTAGTATCGGGGGTAGTTTCGACAAGGATATCCAAATCACTTTCTTCCGTGTCTTTGCAGTAGAGGACAGAACCAAACACCTTGGGGTTACGTGTATGGTTGTTTTCAACTATTGTGACGATAGCATTGCGATATATAGCAAGAGCTTCTGAAGGTTTCATCGGCTTCCCCCTTTCACATCTATCTTGCAATCTCTTCCCTACTTATTGATCGAAAAAACAGCGAAATATGAACCGTCCTGACAAATGTGCAGCAGATTTATCCTAAGTCCGACAGACTCCTGGGCCGAACAACTGATTCAACAATAGAAACGGCATGTTGAGCATCATCCGCATCCGGCTCACCTTGAGGCAACAGCCCCGCTTCAGCCGGACATCTCCCGCGATAGATACTGTCAATAAAAGCGATAGCATCCTCCGTCAGATCATAATGGGTCCTGTAAATAATTTTGTGTAAATGG
>DKFG01000220.1 GCA_002452325.1 Geobacter sp. UBA6802
AAGCGAGGAAGCGATGCAGAGCCAGAAGATCAGAATTAGACTTAAGGCATACGACCATAAATTGCTTGATGTCTCGGTTGGTGAAATTGTTGAGACGGCAAAACGAACCGGAGCACGGGTGGCAGGTCCAATACCGTTACCGACTGTGATAAACAAATACTGTGTTCTACGTGGACCACATGTAGACAAAAAGTCACGAGACCAATTTGAGATCAGAACGCACAAGCGCCTGATTGATATTCTTGATCCAACACAGCAGACCGTTGACGCATTAATGAAGCTGGACCTTTCAGCCGGTGTTGATGTTGAAATCAAGCTGTAGCGATAACTCGTCAGATAGGATGTCTGTTATGAATAAAGGTATAATCGGAAAAAAGCTGGGTATGACTCAGATCTTCCAGGAAGATGGCACCCGAGTGCCGGTAACAGTTGTTCAGGCTGGTCCGTGTGTTGTTATTCAAAAAAAATCAACTGTTGTTGATGGTTACATAGCCGTTCAGATCGGCTTTGAAAACGCGCAGTCAACTAAGATCAGTGCTGCTGAGCGTGGCCATTGCGTCAAGGCCGGAAAAGGTATGTTCAGGCATCTGCGTGAGCTTGCACTGGAACAGTCTGATGAATTGAACATCGGAGACGAACTGACTGTAGAACAATTTGCACCAGGTGACCTGATAGATGTCACTGGAACCAGTATCGGTAAAGGTTTCCAGGGGGTCATTAAACGGCATAACTTTAAAGGCGGGCGTGCTTCACACGGATCAAGATTTCATCGTGCTCCCGGCTCTATCGGATGTTCTGCAACCCCGTCACGAGTATTTAAAAACAAAAAAATGCCGGGTCAAATGGGAAATGAGCGGGTAACCATACAGCGTCTGCAAGTGGTGCGTGTTGATGCAGACCAGCATCTGCTGATGATTAAAGGTGCGATTCCTGGTTCTACTAACAACATTGTCATCATAAAAAACAGCGTCAAAGCCATTAAGTAACGAGACGGAGCAGCTACGAATGCCAACTATAACAGTATATAATATGAACCGTGAGCAGGTAGGCCAAGTCGCTCTAGATGAGCTGATCTTCGCTGCTGAGGTCAAAGAGCCGCTGATTCATCAGGCTCTCAAGGTGCAGCTTGCAAACCGTCGTGCCGGTACCGTGAAGACAAAAAACCGCAGTGAAGTATCAGGCGGCGGAAGAAAACCTTTTAAGCAGAAAGGTACTGGTAACGCCCGTCAAGGTAGCTCCCGCGCACCTCAGTATCCTGGTGGTGGTACGGTGTTCGGGCCTCAGCCAAAGACGTACAACCTTGCTATCAATAAAAAAGCCCGTAAAGCAGCTTTGCGTAGTCTGTTATCGATGCAATTGAAATCAGAAAAAATCACGGTACTTGACAAGCTAGATTTTACCAAGATTTCAACCAAAGATTTTTCTGGCTTTATGAAGAAATTTGAGCTGAATCGTTCGCTCATTATAACAGGAGAGCCTTCCCTGCAGTTACAGCTCTCCTCAAGAAATGTCCCTTATGTAAAGCTGCTGAAGGCTGATAGTCTGAATGTGTTTGATATTCTCAAGTATCAACACATAGTAATGACTCAGGATGCAGTACAGCTTGTGGAAGGAGCGCTGCAGTAATGAATATTTACTCAATCATTAAAAAACCGCATGTTACTGAGAAAACATCACTTGGTACTGCTGCTGCAAGCACCATTACACTGGTGGTAGATCGCGAATCAAATAAGATTGAGATCAAGCAGGCAGTAGAATCATTATTCAAAGTTACCGTTCTCTCGGTGCGCACGGTGAATGTAGCCGGTAAGGTCAAGCGTTTTGGCCGTTCCTTCGGCAAGCGTCAAAACTGGAAAAAGGCCTATATTACGCTTAAAGAAGGCCAGACCGTAGACTTCTTCGAAGTGTAACGGATTAATCATTACTGAATCGGGGTTCTGGTATGGCAATAAAGAGTTATAAGCCCACCTCTGCTGGGCGTAGACATCAGACCTGCTCGACGTTCGAGGAGATCACATCAACAACACCTGAAAAGTCTCTGTTGGTGAAGCTGAAGAAAACCGGCGGACGTAACCATTTTGGCCGGGTGACAGCACGGCACCAGGGTGGTGGTCACAAACAGAAGTATCGTATTATCGATTTTCGTCGTGATAAGCGTGGTATACCGGCGAAAGTTGCTACCATCGAATATGATCCGTATCGCAGCGCCCGTATTGCCTTGTTACACTATCTTGACGGTGAGAAGCGTTATATCCTTGCACCGGTCGACCTCAAAGTGGGTGATATGGTGTTGAGTGGTCCTGAAGCTGACATCAAGCCGGGCAACTCCTTGCCGCTTCGTGCGATACCGCTCGGTACCATTATTCATAACATTGAGCTTAAGATAGGAAAAGGCGCACAGCTGGCCCGCAGTGCTGGAACTTTTGCTCAGCTGATGTCGAAAGAAGGTAAGTATTCACAGGTTAAATTGCCTTCTGGTGAGGTGCGGCTGGTACTTCAGGACTGTTATGCAACAATCGGGCAGGTTGGCAACGTAGATCATGAAAACGTGAGCCTCGGTAAAGCTGGACGTTCGCGCTGGCTCGGTAAGCGGCCAAAGGTTCGTGGTGTAGCTATGAACCCGGTTGATCACCCTCATGGTGGCGGTGAAGGCCGTACATCAGGTGGACGCCATCCGGTCACGCCGTGGGGCGTACCAACCAAAGGTTACAAGACACGTACCAATAAGACGTCTGACCGCTTTATTGTTAAAAAGCGCACGAAATAAGCGAATGAGAGGCTAGTACCATTATGGCACGCTCGATAAAAAAAGGTCCCTTTGTAGACGATCATCTGATGAAAAAAGTTGAGTCCGAAGGACCTAACTCTAAAAAAATCATCAAGACCTGGTCACGCCGTTCAACCATTACACCTGAATTTATCGGTGTTTCGTTGGCAGTACACAACGGCAGAAAATTCATCCCGGTCTTTGTAACCGAAAACATGGTGGGGCACAAATTAGGTGAATTTTCACCTACACGTACCTTCCACGGTCATGCTGCCGACAAAAAGAGCAAGGTCAAGAAGTAAAAAGGAGTGATTTGAATGGAATCCAGTGCCAAATTAACATTTGCACGCCTGTCGCCTCGTAAGACCCGTACACTCGTTGATCTTGTACGTGGCAAGGGTATTCAGGAGGCCCTGAACACCCTTAAATTCCTGCCCAATCCTTCGGCTCAGATACTTCACAAGTTGTTGAAGTCAGCTGTAGCCAATGCCGAGCAGCAGGGCGTAAATGATGTCGATACGTTGTTTGTAAAGACCATTTGCGTGGATGGCGGTGCTGTCCTGAAGCGCTTTGTGCCACGTGCAATGGGCCGTGCAAGCAAGATACGCAAACCGACAAGCCATATTTCTGTGGTCTTGTCTGATACGAAAACACGATAAGGCCGGAGGTGCTGTCTTGGGACAGAAAGTTAATCCGATAGGTTTTAGACTTGGCGTCATCAAAACCTGGGACTCAAAATGGTATGCTGAGGCTGATTATGCCAAGAATCTGCATGAAGACCTCAAGATACGGAAGTTTCTCAAAAAGCGTCTATACAGCGCCGGTATTTCTAAGATAGAAATTGAACGAGCTGCCAATAAGACCAAAATCAATATTCATGCAGCTCGTCCGGGCCTGATTATTGGTAAGAAGGGCGCAGAGGTTGAACTGCTTAAGAAGGATCTGGCAGCAATAACCGCAAAAGAAGTATTTATTAACATCAACGAAGTTCGTAAGCCAGAACTGGATGCCCAGCTTGTAGCAGAAAATGTTGCGCTGCAACTGGAGCGCCGGATTGCCTTCCGTCGTGCTATGAAAAAGAGCGTCACCTCCTCACTCAAGTTTGGGGCCAAAGGTATCCGTATTACCTGTTCAGGCAGACTTGGCGGTGCCGAGATGTCACGAACAGAATGGTATCGCGAAGGTCGGGTTCCATTGCATACCTTACGGGCTGATATCGATTACGGTTTCGCCGAGGCAAAGACCACCTATGGTATCATTGGTGTCAAGGTGCTGATTTTTAAAGGTGAAGTCCTACCGGGACAATAAGCTTCAGGAGCAGATCACATGTTAATGCCGAAGAGGGTTAAGCATAGAAAGCAGATGAAGGGCCGGATGAAGGGTGATGCCTGCCGGCGGATTGAGATTTCATTCGGCGAGTTTGCTCTACAAGCAACTGAATGCGGTTGGGTTGATTCACGCCAGATTGAAGCAGCTCGTATTGCCATGACCCGCTATATCAAGCGT
>DKFG01000230.1 GCA_002452325.1 Geobacter sp. UBA6802
TCACCACCATGGGTAAGGCCGGCGGCTGTGCCGCCTCCCAGTCCGAGGCCATTGGCCGAATGGTCTCACTGGCCTGGCGCAGCGGTGTTCAGGCCCGTCAGGTCATCAAGCAGTTGCTGGGCATCTCCTGCCACTGCCCTTCCGGCTATGGCGAAAATCGGGTGCTGTCCTGCGCTGATGCCGTTGCCAAGGCGATCCAGGCCCATATGCTGGAAAACGGGTATGACCTGAATGCCGAGGCAGCCAAACAGGAACGGGGCGCCTGCCCGGAGTGCGGCGGCATTGTGGAACATGAAGGCGGCTGCATGGTCTGCCATGTCTGCGGCTACTCTGAGTGTGCCTGATACACTGACCGCCTGCTGCTGTTCAAAAAAGGCCCCCGGAACAGTTCCGGGGGCCTTTCAGGTTCAAGACAACAGACCATACAAAATCTTTCTCACGCAAAGCCGCTACGCTCGCAAAGAAAACCAGGCAGTTACAAAACAGAGAACATAACTTCGTTCAATCAAACCTGATTTTACACTACCTTTTTGTTTCGTTGCGTCGTTGCGCCGTTGCGTGAACAATTTCAGGGTTCAGTCCGTGGTGCCGCCCAGCACCCGCAGGATGATGTCGCTCTTGGGATCGGCGTTAAACTGGGCTGCCAGTCGCTCCACCACCTCTTCGGCACTACCGGGCAGGTCATCCCATATCCCCAGAATCGGGGCTCCACACAGCGAACCGATCTGATGAGGCGCCCCTTTTTCAGCCAGCCCCGGCTTGGCCGGAAACCGGTTGACGATCACCCCCTTCACCTCGATCTCCATCTGACCGGCAGCAAAACAGGTCAGGACACTGTGATTAATGGTGCCCAGGTGCGGTCGTGCCACCACCAGGAGCGGCAGTTCCAGCTTCCGGACCAGATCGGCAATCAGCAGACCGCCATGGAGCGGCACCATCAGCCCCCCGGCCCCTTCCACCAGCATAACATCCGACTTCGCTGCCAGACGATGGTAGCAGGAGGCGATCCGCTCAAAATCAATCCGCACCCCATCCCGCTCAGCCGCCTCCACCGGGGCTATCGGCTCCCGCAGACAGTAGGGCGCCAGATCATCGTCGTACTCAACCCCGGCGGCCCAGGCCAACAGCTCGGCATCATCGGAGATCAGCTCACCATTGCGCTCGCTGCAACCGCTGGTGACCGGCTTCATCACCCCCACCCGCACCCCGCGCAGACGTAATGCCCGTGCCAGTGCTGCCGTAACTATGGTCTTACCAACACCGGTATCGGTACCGGTAACAAACAGCCCAAGACTCATCGCACAAACTCCTTTGTAACCGTCAACCCCAGATCAGCAATCAGCCGCTGGTCATCCTCAGGGCGACGGCCTCCTTTGGTCAGGTAATCGCCGGTCATCACACCGCTGGCGCCGGCCAGAAAGATCCAGGACTGCAACTCCCGCAGATTGCTCTGCCGTCCACCGCAGACCGTGATATGACAGTCAGGCAACAACAATCGATAGAGGGCAATGATCTGCAGGCAGGTACGGGGTATCAACTGCTGCATGGTGGCCAGGGGGGTACCGGCCACCGGGTCAAGGAAGTTAATCGGCACTGAGTCAACCTGCAGCTCACGCAGCGTCAACGCCAGCTCAATCCGTTGCTCCATGCTCTCACCCAGACCAAACAGGCCACCGCAGCAGACCCGTAATCCCGCCTGCTTGGCCAGCCGCACCGTGGCAACATCATCTTCATAGGCATGGGTGGTGCAGATCTGCGGGAAGTAACTGCGTGCCGTCTCCAGATTGTGGTGGTAGGTGACCAGTCCAGCCTCTTTCAGTGCCAGCAGCGACTGCTGATCAAGGATCCCCAACGAGGCCCCCGGCGCAACCGATCCATCTGCTGCCAGCTGCCGTACCACGGCACAGATCCGTGCCAGCTCCTCGCCGCTACTGATACCGGTGCCGCTGGTAACGATGCCGTAACAGGCCGATCCGTTGGCAGCTGCAGCCTGGGCACCTTCAAGCAGGGTTGCCTGCGGCAGCAACGGGTAGGTAACCGCGCCGGTTGCATGAAATGACGATTGGGCACAGAAGGCACAATCCTCTGCACAGAGGCCGGATTTGGCATTAACAATACTGCAGAGCGCTATCCGGTCACCAAAGAAATGCTGCCTGACCCGGGAGGCCACTGCAAAGAGTTCCGGCAGGTCATGGTCCGGCAACTTCGCCAGGGTCAGGGCCTGGTCAGCGTCAAGCTGATTTCCTGCAATAATCGAATCCGCCAGCTGGTAAAGGTCGTTTGCGTGCATGGCGGTTGGGTACCACGCAGCATGGTTGCTTGTCAACCGGCACCACCAGCTGCAGGGGGTATGTTAATTTTCCATAATGAAACAACGGTGCGATTGACGTCTGAAGCATTTGCGCTATACTTTGCAACGTTACGCAACTGCAACAGAGACAGCGTCTCTCGCAGGGCTGTCATCACCATCCGCCGCTTCACGGCACACATTGAGGAGGAACATCATGAAAAGGCTGTTCTCACTGGTTGTTACGGTCATGGTAACAATGTTCGCTACACCTGTTTTTGCTGCAGAGATGAAGATGATCGGCACCATAACCGCCATCAAAACGGTTGGTACCGCAACAGAGATGACCCTGAAGGATCGTAAGACCGATGCGCTGATCGTACTGCAGGTGCGGGACAATGCAACTATGGAGAAGATCAAGGATCGTAAGGTGCGGGTTGGTGATGAACTGCGGATTCGCTACGATGGTGACAGCAAGGTCATCAAGACGGTCCAGAAGAGTGCCGGCTGCTGACAGCAACCGTACACCATCCTGATGTGAAAGGCCCGTATCATGCGGGCCTTTTTTCATACCATCAGCCGGTTACGGAGACCACTTCGTCGTAGGTAGTCACCCCTTCCAGCATCTTGCGGATGGCCAGCCGCCGTAGCGATCCAAAGCCATCCTGCTCAGCCGCTGCAACAATCGCCGCCATATCCACTTCATCAACCACCAGCGGCTTGATCCGATCGTTGATCTCAAGCACCTCAAAAATGCCGGTTCTTCCCTTGTACCCGGTGCCCCGGCACTCCTTGCATCCCTCTCCCTGCCAGACCGTTCGCTCCTCATCCCCCAGTTGCAGATAGGCCCGCTCATCAGCAGAAAGCAAGCGGGCTGTTTTACAGTGGCTGCAAATCTTGCGCAACAGGCGCTGGGCAATGATCCCCACCACCGTGGCGCTGATCAGGTAGGACGGCACTCCCAAGTCAAGCAGGCGGGCAATGGATGAAGGCGCATCGTTGGTATGCAGCGTGGACAGAACCAGATGTCCGGTCAGGGCCGCCTGCACCGCGTTATCGGCGGTCTCCTTGTCACGGATCTCACCCACCATGATAATGTCCGGATCCTGGCGCAACACAGTACGCAGGATGGTGCCGAAGGTCACACCGATCCCCTGCTGCACCGCAATCTGGTTGAACTCCTCCATCACCATCTCGATCGGGTCTTCAATGGTGATGATGTTGACCTCCGGCGATGACAGGGTCCGCAGTGTTGAATAGAGTGTGGTGGTCTTGCCTGAGCCGGTGGGGCCGGTTACCAGGATAATACCGTTGGGACGGTGGATAAAACCGTTGTACAGGCTGTATTCACGGGCATAAAAACCGATGGAATCCAGCTCCTGCAACAGGATGTCGGGATCAAAGATCCGAATCACCACCTTCTCGCCAAACACCGTAGGCACGGTTGAGACCCGCAGTTCAACCTCTTTGTTGTTGTGACTGGTCTTGATCCGGCCATCCTGGGGACGCCGTTTTTCCGCCAGATCCATGCGGGAGAGGATCTTGATCCGCGATACGATCGGCGCGTGCAGCGGCTTGGGCAAGAGATGGATATTGTGCAGGATACCGTCCAAACGGAACCTGATCAAAAACTTGTCACGCTTGGGCTCGATATGGATATCACTGGCCCGCTGATCAAAGGCATAGGACAACAGAAAATCCACNNCGCTGGTCAAAGGCGTAGGAGAGCAGAAAATCAACTGCTGATATGATATGCCGGTCAGTGCCCTCAAGCTCCTGTTCCCCCCGCAGCTTAAAGAGCTGTTCAAGGTTGCCCAGGTCAACGAACGCTGATGATTCAGCCTCGGCAGCCGCAACCGAGGCCCGAAAACCGTAAAACTCCCGCAGTATTTTTTGTATATCGGTGGTGGAACTGAGTACCCGCTGAACCGTCAGGCGATGGGCAGTGGCGAGTTCCCGCAGCAGTTCATCGTTAAACGGGTCAGCAACCGCAACGGTCAAGGCTCCCTGACTACCACCAACCGGTACAATCAGATGCTTCAGGGCAAAGGGGCGTGAGATGTAGGAGGTGACCAGGTCAAGATCAAGTTTCAGGGGATCAATCTTCAGGTAGGGGATTTGCAGACTGGCGGCAAGCTCCTCGGTAATACTGTCTTCTGACAGGATTCGCCCGTTGCCGCCCGGCACTTCCAGGTTAAACGAGGCAAGCACCTGTGCCGGTGAAGGGGTTTCGCCACTGCGATGCAGGCGGCGACCGGCGGTTTGCGGTCCGGCTGCCAGCCTGGTCTCCTGAGTCTTGGCCCGGGCCAGCACCATGGCCCGCTGCTCTTCAGTCAACAGCCCCCGTTCAAGCAACACTGCCGTCAGATAGGCTATGGACAGCACCGGCCCTGATTTCATCTGACGTACGCCACCTAATCAGCCCCGCCTGTCAGCTTGTTCTTTTTTACGGCCTCATCACGTTTCTGCTCAATCCGCTTGCTGACCGCCTCCAGCACCTCTTCTTCAGTGTAGTTCGGTTTGGCAGCCAATTTAGGCAGATCTCCAAGCTCAGCCATCGCTTCCATCTGGCTCTGCTGACGGGCCAGCACCTCAGCCACCTGTTTTTTCTGTTCTTCGTAAAAGATACTGTCCCTGGCAAGATCAAGGCCGCTTTTGATCAAACCACGCAATGTAAACGCCAGGAGCAATAACGGCACAAGATCTTCCAGCCAGTAATCAAGGCTGAACTCACGGACCATGGTCCCTGCCAACAGACCGGCGCAGGCTATCAGCATACCGAAAAGATTGCCGATAAAACGATACTCGGCACCCTCGGTATAACCTGGTGACTGTTTGGCAGCTTTTTCAGCCATAAACCTGTACCTCGTGATCAGGGGACATGGGCCAGCACGGCCGTTTTTTTCTTATCGGCACCCCGGCTGCTTTTTTTGATCATGATTGATCACACATCATCGTCTGCTGCTGCCCGGCGTCTGAATACCAGCTCAAGCAGATTGCTCCCACCCTCGCGCTGATAGGCCATCCCGTCGCTCAGAGACTGCACCAGATGTACCCCCAGGCCACCGATGCTGCGCTCCTCTAGTGCCGCCGAGAGATCAAGCTCACGTGGTTCCAACGGGTTAAACGGCGGACCTTGATCCTGCAGCTGCAGGTGCAGTGCATGGTCCTCTGCCTGCCAAAGGTTCACGGTCAGCGAACCACCACCCTCCGGATAGGCATAGAGCATGATATTGATCACCGCCTCCTCAACCACCAGCTCAAAGCGATTCAGGTCATCACCCGACCAGCCCGCAGCAGCGGCTGTATCCACCAGCTGCTGCTTCAGGCCGGTCAGCAGTTGGGTATCAGCCAGAAGCTCAATCTGTACCAGCTGTAGAGACGTCATGACCGGGCACCGGACTTGAGCGCCTCATCCATGGTAGGATGCAGCTCCAGTATCTCTGTAAAACCTGAGACCTGAAAGACCTGTCCCACTATCCCGAACAGACCGCACAGGGCAAGACCGGACTGCTTGCCAAACGCCTTGGAGGCGGTCAGAATACTGCGCAAACCGGCGCTGCTGATATACGACAGCCCGCTCAGATCAAGCACCACCCGCCGTACACCGGCATCCAGATGGGCGTTTATCCACTGATCAAAGACCGGCACACTTTCAGCATCCATCTTGCCGTGCAGAAACCCGGCAACAACGGTATCATGGTGCTGTTCAACAATCTCCAATGCAACCATCTTAGCCTCCCCTATCGCTCACGTCCGTCCTGCATCAGCTCATATAGCACCATCCGCTCCTGCTCAACATCAAAAATCCAGTACACGCCGTTGTGGGGGTTAAACCAGAGTTCCAGATAGAGCAGCTTGGCATTCAGCCAGCGGGCCTCCAGCGGACGACCGGGATGGGACGGCACACTCAGGCTTAAGGCCGGTTGCCTGCCCCGCAGCACCAGCAGGGTCTCGCTGTCACGCAGTTTGCCGGCCCGGTACACGCCCAGCGGCGCCGCCAGCAGTCCGGTCAACTGAGCTGCACGCACCGGCTCAACCGGACGGGTCACCCGCAAGAGGGTCAGATCATCAAAGCGCCTGAAGATCGGCTGGTAGATCGGCTGTTCTTCAACAGCAGTCGCCTCACCAGATATCCTCACGACCACCTCAAATGTCCTGAGCGGCCTGACTTTTTTCTCCCAGGGTCGCAGGTAGGCCAGCTGCAGACGGCTCTCACCAACAGCCCTGGGGGAAAAACGGAACACGAACCTGCCCCCCGCGCCGGGCCGGTCGGCATCACGCACAAACCCGGTCTCACCCACCAGGGTCAGCAGCTCCTGATTGTAACGCAGCAGCTCCCACAGATAGCCGGTGGTCGGATTCCCCTCAAGCCGCAGGGTCACCTGTTCTCCGACAGCAACGGTAACGGTCCGGCCATGGTCCCGCTCAGTCAGTTCCAGGGCGTGGAGCTGACCCGTCACCAGCAACACCAGTGAACAGACCACTGCAATCAAAAACGGCATGGCAGATCTCCTTTCAACCAGCACATTGACCAACGTCCTGCCGGGTCAGCCGGGTAATCAGATCCTTGTGCTGCGGATAGCGGCTGATCAGCTGCGCCCTTTCAGCAAGCTCAAAATCTGCAAAATCAAACCCCGGTGCAACCGTGCAACCCACCAGGGCATGTCCATTGCCGATCGGCTCTGCTCCAAACCAGCAGCCGGCCGGGATTACCAGCTGAAACTGCTCTCCAGCGGCAAGATGCGGCCCCAGCTGCAGGCGTTGATAGCTGCCGTCCGGATCAATCCGGTGCACCAGCACTGATGAGCCGCTGTAAAAATGCCAGAGCTCATCGGCCTTTATCCGATGCAGGGCAGAGAAATCACCCGGCTCCAGCAGAAAATAGATGGCAGTGGAAAAGCAGCGATCACCGCCAAATCGTTCCGGCAGTGCCGATCCGGCAATCTGTTCAGTAGCGCGGTACGTCTCGCGGTACCAACCACCTTCCGGGTGTCTGAGCAGATGCAGCCGGGTGACAAGTTCTGCAGCAGTATGTTCCACACGTCCCTCCATATTGAATCAGTAAGCTGCACTCTTTGCGGGGGGCTGGTCCGTCACTGCCCCCTCAAACAGCAGCGTATCACCTTCAAGATATCGTCCCTTCCCCTGATGCTCCCAGAAGGTGCGGGTGCCGTCGCTGTAGCGGGCCCCTGAACCGGATACTGCCACCGGCAGTTGCACCAGCGCACCGTCAGGCAAACGGACAGTCACCTGCTGTTGCTTCAGATCAAAACAGGCCTGCAGCTGCCTGCCGTCTGCAGACTGATAGACCGCAGCCACCTGATCAACCGCCTGATTGCAGACCAGCTCAGCAGCGAAAGCCTGTAACGACACCATCATCATCAACAGGAAACCCCATAAAAACCTGATCATACCGTACCACCTTCCTGGTGTGTCTTCAGCCACGTGATCAAAGCCGTCACCAGAGCTGCCGGCTGTTCCGTATGTACCGAGTGGGCAGCACCGGCTATCACCTGCAGGGCGGCGCCGGGTATCTGCCGGGCCAGCTGCTCCGAGCAATGCAGCGGCAGCAGGATATCCAGTTCCCCGGCCATCACGCAGGTGGGTACTGACACCTGCCCAAGACGGTCGGTTGCATCATAGCAGGCAATGGCCTCAACCTGCCGCCTGAATGCTATGGCTGATTGGGGCCAGGGGTAGGCCAGCAGATAGGCCAGCGCAGCATCAACCATCTCTTTTGTGTCGAAGAACCGCTCCGTCAAAATCCAGGTCAGGATGGTACGGAACCAGGCAGCCTGATCCGTACCCTGCTCACAGTGATCAGCCCAGTCGGCAAACAGCAGATTATTACGGTTTGAATTGCGGGCAATGCTGGCAAGCAGCACCACGCTTTGCACCCGTTCCGGCCAACGCAGCGCGGTTTCCAGGGCCACCATGCCTCCCATGGAATGTCCCACCAGATGGACCTTGTGCAGATCCAGGTGATCCAGCAATGCCAGAGCGTCCGCAGCCATCAGTTCAATCGAGGTCTCACACTGCTGGGTTGACCGCCCTACTCCCCGGTTATCCAGCAGCATCACGGTATACTGTTCAGCCAGTGTCGACAACACCGGCAGCCAGCTCTGGGAATCAGAAGCCAGGCCGGCAATCAGCAGCAGCGGTGGCCCGCTGCCGTGCAGTTCATAGTACAGCTCCACGTCTTGGTGGTTCAGTAGCGGCACAAACACCTCCCTTGTTCACACTCTACCAGACTAACCCGAACCTGCAACCGGCTGCAGATCATGAAAACTGCGCTCACACCCCGATATCCTCGTTCCACAGCCCCGGCTTTTCAGCAATGAACCGCTCCATCAGTGCGATACAGCGGCTGTCCTGCAGCACCTCAACCGCAACACCACGGGAGCGCAACAGCTCTTCTTCGCCCATAAAGGTGCGGTTCTCACCGATGATCACCCTGGGAATACCGTACAGCAGAACCGCACCGCTGCACATCGGGCAGGGAGACAGGGTGGTATAAAGGACCGAATCACGGTAGACCGCGGCAGGCAGGCGCCCGGCGTTTTCCAGGGCATCCATCTCGCCGTGCAGGATGGCGCTTCCCTGTTGCACCCGCCGGTTGTGTCCCCGGCCGATGATCTGGCCGTTATGGACCAGCACCGAGCCGATCGGAATCCCCCCTTCAGCATACCCTGCCTCTGCCTCTGCTACGGCTGCCTGCATGAAACTGTCCATGGCCTGTCCCTTCTGAGTAAGTTCCCTTCGACTCCGCTCAGGGAGCAGTTTGTGCGCTGAGCGGAGTCGAAGCGCGTTTCAAGCACGTTACTCTACAAAATAGAGCGACGTAAAACGGCGTGGACCGCTTTCAATGCATCATCCTGCACCTACTGCGCAAAGTATTCTACCGTGTTCTTGATTGACTTGACCCCGACTAACGCAGCTACGCCGTTTTCCCGCCTGCCGTGCAGTACAAACTCACTCAGGCCGATATGGTTAGGATTACCCCAGTCATAGGTATAGCCCAGCCGGGTCCAGGGATAGGGCATTGACGCACCGCTACTGCTGGCCGGATAGGGGTAGCTGTAAATAAACTGGGTCCGGTTTGCAAACCAGCCTGTGTAGTCGCGATACTCCCAGACACCGCCTTGGTCAGCCCTGATTTTCTCGGTGTCATTAAAGCTCCAGAACATGCTGTAGGGAAAATCAACGGCCTGGGTTGGAAAGCTGGAGGGCTGGCATTCCCTGTCGGTAATCTCCGGGTCAGGACAGGGGCGGAACAGATCCCTGGGTGAAACCCACAACTCAACAAAACTGCGATCCTCCTGAGCCGCCTCCGGTGTAACCCCCAACAACTGCGCCACCCGCAACGATGACGGCACCGTGCCGCTGAAGAAGTTTTTCATCTCCGGCGCCACCGTTACCCACAGATCCACGCCAACGAGACAGCTTTCCGGTCTGCAGGTCGGATCAGCAGTGCCATCGTACCATTTTACGTCACTGGTTTTGATCCATGACGCAACCAGCACACGGCTGCCGACCACCCCGTTCTCCCAGATCAGCTGCGGGTTATCATTGGTAATAGGTGTCAGCCCGGTATAGACCTCGGCCGGTGTTGCGTAAGTGGCATCAAGCAGGGCGCTTTTGTAGACCGATGCAAGATCTACCGGGGCTTGCGATGATGAATCACTGCCGCAACCGGACAAGGCAAGCAGGGCAATAAGTAATGCGGCCAATAATGCATGCAATGAACTTTTTCGGAACCGGTCAGATTGCATAGGTACCCCCATTCACGTAGTTGAATGCCCTTAACTGTACCAGCAGTTTTCGGTCCTGCAACCAGGCTTATTCTGATAAGCGCTGATCTGCCGCCTGCTCTGCAGCAGCCGGGCACCATCTGCACCGTCATCACAAAGATGTTGACAATGTGCATAAAACTGGTATCTCAGATTACGAAAAAGTCGTAAAGGAGCTTCTCTGTGACAGATGCAAGCCAGACAAATGTCACACAGCCACACAGTCCACCCCGAGCGGTTTAACTGACCGCGCTCATCGCCCCATGACCTCCCTCAACGACAGGAATCGCCGGTTACAGTGGAAAGGTATGTTC
Organism: Geobacter sp. UBA6802; assembly: GCA_002452325.1. Lineage (GTDB taxonomy): Bacteria > Desulfobacterota > Desulfuromonadia > Geobacterales > Pseudopelobacteraceae > Trichlorobacter. The sequence continues at coordinate 10,395 of DKFG01000230.1, forward strand.
TGGCTTGGGGTTATCCTGCTTCCGATCCTGGGACTGATGGCCTTTGCCTGTTGGCAGAGACACCATGATGCCGTTGAAAAGGCCACCCTGCAGACCCGCAACCTCACTAAAATGCTGGCCCTGGAGCTGGAGGCAGACTTTAACCGTATTGACAGCGTGCTGGAATATGCAGAGCACCTCCTGACCTCTTCGCTCCCCAAAGGGCTGGGCTCCACCCCGGCACAGCTTCATCAGCAGCAGCCGGTTCTCAACCGCAAACTGCAGGCCCTTGAAGCGAGCTTCCCCACCATAAAAGCCCTCAACATCTTTGATGCTGAAGGGAACCTGCGGTTTTCATCACGCAACAGCACAGCCGTCAACATCGCTGATCGCGCTTTTTTCCAGCATCTCAAGACCAACCCGCAGGCACAGACCGCATTTTCAGACATTATCACCTCACGCACCACCGGCCTGCGAGGGCTGGCACAGGCTCGGGCGCTTCGCGACCAGCAGGGCCGATTTTTCGGAGTAGTTAATGTCATTCTCGATCTGGAGCCGATAAATCGCCTGCTGACCAGTGTGGATACCGGACCGGGCGGTGCTGCCCTGCTGCGCCGCAGTGACTCAACCGTGCTGATTGCACGTTACCCCATCTACAACAGTAGCGATTTTAACCAGCCCTTGCCGCCTACCGACCCAATCCGCCAACGGATTACAGCCGGGGAACGCCAGGCAACCCTGAGCTACACCGCCAGCGTTGACGGGATAAAGAAGCTGGGCAGCTTTCAGGTCATGGAGACCCACCCGTTTTACTTTCATGTGGCCTTTGCAGAGGCCCATTACCTTGCAGAATGGCGTCGGCAGACCATATTGTCCACCGGCGTTGCGATTCTGCTGATGCTGCTCTTTTTTCTGGGAATACGGCGCCTCATCCGCAGCCAGGCTGGAGAACAGGAGGCCCTGGCACAACTGAGGGAGGCTGAATCCGTGGCCTCAGTGGGCCACTGGATTATCGATCTGGCCAGCGGCAAAATCACCTGGTCAGACCAACTTTACCGTCTATTTGACATACCTCCCGACACCGCCATTGATTATCCTCGGTTTTTTCAACTGATTCATCCTGATGATCGCGCTGCAGTGGATACTGCCTGGCAGCAGGCAGTGCAAACCAGCGGACTCTACGAAATCGATCACCGTATCCTGATTAACGGGCAGGTGCGTTGGCTGCATGAGCGGGCAGACCTGTCCCGCCGGCACCACAACAAAGTAGTCGGCACAGCGCTTGATATCACTGAGCGCAAATCACTGGAGCAGTCGCTGCTTGCAGCAAAACAGGATGCCGATGCAGCCAATCTGGCCAAAAGTCAGTTTCTGGCCAACATGAGCCACGNNGAGATCCGCACCCCGATGAACGGCGTGGTGGGGATGGCCCAGCTGCTTGAGTTGACTGAGTTGACCACAGATCAGCGGGAGTTTGTTGCCGGTATCAAGGTCTCGTCAGATAATCTGTTGCAGCTGATCAACGATATTCTTGATCTCTCAAAGATAGAATCCGGCAAGGTTGAGCTTGATTATGCAGATTTCTCGCTGCACAAGGCGATTGAAGACATCATCCTGACCCAGAAATCCAGAATCTATGAAAAAGGGCTGACCCTGCAGAAAGAGCTGCAGCAGCTGCCCGGCATCGTGCGGGGAGATCAGCTGCGGATCAAACAGATCCTGCTGAACCTGCTGGGCA
>DKFG01000278.1:0-144 GCA_002452325.1 Geobacter sp. UBA6802
TGCACTCGCTGCAGACCCGACGGGCAAGACGTTGGGCCGTGATCAGGTTGACGGCCGAGGCTACCAGAAACGGCTCGATCCCCATGTTCAGCAGACGGTTAATGGTTGCCGGCGCATCATTGGTGTGCAGGGTGGAAAGCACCA
>DKFG01000278.1:152-6997 GCA_002452325.1 Geobacter sp. UBA6802
CGATCATGATGATATCAGGGTCCTGACGCAGAAACGAACGCAGGGCCGCAGCAAAGTTGAGCCCGATATCCTCGTGCATCTGTACCTGGTTGATACCGGCAAAGTTGAACTCCACCGGATCTTCTGCAGTTGAGATATTCTCAGTCACCTTGTTCAGCTCAGACAGGGCTGAGTAGAGCGAGACCGTCTTGCCTGAACCGGTGGGACCGGTCACCAGCACCATGCCGAACGGCTTGTGTATCTCGCGCTTGAAGTGGGCCAGGGCCTCAGGCTCATACCCCAGCTTGGTCATATCCAGCTGCAGGTTGCTCTTGTCCAGCAGACGCATGACGATCTTCTCGCCAAACAGCGTCGGCAGGCATGAGACCCGGTAATCCATATCCTTGCCGCCCCCCAGCTTGATCTTTATCCGGCCGTCCTGGGGCAGGCGCCGCTCGGCAATATCAAGCTCAGCCATGATCTTGATCCGTGAGGTAATGGCATTTTTCAGTTTCATGGGCGGCTTCATCACCTCGTACAGCACGCCGTCAATCCGGTAGCGGACCCGAAACATCTTCTCGTACGGTTCAATATGGATATCACTGGCCTTTTTCTTGATTGCATCCATCAGGATCAGGTTCACCAGCTTGACAACCGGCGCATCCTCGGTGGCTTTTTCCAGCGAAGAGACATCCACCGTCTCCTCGGTGTCCACCAGCTCCAGCTCCTCCATATCAAGGTTATCCATCACATCAGCCAGGGAGGCCGACTGATCATAATACTTGTCAATGGCTGCCTTGATGTCCGATTCGCCGGTCACGACCATCTCTACGTTGTAGCTGGTCATGAACTTGANNACTTGATATCTTCAATGGCAAACAGGTTGGAAGGGTCGCTGACCGCTACAATCAGAGTAGAACCGGCCCGGTTCACCGGCACCAGGTTGTATTTCTGGGCCACCTCGGGCGGGATAGTTTTGATGACAGCCAACTCTATCTCATAGTCAGCCAGGTTGATGGTGGGCACGCCGTACTGGCGTGAAAGAAAGGCGATCAGATCCGATTCCTTGATCAGCCCCTGCTTGACCAGAATTGCGCCGAGCCTGCTCTGACCGCCGGACATCTTCTGCTCCTGCAGGGCAGCGGCCAGTTGCTCACTGGTGATGATATTATTTTTTACCAGAATATCGCCAAGACGGCTCGTCTGCATAAAACTCCCAATGGACGTTCGTTACCTAGGTATTCAAAAACCGTTGCATACTAGCGGTCAGTTCCTGCCGCTGTCAAGGCTTTGCCAAGCGATCCAGATATTCTACCAGGGCTGTTTCCATGCAACCTGGTACCGGCGCGTGCCCATGCCAGAGTAGAAAGGCCCGTTCACCCTGCGCAGCCAGCATCCCCAGCCCGTTGGCTGCCTGCAGGCCACTACTGCGGGCCAGTTGCACAAGGGGCGTCAGAGGCGGTGCATAGACCATGTCGCATACTGTAGCATGACCCGGCAGTTGCGCAAGGTCCAGGCCCGGAATTATTTCTCCTGCCATACCCAGCGAGGTCGCGTTGATCACCAGATCGCTCTGGGCCAAAAGATCGGGCAAAAGGTCATTAATAACGCACGACCGAATGATCACAGCAGGGAATTGCGCCTGAAACCGTTGCATCAGGGCCTGGGCTGCTGCTGCGGTACGGTTGACCACCTGCACCGACCGCACACCGGATCGGCATAGTGCTGCCAACGCCCCACGGGCCGCGCCTCCTGCCCCTACCAGCAGCACGTTTGCCCCGGACAGTTCCACTCCCAGGTCACGTTTCAGCGAGCTGATCAAGCCATCGCCATCGGTGTTGTGCCCCACCAGTCGGCCATTGCAGTTCACCACCGTATTGACCGCGCCAGCCTCCTGGGCGGTGGGTGCCAATTCATCCAGCAACGGCATGATGGCGGTTTTGTAGGGAATAGTCACATTCCAGCCTTGCACCTGCAGGGCACGCAACCCGGCAACCGCAGCAGAAAGCTCCTCCGGCAACACGGGAAACGGCAGATAGATACCGTCAATCCCTCCGGCATGCAAGGCTGCATTCTGCATGACCGGTGAGAGCGAGTGGGTAACAGGAAACCCGATAATGCCGTACAGTGCGGTCTTGCCGGTGAGCTGTCTGTGGTTATTCATGGTCAATCCTCTTTGCGAAGTGGTAAGGCATAGCGGCTGCGCAGCTGGCCAAGGCTCTCCTGCCACTGCGGCATCAGCCGATCTGTCTGGGTCAGCAGCCGGTCAGCAGTGGCGCCGTGGCCGCGCCGGGCCAGATCTTCTGCTGTTTGCATCAGGCTGTAGGCATGGATGATCAGCGCCTTTTCAGAATCCTGATCCAGCAGCCAGCCATCGGGCCGCAGCCGGTGGAGGACATACAACTGCCACTCTTCGCCGTCTGAGATCGCCGTTGGACCATCACCGGGCCAATACAGCATACCATACTGCAGCGGCAGTCTCCCCTGCCAGTTGATGGAGTAACGGGTTGAAAAATCAATCAAGACCGGACGTATGGACGAGAGCTGCGCCACCAGGTCGATAAACAGCTGTTCAGCAACCGGTGCAGGCGGCACGGCAGCAAAGGCAGGCGCCAGACGTGGCAGTTCCTGACGATGCCAGGCAAACACCAGGTGCGGGATGTGGGGCAGATCAACATCCTCCCTAAGCCGCTCAACCCCCTGCAGGTACCAGAGCGGAAAGGCGCCGCTGTCCCCCCAGGTAAACAGCACCGCATCTTCAGGCAGCGAGCGCAGCGTATTAACGGCGTAGTCCTGGGCAAGGTAGTTACGATGTTGATCCTGATCCCGCAGGTTGGCCATCAACAGAAACAGCGGCACCAACAGAAACAGCACGCTGACCAGCACAAAATGCTGTGGGCCATACTGTTGCGGAGACTGCGCTGCGGCCACTCCCCGTGCCGCCAGTGTGTACAGGCCAAGGCTGATCAGCACCGCTGTCAGCAGATAAAGCGGTGTGTAAAACTCCTCTGTCAGAAAGATCGACTCAGCCTGGGGGTTAAAGTGGCCGACAATAACCAGCCAGAAGCAGACCAGGCTGATCAGACAGAACACCAGAAAGGCACGCTGCATCTTCCAGCAGGCCCAGCAACCGGCAACTGCAAGCACCAACCCCACCCAGCCGAACTCGTGGGGGATTGAAAAGGCACTCAACTGTTTCAACAGCAGTGGCAGGTCACGGGAATGGGGTGTTTCAGGATACCCCTGCCGCAACAGGTGCCAGAGAAAGCGTGACAGGGCACTGGGATCACCCCAGTTCTGTCGCGTCTGCGCTGCTGCCCGCAGCGGCAGGTACAGCTGCACCATGCCGCCCATCAGCAGAAAGGCACAGCTCAGCAGCCACTCCCGGAATCGCAGCACCGCACCAGGAGCGGTCACCAGCACCAGGGCCAGCAGGCCGGGCAACAGCAGCACAATGGTTTGATGGAGCCCTGTGGCCAGACCGGCCAGGAAGGCAACCGCATACCACCAGGACGGCTGTTCATTGCCTGCCCGGTATGACTCTTTCCAGCGCAACAACAGTAGCACCATCAGAGCAGTCAGGGCAGCCAGCAGCGGATAGGGCTTGTCATGGTTACTCTGCAGCCAGAGCCGGGGCGATACAGCAAACAAAAGCGCCCCGGAAAGGGCAGCCATGGTGCGGGCAAACCGGCTAAAAGCAGCATGCTCGCTAAAAGGGATTTCTTCAAGCAGCGCCCGCACCAGGTGGTAGCAGCCCAGGCAGGCAAGGGCAGCAGAGACGGCCGTGGCAAGATTAATCCTAAAGGCGATACTGCCAACCGGCAGCCAGGTAAACGACTTGGCATACAGAAGAAACAGCGGATACCCCGGTGAATGGGCCGAGCCGAGCATATCCACTGCCGTGATGAATTCACCACTGTCATAAAAGGTGATCGAGGGGGCCAGACACCAGAGATAGAGGGCAAACGGCATCAGAAAGGCAAGGCCGGACCAGGGGTCCGGCAGCAAACGGGCAAACCGGCTCATCAGCTCCCTTCCTCACCAGTCGCCTGCCTGCGCAGCGCCCCCAGGGAGATCCCCTGCTGCCAGACATGGAACAGGCCTGCCAGTATCACCGGGAAAAAACCGACCCCATGGACTATCAGGGCGATGCTGATCGCCTGACTGTCGCTGAGACCAAAGGCGGCCAGACCGGTATAGCAGGCCAAATGATAGGTGCCGATGTAGCCCGGCGCCGCCGGCACCATCACGGCAAACACCAGCAGCACCATGATAAAGAAAGAGACCGTCAACGGCAGATGGATGTCGAACCCGTACAGGATCAGCTGAATCGGCAGAGTGGCACTAACCCAGATCAGCAGTGAACTTCCCAGAATTGCCAGCAGGTGTCCACTGTTGCGCGATAGCCGTACCCCGTCCAGAAAACTACCGGCCAGCGGAATGATCCGCTCACTCAGCCCTTTAGGAAAAGGGCGCATAAACGTGCCAACCAGCCGCAAGGTGGCAACAGGACGCAGCTTCAGCAGGATCAGCACACCCATTACTGCCAGGTAGAACCCCAGTGCCGACAAACCTCCCACACGCAGCATCAAGGCTGCCTGCTCCATGTCAGGCGGAAGCTGCAGACTCAGCAGCACCAACGCCAGCATCACCATCACGCTCAGGCCGTCAAACAGCCGATCAATCACCAGTGAGGCAAACACGGTTGCCCCGGGCAGCTGCTCCCGCTGGGCCAGCACCCAGGCCCTGATAAACTCCCCCAGACGGGCCGGAAAGAGGTTATTGGCCATATAGCCGATGATGGTTGCCGCATACAGGGATGACAGCGGCAATGGCCGCTCCAGGATCAGCAGATAACGCCAGCGCACGGCACGCAGCCAGTAGCTTGCAAAGGTCAGCAGGATTGCGGCTGCCAGATATCGCAGATCAAGCCGCCCCAGGGCATCCAGCAGCGAAGGCAGGTCAATCTTGCGCAGCAGCAGCACCAGCAGGGCAACACTGCAGCCCAGCCCGCCCCAGAAGATGACGGCGCCCCGCTTCACGAACGGCAGTCTGCCGACAGGTCGGCTGCCAGAATCTGTCGTGCCCGGTCCACATCGGCATTGATCTGCTCCAGCAGGGCCGGCAGGTCAGGAAACCGCTCAATCGCACGCAAACGTTCCACAAAATGGAGCACCAGCTCCTGCCCGTACAGATCAGCAGAAAAATCAAACAGAAAGACTTCAATGGTATGACTGCCCCCGGCAAAAGTGGGGTTGATGCCGATACTGCAGGCCCCCATGGAGCGCACTCCTGCCAGCTCCACCCAGACCGCATAGACCCCGTCAGCCGGGATCAGCTCATTAGCGGTGGTGATATTGGCGGTGGGAAACCCGATTGAACGACCGATCTCTCGTCCATGCACCACCTGGCCGCCGATCCGGTGGCAGCGCCCCAGGATCTGCTGCGCCTCGGCCACCGCACCACACCCGACCAGCTGACGCACCGCACTGCTGCTGAACAGGCATCCACCCTCACCCACCGGGTCAAGGACGGTCACGCTAAAGCCCAGCTCACGGCCCAGCTGTACCAGAAAACGCTCGTTCCCTTCCCTGCCCTTGCCAAAGGCGTAGTCATGACCGATCACCACAGCCTGCACCCCCAGAAAACGGTGCAGCACCCTGCGCACAAACTGCTCGGCAGAAAGCTCGGCAAAGGTAGGAGTAAACGGGATCACCAGCAGCAGGTCAATGTCGTTCTCCGCAATCAGGGCACGTTTCTGCTCTGCCGTCGTAATCAGGCAAAAGCGACGGTCATCCGGCCTTAAGACCCTCAGCGGATGGGGATCAAAGGTGACCACCACCGCCGGCAGCCCCATGCTACGGGCAGTATCGGTCACCCGCCGGAACAGCTCACGGTGTCCCCGGTGGACGCCGTCAAAATTGCCGACAGCCGCTACCGAACGCTCCAGCAGCGGAACAGAAAACTCTTGTGTCATCACAGTACGCATCATTTTCGTGTATATGGCACATTTTACCCCTTGAAACAACCCTTCATCCCTTGACAAATCCAGAACACAGGTTCAATAATCTCGGCTCTCTGTATACAGTTTTTTCAGCGGGGGCGTTCCATGACCATTGAGAGTGATTTTCTGGTAATCGGCAGCGGCATAGCCGGTCTGTCCTTTGCCTTGCAGGCTGCCGATCACGGTACGGTTGCCGTTGTCACCAAACGGGAGATTGCTGAATCAGCCACCCGCTATGCCCAGGGGGGAATTGCCTCGGTTTTTTCAACCGAAGACTCCTTTGATGCCCATGTTGAGGACACCCTGACGGCCGGGGCCGACATCTGTCACGAAGAGATCGTCAGGATGGTGGTTGAGGAAGGTCCTGCCACCATCCGCAATCTGATCGAGTGGGGGGTGAAGTTTACCACCACCACCCAGGGCGATGCCTACGACCTGACCCGCGAAGGGGGCCACAGCGCCCGCAGGATCCTGCATGCCGAAGATATCACCGGCCGGGAGATCGAACGGGCCCTGGTGGAAGCGGTGCGCCAGAACCCCAATATCACGGTCTACGAACACCATATTGCCATAGACCTGATCACCTGCGCCAAGGTGGCACGGCAACCGGTTCAGGACAACTGCTGCCTGGGCGCCTACGTGCTGGATATCAACGGCAACCGTGTGCTGACCTTCTCGGCCGGCGCCACCCTGCTGGCCAGCGGCGGCGCCGGCAAGGTCTATCTGTACACCTGCAATCCTGATGTTGCCTCCGGCGACGGGGTTGCCATGGCCTACCGGGCCGGGGCTACCGTGGCCAATATGGAGTTCATGCAGTTCCATCCCACCACCCTCTTCCATCCCAACGCCAAATCGTTCCTGA
>DKFG01000278.1:7113-33533 GCA_002452325.1 Geobacter sp. UBA6802
ACCTGGATATCACCCACGAACCGGCAGATTTTGTCCGCAGTCGCTTTCCGAACATCTACCAGACCTGTCTTGAGTATGGCCTTGATATGACCAAAGACTGGCTGCCGGTGGTGCCGGCAGCCCACTACCTCTGCGGCGGCGTGCAGGTCAACCGGGACGGTGAGACCGACATCAGCGGGCTGTACGCCATTGGCGAAGTTGCCTTTACCGGTCTGCACGGCGCCAATCGACTTGCCAGCAACTCACTGCTTGAGGCAGCGGTTTTTGCCGGACGGGCAGCCCGTCACGCCTCGGGGCTGGTGGCTGAACGCCGCACAGCCAAACGTCGTGCCCTGCCGGAATGGGATGCAGGCACCGCCACCAACAGTGATGAAATGGTGGTCGTCTCCCAGAACTGGGATGAGATCCGGCGCTTCATGTGGAACTATGTCGGCATTGTGCGCACCACCAAACGGCTGGAGCGGGCCATGCGCCGTATTCAACTGATCCAGGCAGAGATTGACGAATACTACTGGAACTTCATCGTCACCTCTGACCTGATCGAACTGCGGAACCTGGCAACCGTGGCCGAGCTGATCATTACCTGTGCCCAAAAGCGTAAAGAATCCCGCGGCCTGCACTATACCATCGACTACCCCGAGCGAGATGATCAGCACGGCAAAAAAGACACCATTCTCAAAAAACAGTTTATGTGAGGCAACCCGTGGCTATTGACGAAATCAGAAAACGAATCGATCTGCTGGACGATGTCCTGCTCAGAATCTTGAACGAGCGGGCACGTCTGGCCCTTGAAATCGGCCACCACAAAAAACTGCTGGAACTGCCGGTCTATGACCCGTCCCGCGAGAAACGGATCTTTGCCCGGATGAAGGCCGACAACCCCGGTCCACTGGATGACGGGGCCATTGTGCGGCTGTTTGAACGGGTAATTGACGAATCGCGGCGACTTGAACGGATCATGACCCAGGCGGAGGGAACCACAGAATGATCATCATATCAAAGAAAAAGGCCTCAGAAGAGGCCCTGGATCAGGTCAAGGAATATCTGGTCAACCACGGCTTTGATTTTCACCAGTCCACCGGCGCCGACCGCACCATCATCGGCGTGATCGGCGACACCCATACGCTTGATGAGCAGGTCATCGGCGCCATGGCCGGTGTACATCAGGCGGTCAGGATCAAGCCGGAGGATGACTGAGTCATGTCACCTCCCCAGACCTCCCTCAGATTGCTGCTGGCACTGTTGCTGCTCATCCCGGCTACTGTCACCTTCGGACTTGAGATCCAACCGTTCCGCACCGCCAACCGCTCACCAGTAATCCAGATCTACGGCCTGCCGGCCGAAACATCTTCAACGCTGCTCAAAAGCGGCCAATGGCAGGTTGGACTCTCACAGGATATCGCCAGCATCTACAGCGTCAACAGCAACGCCACCGAGCAGATCCTGCTGGATGGCGAACTGTACCGCTGGGCCCTGGCTGCCCGCTACGGCCTGACCGACCGGGTTGAGCTGGGGGTTGAACTGCCGTTTGTGCTGCAGGGGGGCGGTTTTCTGGACAGCTTCATCATCGACTGGCACCGGTTCTTTGGCCTGCCCCAGGGCGGCCGCGACACCGCACCCAAAAACCGGCTACGCTACCAGTATACCAAAAACGGCCTGCAAAAACTTGCCATGACTCACGCCGATGGCGGCATCGGCGACATCAGCCTGCTGGCCGCCTACCAGCTCTATAATCAGACCAGCGACCGTGACCACGACACCATTGCCCTGCGCAGCCAGCTCAAACTCCCCACCGGTAACAGCAGCAACCTGCTGGGCAGCGGCAGCATCGACTTCTCGCTGCTGCTCTCCGGCGCCATGAACCGCCGTACTGAATGGGGCACCCTGGGGGTCTACGGCGCTGCCGGCGGCATGGTCACCAGCGATGGTGATATTCTGCCTGACCAGCGGCAGAACCTGATCGCCTTCGGCAACGCCGGCATCGGTTATGCCCCCGCCGACTGGATCAACTTCAAGGTCCAGGCCGACCTGACCACCCCCTTTTACAAAAACAGCTCCCTGGCTGAACTGGGCAAAGGCACCGCGCTGATGACCTTTGGCGGCACCCTCAAACTGCCCGGCAACTACCTGCTGGATATCGGCGTGACAGAAGATATCGCTGTTGCCACTGCCCCGGATGTGGTCTTTCATCTGGGCTTAAATAAACGGTTCTGATTATATGCTATCGAAACCTTTCATACTCAACGTGCTGATCTTTGTTACCTGTACCGTGCTTTTCCAGGCTGCCGAATCAGCACAGGCTGTTGATTTCAGGTCCGCCCATACCCCTGCCTACAAACAGGGCGAGCTGATCGTCCGTTTTAAGGATGATGCCAAAGGGGCCAAGAGCCTGCAGGCGGCCAAGGCAAGTACAGTCGGCAGCTTCAAGCGGATCAAGGCACGTCATATTCAACTTCCGTCAGACACCACCGTAGACCAGGCCCTGGAGCAGTTCCGTGCCGACCCAAACGTGCTGTATGCCGAACCCAACTACCGGGTACGCAAAGCACTTATCCCCAACGATCCCCGCTATCCGTACACGAATCCGGCCACTGCCTATCAGTGGAATCTGCCGATCATTGCGGCACCATCCGCCTGGGACAGCTACACCGGCCCTGCCACTGCAGCCGACTCGCTGATTGTAGCGGTGCTGGATACCGGCATTGCCTATACCCACCCAGACCTGACAGCCAACCTCTGGACCAACCCGGGCGAGATCTGCGGCAACGGCATTGACGATGATGCCAACGGGATTGTGGATGACTGTTACGGTGCCAACTTTGGCGGTTTGTCGCCCGGCAACCCCTGGGATGACGACACCTCCGACAGCCACGGCACCCACCTGTCCGGTATCATCGGCGCCGTGGGCAACAACAGCATCGGAGTTACCGGCGTCAACTGGCGGGTACGGCTGATGGCAGTCAAATTCCTGCACGGACCAACCGGCACCGGTGATCTGTCAGACTTTCTCAAAGCCGTAGAGTATGCCCTTGCCAAAGGGGTCAAAATCATTAGCATCAGCTTTGAGCTGGAGAGCCAGGACTCGCCGCAGTCAGTGCTTGATGCATTGAAGAGTGCTAATGAGGCTGGTGTACTGGTAGTATCCGCTGCTGGCAACCTGGGCAAAAATCTTGACGGCATCTCCATCTTCCCGGCGTCTATCCGGCTACCCAACCATATCACGGTAGCAGCTTCAACGCGCACCGATACCCTTGCAAGCTACTCTGACTACGGAAGGCACACCGTAGATCTGGCAGCACCAGGCGGCGTAACCACCGGCAGTGCCAATGCCGTACTCAGCACGGTCTGGCTGAACAACGGTGCCACCCTTTACCGCACCACCGCCGGTACCTCCATGGCCGCCCCCCATGTAGCCGGTGCCGCAGCCCTGATCTGGAACCGTGATCCAACCCTGACTGCCTACCAGGTCAGGGGGCGTATCATGAACGGGGTGGATCAAAGCAGCGCTTTTAACAGCACCACCATTACCGGCGGCAGGCTGAATATCGCCAAGGCTTTGTCTGCTGCAGATCTGCCGACCGTGTTTCATATCAATCCCTGGTCATTGCCGCTGGATGGCGGGACAATTTCCATCAGCGGTATTAACTTCGGAACCACGCAAGGTGTTGTCCAGCTGGGGACAATCACCCTTCCGGTCACCTCATGGAGTAATTCAGTTATTACCGCTACGGTACCGGCCAGAACCGGCAGTGGTAATCTTATTGTCAACAGCAGCAGCAACGGCTTCCCGGTAACAATCGCTACCATCCCCGCTATTGCCTTGTCAGCAAATCCTGCTTCCGGCACCACCCCTTTAACAGTTGATTTTACAGCCAGTATCACCTCGGCAACCCCGATTACCCGCTACGAGTGGGATCTGGGTAACGGCATCTACAATGAAGTACCCGGCATCACCATAACAAACAACAAGACCTTCACCAGCTCCGGCACCTACACCATCAACCTCCGAATCACTGACAGCACCGGCCAAAAGAGTACCGGCAGTGTTACCGTTACCGCAAACGCCCCTTCCAGTGGCGGTGGTGGCGGAGGCTGCTTTATCGCCACAGCAGCCTGGGGAAGCTACCTGCACCCCAAGGTGGCGCTGCTGCGGGACTTCCGGGACCAGCAACTGCTGACCAACGGGCCAGGCCGCCAGTTTGTGCGGGCCTACTACGCCGTCAGCCCGCCGGTGGCGGATTATATTGCCCAGCACGAACAGCTGCGAACCGTTACCCGCTGGGCCTTGACGCCACTGGTGCTTTCAGTGGAGTATCCGCTGACTACGCTACTCGCTCTGGCTACCGGACTACTCGGACTGGGAGCGTTGCTTGTGCATTTGACTCAGCAGAGTCACCGGAATTGACACCGATCAAAATCAAAACTGCTGTCTACTTGCCTTCTCAGATTAAGACGATATAATCCCTTGTTTTTAACTAGCACTGCGCTTGTATCACGGCTTCTTTTGGGCTATAGTGCCGACCCACCATGCAACGACTTGTCATCCCCCTGAACATACTTTTCAGCATTCTTCTGCTCCTGCTTGCCGCCAGGATTGCCGCTGATATTGTCGGCTACAAACTGGTGCGGCTCGGCAGCAACACTGCAACAACAGCAACGGCTCCCCAGGCCGCCCTTCAGCCGGCTAACCAGTCAGCATTGCAATCATTTGCCCCAATTCTGGAAAAGGGTCTCTTTGGCCCGGCTACCAGGGGTAGTTTAACCCCGCTGACCCCTCAGACCGCAGCACAATCTGCCCCCACCACGAATCAATCTGACCTGCTGCTCTTGGGGACGGTATCCGGCTCGCCTGCCGTCAGTTTTGCCCTGATCCGTAAAACCAGCAGCAATGAAGAGCGGGTCTTCAGGATAGGCGAACGGGTCTACGACCTGGGCACCTTAACGGCAGTACGCAAGGAGACTGCAGATCTGCGTGCCGGCAGCCAGACGGTTACGCTGCGCACCCCCGATGCGCCGCCGGAACAGGCTGCACCGCAGCCTGCAGCAACGGTGCAGCCTGTCCAGGGCGTTGCCTCCGGTGTGGTTCCACCGGCACCGGGCGGTACCGGCATCATTGAGCAGCGGGCACTGAACGCGGCCCTGGACAACATTGGCCAGGCCATGACCGACGCCCGGCTGCTGCCCAGCCTGAAGGACGGCAAGGTGGAGGGATTTCGCCTCTCAGAGGTCAAACCACAAGGGGTCTTTGGTTCACTGGGGCTTAAAAATGGCGATGTATTGGCCAAGATCAATGAGTTTCCGATCGATTCTCCTGAAAAGGCGATTCAGTCTTTTATGACCCTGAAAGGGCAGAACCGGATCAAGCTTGATATTCTGCGCGATGGCGTCCCCACCTCACTCAGTTATGATATTCGCTAACCCTGGAGGTTGTGCGTGAAACGTTTGTTGATTGTTGCACTGGTAACGTTCTGCCTGTTGGTATCTCTGCATTCGGCTGTGTTTGCCTCACCCAAAGGGGTGGTGATGAACTTCAGCGAGGTGGAGATCGCCACCATGGTCAAGTTTATCAGTGAGCTGACCGGTAAAAACTTTGTGCTGGATGAGAAGGTAAAAGGCAAGGTCTCGGTCTATTCGCCGTCAAAACTCTCAATTGACGAGGCCTTTGCCCTGTTCACCTCGGTATTGGAGCTGAAAGGGTTTACCCTGATCCAGACCGGAAAGATCTACAAGGTGGTGCCCTCTTCCGGCGCCAAACAGGCCGGTATGAAGCTGGTGGACAACGAACGCCTACCGGCAGGGGATTCTTTTCTGGCGCGGGTGTTTCCGCTGGAGCAGATCGCCTCCCAGGAGGCGCTGACGTTTCTCCAGCCGGTTATCTCGCGGGAGGGGCATATCGGCTCTTTTGGGCCGGGTAACATGCTGCTGGTGGTAGACACCGCCTCCAACCTGCAAAAGGTGGAGGATATCCTCAAGCTGATCGATACCCCCCAGCGTCGTGAAGGGGCCGAGCTGGTCTATCTGAAGCACGGCGCTGCCGAGGCTGTTGCCAAGGTGCTGCAGGATTGGCTGTCCGGTCGCGGCGCGCGCGCGGCCGGGGTTCCGACTCCCGGCAGCAGCTCCGGGGCCGTGCAGCTGCTGGCCGATACCCGCCTGAATGCCATCCTGCTGTTTGGCCCGGAAAAGGACAAGCAGGAGGTCCGCTCACTGATCACCCAGCTTGATGTGCCTCCCCCCAGCGCCAGCAGCAAGGTTAATGTCCACTTTCTGGAACATACTGATGCCGTCGAGATGGCCAAGGTGCTGGACGGCGTGGTCAAGGGGATGACCGCAGCGGCGGCAGCCCAGCCAGGTGCTGCCCAGCCGGCAGCCTCACCCTTTGATTCCGGCAAGATCACCATTACCGCTGACAAGGCCTCAAACTCACTGGTGATCATGGCCTCACCCACTGACTACGGCAACCTGCTGCAGGTGATCCAAAAGCTTGATCGCCGCAGCAAGCAGGTGTTTGTGCAGGTGCTGATCGCTGAAATCTCGCCGGAAAAATCCCGCAGCCTGGGGATACAGGCCGGCGCCTTTGCCGCTGGGGCCCTGGGCCGCTACCTGCAGGGGGGCGGTATCTATGACCCGTTCAACACCTTTGGTCAGCTGCTGGGCTCATCCGGCAGCCAGACCAACCCGATCAGCCAGCTGATAGCCGACAAGTTGAAAGGGACCACCAAACCGGTTACCGGCGCTGCAATCATCCAGGCCCTTGAGAATGAGGGGGTGCTGAACATCCTCTCGACCCCCAACATCCTGACCACTGACAACAAAGAAGCCGAGATCAGCGTGGGTGAAAACGTGCCGTTCAAGGCATCCAGCACCCAGAGCACCTTTGGCACCACTGAATCGGTAGAACGCAAGGATATCGGCATCAACCTCAAGATCAAACCCCAGGTCAGCGAAGGTGATTACATCCGGATGGATATCTACCAGGAGATCTCGGCGGTCAAGAGTGACAAAGGTCAGGCCGTTGACCTGGTGACCACCAAACGCTCGGCCAAGACCAGCGTGGTGGTGAAGGACAACGAGACCATCGTGATCGGGGGCCTGATCCAGGATACCGAAGACACCACCGTCAGCAAGGTGCCGCTGCTGGGTGATATCCCCGGCCTGGGCTGGCTCTTTAAAACCAGCACCAAGACCCGCAAGAAGACCAACCTGATGATCATGCTGACCCCCAAGGTGGTCAAGGATGCCCAGGATCTGGCCGTGATCACTGATCTGCAGCGGAACAAGTTCAACGAGGCGTCAAAAAACACCGGAAACGTGGATGTCCACAAAGGGATCACTCCTGCCGTGATCGGCAAGGAGACTCCTGCTGCGGAAACAGCCGCGCCATGACCGCACACGCCGACCTCAGACAGCTGGCAGAGCGCCTGGGCCTTCCTTTCCAGGAGCAGATCGACGATAGCCAAACCGATGACTCGCTGCGGGCAAGGCTGCCGCTCAGCTACGCCCGTTCCCGCTGCCTGCTGCCGTTGGCAGTGCAGGACGGACACCTGCTGCTGGCCCTGGGCAACCCCACCGATCTGCTGGCCCAGGATGAAGTGGCAAAACGGTACGGCCTGCCGGTACGTGGCCTGGTGGTGCCGCTGGAAGAGCTGCAGTCGGCCATCAACCGCCTCTACACCCGCACCGCCGGTACGGCCCGTGATGTGGTGGAGAACCTGGCAGCCGAAGACCTCTCCACCATTGCCACCGAACTGGCCCGTCCCCAGGATCTGCTGGACCTGACCGACGAGGCGCCGGTGATCCGGCTCCTGAACGCCATCCTGTTTCAGGCGGTCAAGGAACGGGCCAGCGACATCCATATTGAACCATATGAGCGAACCCTGGAGGTCCGCTTCAGGATCGACGGCATCCTGCACCTGAAGCTTGAACCGCCCCGCATGCTGCAAGAGGCGCTGGTATCGCGGGTCAAGATCATGGCCAACCTGAATATCGCTGAAAAGCGGCTGCCCCAGGATGGCCGGATGAAGGTGCTGGTGGGGGGGCATGAGGTGGATATCCGGGTCTCGGTGGTCCCCACCCAGTACGGTGAACGGACTGTGCTGCGTCTGCTGGATCGCAAGCAGGGGATCAAATCACTGGGGGAGATCGGCTTTTCAAACCGCGACACTGCCATCATGGAACGGCTTTTAGGCCGTACCAGCGGTATCATTCTGGTAACCGGCCCCACCGGTTCCGGCAAGACTACCACCCTGTATGCTGCCCTCTCCCGTCTGAATCGTCAGGAAAAAAACATCATTACCATTGAAGACCCGATCGAATACCAGCTGTCCGGTGTGGGACAGATCCAGGTGCATGCCAAGATCGACCTGACCTTTGCAGCCGGGCTGCGGGCCGTGTTGCGTCAGGACCCGGATATCATCATGGTGGGTGAGATCCGCGATGCCGAGACCGCCGAGATCGCCATGCAGGCCTCACTTACCGGCCACTTGGTGCTCTCCACCCTGCATACCAACGATGCGGCCACTGCTGTAACCCGTCTGATCGACATGGGGATTGAGCCGTTCATGGTGGCCTCATCCCTGGCCGGCATCCTGGCCCAGCGGCTGGTCCGCACCATCTGCCCCCACTGTCGCGAGGCCTACCAGCCGGATCAGCAGCTGCCCGGTCTGCCTGAGACCCTCTACCGGGGCAGGGGCTGCGAGCACTGCAACGGCCAGGGCACCCAGGGGAGGACCGGCATCTATGAACTGCTGCCGGTTGATGCCGAGCTGTGCGGCATGATCACCCGCCGGGTCCCGGCCGGAGAGATCAAGACCTACGCCTTGAGTCGCGGTATGCGCACCCTGCGGGATGACGGCATGGCCAAGGTGGCCGCCGGTATCACCACCCTGGAAGAGGTCTTGCGGGTGACCCAGGAAGAGTATGCCGACCTACCGGTATAAGGGATACCGTGCCACCGGCGCCGCTGTCAGCGGCGCCCTTGAGGCAGACTCGCACCGGACCGCACGAGAACAGCTGCGTCAGCAGGGGATACTGCCTGCAGAGCTGGCTGCGGCTGATCAGGAACCGGCGGCCGGCATCACCGGCCGTTTCAGGGGCCGGGTGCCGGTAGCAGAGCTTTCCCTGTTTACCCGACGCCTGGCAACGCTTACTGCGGCAGCGGTGCCGCTGCACGAGGCCCTGACCGCCCTGCACAGCCAGGAGCGCCAACCGTTCCTGAAAGGGGTGCTGGGCCGGGTCAAGGATCGTTTGGCCGAAGGGGCAACCCTGGCCCGTGCCCTGGGGGATGAGCCACGGGTGTTCAAACAGAACTATGTGGCCATGGTGGCGGCTGGTGAGGCCGGGGGGGCGCTGGATGTCGTGCTGTTGCGGCTGGCCGATTTTCTGGAACGTCAGGAGGCGCTGCGGCGCACCGTGACCAGCGCCATGGCCTACCCGGTACTGATGGCCCTGGTGGGTGGTGGTGTGTTGCTGTTTCTGCTGACCTTTGTGATCCCCAAGATCACCGGTATCTTTGCCGACAGCAAGGCCACCTTGCCGTTTCTGACCGTTGCCCTGCTGGCGGTCAGCCAGACCCTGCGCAAGGGCTGGTGGCTGCTGGCAGCGATCGGCGCTGCCGGTGGCTGGATCTACAGCCGCCTGCTGCACAAACCGGCCTTTCTGGAGGCCCGTGACCGCTGGCTGGTACGGTTGCCGCTGATCGGCAATCAACTGCAGACCCTGCTGCTGGCCCGCTTTGCCACAATACTGGCGCTGTTACTGGGAAGCGGCGTACCGCTGTTGCGTTCGCTGGAGATCTGTGGCGATGCGGTGGTGAACCGGGCCTATCAGGCAGTGCTGCAGCAGGCCCGGACAGCAGTGGCGGAAGGGGGCAGCCTGTCGGCAACCCTGGGCAGTTCGCCGTTGTTTCCCCCGCTGCTGGTACACCTGATCAGTGTCGGCGAAAAGAGTGGCACCCTGGTTGAGAGCCTGGAGACGGCGGGACGGAGCTTTGAGCGGGAGTTTGAGTCATCAACCGCCCGTATGGTGGCCCTGTTGGAGCCGCTGATGATCCTGGCCATGGGGCTGGTGGTGGGGCTGGTGGTGATGGCGGTGCTGCTGCCGATCTTTGAGCTCAATCAACTTATCAAATAAATTCAGGAGGATTCTCTATGTTTCAGCAGATACGCAACCGTCGCGGTTTTACCTTGATTGAGATCATGGTGGTGATCGTGATCCTGGCCGCCCTGGCCGCCCTGATCGGCCCCAAGATCATCGGACGATCCGATGATGCCAAACTGACCGACGCCAAGCTGCAGATCCGCAACATGGAGACCGCTCTCAAGCTGTACAAGCTGGATAACGGTCTCTACCCCTCCACGGAACAGGGGCTGCAATCCCTGCTCACCAAGCCCACGGTCGGTATGATCCCGAAAAACTGGCGTACCGGCGGATATCTGGAAAGCAAAAACCTGCCCAAAGACCCTTGGGGAACCGAGTTTATCTATCTGTCGCCGGGTGAGCATGGCGACTACGACCTCTGCTCGTTCGGTGCTGACGGGGTCAAGGGGGGCGAGGGACAGGGTGCGGACATCTGTAACTGGAACATCCAGTAGCACGCAGGGGTTCACCCTGCTTGAACTGATGGTGGTACTGGTGATCCTGACCGGGGTGGCTGCCCTGGCACTGCCGCGCATAACGGCCCTGTTTGATAATGATGTCCGCGCCTCTGCCCGCACCACTGCCACACTGCTGCGATATCTTGAAGAACGGGCCATTGTCGGACGCACCTCCTACCGGCTGAAGGTTGATCTGAACGAACAGCAGATCAGGGTGGTGCAGCTTTCCGGACTGGGAGAAGAGCAGTCTCCGGACGATCCCTTTCTGGCCCGTAATCCGCTCAGCGGCGCAACCCGGATTGCTGATCTGACCAGCGCGCGGCTGGGCAGGGTAACCAGCGGCACCGTAAGCATCCCCTACGGACCGGGCGGTCTGGCAGAGCCGCTGGTGCTGCGGCTGGGTGAGACAAACGGCAGACAGTACACGGTACAGGCCCTGCCGGTCAACGGTTCGGTCAAGGTGGCGGAAGGCTGGCTGGAGTCGATTCAATGAGCAGAAAAACCTGCGGCTTCACCCTGCTTGAGGTGCTGATTGCCCTGGCCATCCTGGCCGGTGTGATCACCACGGTGGTGGTCAGCTTCAACCGCCACCTCTCCCTGGCAACGGAAGACCGCGAAACCACCACGGCCCTGCTGTTGGCGCGGGCTAAACTGGATCAGCCGGATTTTTTGACCACAACCACCTCAAGCGGAAACTTTGCCCCTGACTTTCCGGAGTTTGTCTGGAAGCGGGAGGAGACCGTGTCCGAGATCCCTACCCTGAAGCGTTATCAGCTGACCGTTTCCTGGAACGAGGGTCGGCGATCCTTACAGCTGGTGCTCTATGGCAACTGACCGGGCAGGCTTCACCCTGCTTGAGCTGCTGGTGGCACTGGCCATCGCGTCGGTAGTCCTGCTGACGATTACCGGCACCCTGTTCTCGCTCAACCGCGCCCATGATCAAGTGGGAGACCGGATGCAGCAGCAGCGCGCCCTGCGCAACAGCCTCGATCTGTTGCGCCGCGAGCTCTCTTCAATGCTGTACCGCGCTGATGACAAACAGCTGCGTCTACAGGTACAGGATCGTGATTTTTACGGCAAGTCGGCCTCCATCCTCAGCCTGGCCACCCTGGCTCCTCCGCTGGATGGTGAGGCCTCAGACCAGCTGCTGGTGCGCTACCAGCCTGAAGAACAGGGACAACAGATCAGGCTGACCCGCACCAGCCGTGACTATTTTCTGCTGGATTCCGTTGAGACCGTCGCCTACCCGCTGCTTGAGCAGCTGGAGGGATTTCTGGTTGAATGTTATGACGGCAGCACCTGGGTGCGCACCTGGGATACCGAGCTGACCAGACGGCTGCCAAAACAGGTACGAGTAACGATTTCACTGCAGGAAAGCGGCAAGACCGTCAGCTTCCAGATCCTTGCCGTACCGAGGATTGAGTCGTTATGAACCGGCAAGGCGGTTTTGTCCTGGTGATCGTACTGGTGGCGGTGGCGCTCTTAGTCAGCCTGGTCACGGTCTTTATCAGCGAGGTCTACCTTGAGGTCGGCTCAACCCGTGCAAGCCTTGAAAGCACCCAGGGCAGCCTGTACGCCACTGCAGGGATCGCCGGGGCACGGCGTCTGCTGGGTACGGAGCTGAACGACCGTTCTTACAGCTCGCTGAACGACACCTGGGCCGCACCGCTCATGATCCCTGACCCCCAGGGGCAGGGGGCGCTGCGGATCACCATTGTTGAAGAAAACAGCAAGCTGAACCTGAACGCCATCGCCCTTCCCAACGGCACCCTGAACCAGGGCTACTACGAGATCGGCCAGCGGCTGTTCAGGGTGTTGAAACTGCCGCTGGATCCCCTTGATGCAGTTGCAGACTGGGTTGATGAAGGCGACACCCCCCATCCCGGCGGTGCCGAGATCGGCTGGTACCAGGGGCTGAAGCAGCCCTACCGACCGCGTAACAAGCCGCTGCTGACCCTTGAGGAGCTGAAACGGGTGAAAGGCATGGCAGAACTGTTTACCGCTGTCAGCCCGTTTGTAACGGTATACGGCGATATGCCAGCCGGTGCGCCGGCAGCACCGATCAACATCAACACCGCCTCAAAAGAGCTGCTGATGGCGCTGGATGACCGGATGAACGAGTCCCTTGCCCAACGGATCATCGACCACCGCAAGGAAACGCCGTTCAGACACCCGGCAGAGCTGGGGCAGGTGCCGGGTATGGCGCAGATCACCACCGGCCTTTTGACCAGAATCAGTACCAAGGGCAGCGTCTTCAGAATCAGGTCTGAGGGGATGATGAACAACGTGGTCCGCGGGATTGAAGCGGTTGTCCGGCTTAACGGCTCTAACGCGTCAGTGCTTTACTGGCGCGAATACTGAAAACAGGTAGTCTCCCATGCTCATACAGATCATTCAGCTTACTGCCCGACAGGCAACCTGTGCCCGGTTCAGACGTTCAGGTTCGCGCCTGACCCCGATCTTCGGCGTCAGGTTCGACTACACGGCGTTTGATGAACTGCCGGTGCTGCTGCAGGAACAGCTGCCCGACTGCAGCGATGAACTGCATACGATCCTGGCGCTCCCCCCTGCCCTGCTCTCACTGCGGGAGCTGCAGCTACCAATCAGTGACCGCGCAAAGCTGAGGGCGATACTGCCCCTTGAACTGAGCAGCGACACTGCCGAAGAGGGGGCTGAACCGGCCTGCGATGCCGTGATGCTGGGTGAAGGCTCCCAGCTTGCTGGCTGGGTCCCCCGTCAGACGGTTGAGGAGCTGATCGCGCTGCTGTCCAGCTGCGGTCTGGAGCCTGAGGTGGTAACCTGCCATCCCCTGGCCTGGCACCTGCTGCAGCTGCCTGATCAGCAACCAACGGTGGTGCTGGACACTGAGGCGCTGTCAATTGTTGAGCAGGGCCGGCTGCTGTTCTGCCGTTTTATGGACACCAGCGACCATGTTGCCGTGTCGCGTACCCTGGCCGCAGTGGAACTTGCCCGGTCAATCACCACCCATGCCTGTTATTGTCTTGATACCGAACAGCAGGCTGACCAGCTCCCGCTGCAGCTGCCGCCTGAACTGGCAGAGCTGCCGTCACAGGGGGATCTGCCTCCCCAGGCCCTGCTCTCCCCACTGGCCCTGGCACGGGCCTACTGCAGCGGTGAGATCTTTAACCTGCGTAACGGCGCCCTGGCCTGGAGCGGCGCCAGATCCCGACTGATCCGCCAGTTTCGGGTGCCACTGGTGCTGGGGATACTGACCCTGTGTACCCTGTTTGCCGAGGCCGGTCTGCGCTGGTACCTGCTCAACCGCGATCTGGGTGAGATCAACCGCTCCATAACCGCCATCTACAAAGGGGCCTTCCCAAGCCGGGCCAAGGCGGTTGATGAAATCGGCGAATTCAGGTCGGAGATCAAACGTCTGCGCTCTGCCGGAGGGGGGAACGGCGAGCTGCTGGCCTTTCTGCAACTGCTGGCCCAGGCCAAGGATGATCAGATTACGGCCATCAGCGAGGTTGAGTACGATACGGAACGGTTCCGCCTGAAAGGGGATAGCCGCAGTACACCGGCCGTAACCACTCTGGGGCGCAGCCTGACCGCTGCCGGCTGGACCGTGGATCAGCCGGAACTTACCAGCCGCCCTGACGGCACCACCCTGTTTGTAGTGAAGGGGCAACGGGAGGGCACACGCAAATGAAGGTATATACCGACCTGAAGGAACGTTTTCTTTCCCTGGCGCCTGAAACCAGACGACTACTGCTCTACCTGATTGCAGCGGTACTGGTGCTGCTGGCAGCCTACAGCAGCCTGCACAGTCACCTGTCTGCCCTGGCCAAGAAAAAGCAGGCCCGTGAACAAACATTACAGGAGCTGCTGGTGCTGCAGCAACGCCATCGAGAGGCAGCTGCCGATGCGCAGCGGCTGACCAACCGGGTGGCTGCCGTTACCCCCGGCGATACCCCGGCGCTGATTGTTGAACAGCTTGGCATGGTGCCCAGAGGCGGTATCCAGTCAAAACCGCTGCCACGTCAAGAGCTGGGCAGTCTGATTGAAGAAGGGGCAGAACTGACCCTTTCCGGGCTTTCCCTGAACGAGACCGTCAACCTGCTGTACCGGATCGAGCAGGGTGCCAAACCGCTGGCAATCCGCAAAGGGCTGTTGCGCAGCCGTTTCAACGATCCCTCACGGCTTGATCTGACCCTGCAGCTGGCCCTGTTCAGGACAGCCGGCGCATCCACCCAAACGGAAGAACCGTGAACCGCCCTGCCCGCCTGGCCGCAGCTATCGGCAGTATCCTGACTGCCCTGCTGCTACTGCCCTGGCTAACCACCTGCTTTATCCCTGATGCGATCCTGCTTGATGCTGTCAACCGGCAGCTGGCCCCCCATGGCATATCCCTGCAGGCTACACAGCTGGGCCGGCCGTTTCCGCTGGGGCTCAGCACAACCGGGCTGACCCTGACCGACAGCAGCCAGACCTGGCTGCAGCTTGATCAGCTCCGTGTGCGGCTCAAGCCCTCTTCACTGCTCCTGGGGCGGCTGACCCTTGCAATCAATGCGCGGGTGGGTAGCGGGAATGCCGTCGGCAGCTACACCGTCTGGCCCCGCCCAAACGGACAGCTGGCAATCAGCAACCTTGATCTGGCAACACTCCCGCTGCTGGCCAGCTCAAGCGGCGGAACTATCAAAGGATTGGCACGGCTGGATCTGCATCTGCAACAGCCGGATAAAAAAGCTGTACTTACCGGCGCGGCACAGCTGCAGATTCGTGATGTAGAACTGCGTGACATCAAACTGAGCGGCATGCAGCTGCCTGATGTCAGCTGCCCCGAACTGCGCGGCCTGCTGAAACTGCAAGGCCAGACTATCACAGTTGATAATCTGGCCCTGCAGGGTAACGGTATCTATCTTCGGCTGGGCGGCACTCTGCCGTTGGCTGCCACCGCCCCTCTGAACCTGCAGCTTGAACTGCTGCCCACTGCCGAATTTCTGGATCAGCAGAAATCACTCTTCCTGATCATGCTTCCCTACCAGCAAAGCCCCGGCGCCTATCGGATCAGGATCGGCGGCACCCTGGGCAGCCCGCAGCTGCTGGGACGATAGCGGCTTTTTATAATTAGCGCCGATCTTCCGCCAGATCATCAATCGTTTCCTCTCCCTGAGGGAGAAGGGTAAAGCGGAAGATTGACGTTAATCAGATTTGTTTTTATTGCGTAGCGTCGTTGCGCCGTTGCGTGACTGCTTTAACTGAGAATCCTGATTACTTTATCGCCTCCTGCATCTTCTCTTCAATCAGCTCAGATAAGGTCTTGAGCGGTTTTTTATCTTTTTCTTCATGCTCTGCAACCATCTGCCGCAGCCCGTCTATCCGCTCTTTGATACCGGCTGTCATTGAATACGCGATATCACAGTTAAAAAAACAGGCCAGCACCGCCAGTAGGCAGAGCATTGCCCATCTGAAGCGAGACACTAACAAAGAAGGGGCGCCGAAGCGCCCCAAATATTCTGCTTATACAGCAATCAACCTAATTAACGGAGTACGCTCGTGTTGTTTCAACACCACCCGGCGATGTCACCTTCACCGTAAATACGCCACGTCCAACAGCAGCCGGGGCAACGGTACCGTCTGTTAGAACTATTCCGAGCCAAGCGCCTATACTTGCAGCAGAGTTAGGGAAGGTATAATCAGTTGAGGTCAACTTGATGCCGGTTACCACGCTATCAAACGCAAAAGAGACCTTAGTGCCCGACGGCATGGTGTTTCCGTTAACATCGTTGATCGTGATAGTACAGGGCGTTGATGCTCCCTGAGCAACGGTAACACTGTTGCCGCAGCTATTGGTTATCAGAGCAGCAGAGCTGGCCATGACCAGCACATTGTTGCTGAATACATGCTTAGAAGTTGGTGCACCGATTGATGAGGCCCCCTGGAGAACACCGTTGAACTTGCCATCCTTCGGGTCAAAGACACCCATCTGATTAAAAGGGATAAAGGTTTCATTGGGTTCACGGTCGCCGCTTTCGTTATCATCCCGGAAAGCGCCGGTGGTATCGGTAAACTCTCCGGCATCAGCAAGGCCATTACCGTTCAGATCAATAAATGCTTCCTCACCAACGGCGTATGCAAGAATAACAGCCCTACCACTCTTAGACGCCTGAGGAGCATAAGGCCGAGGATTCTGGCTGGTCCAGGTAACTGAGCAGGCGCCTCCCACGGTGGTACATGAGGGCTGGATACTGCCGCCGCTGGTGGTGAAGTAGACAGCAGTTCCATCGGGCACCGGGTTATGGAAGTGGTCCGACAAGCGAGCGGTCACCGTAGTGGTAACACCATCAATAATCCACGATTCAGGACTTAAGTTGGCAATTGAGATAGAGAAACCATCCTGTGCCGGCAAACCGGTGGAGATAACCAGCTGTTCCGACTGGGTTGAGATTGTGGTGCCCCGCACCGTGGCGGTCACCCGTACCGGTGTTGCAATGATACCTGAGGTCACCTGCACCGTAACGGTTCCGTCAGCACCGGTACTGCCGGATGTGGCAGACAGGGCTATACCGCCGATTGCTGTATTCAGGGCAAAATCAACGGTTGTGTTAGGTCGCGGTGCGCCGCTTGAGTCGAGCACCCTAAAGGTTACGACGGACACCTCTGATTTGCCGATACCGCCGGTCCCTTTCAGGGCCAGATTGGTGGGTACGGCGCTGACATAGGAGATGGAACCGGCACTTAAAGGGGTTACTGTCAGGCTTGCCTGTACCGTGGAGGAGTCCCCCAATGAGGCATAAATAATGTCGCTTCCCACATTGGTACCGGCTAAATAGGTCACTGTGGCAACCCCGTTCGCACTGCTTACTTTTGCCGGAATAGTGGCCTTGCCTGCTGCTGCCTGCACAGAGGTGAAATAGACATCCACGTCTTGCGCAGTGTATGGGTTACCGCTTGCATCCCGTATGTTGACACTGACGCTTGTTGACCCGCCATACGGGATGGTTGCCAGCCCCAGGGTAATAGGTGAAAGCGTCAAAGGCGGCAGGGTCACTTTATACGAAACCGATTTGGTTACCTGACGACTGCCAACTGTAGTAGAGGCAGAGACCACATCATCACCCGTTGAAGCGCCTGCGATCAACTGAATGGTTGCTGTGCCTGTCGCATCAGTAACGACTTTGCCATCGGCCGGATTCAAGGTACCGAGCAGTGTGCTAAAGGTCACGGTTCCACCGGCAACCGGAACCCCGCTTGCATCGGTAAACTTGGCTGTTGCGGTTGTTGTCTCATTCATCTGCAAGACTGATTTTTCCAGATTGATTGATGACGAACTGCTGTTTGGGGGTGGCGGATTGTCGATGGAAGAAGGAGACCCCCCGCCACCGCCTCCACAAGCAGCCAACAGACCTATGATGCCGAGTACAAAGACGCCAAATATGATATTCCTCATGTCAACTGCCCCCGTAAATTAACAACCAATTAGCTGTTTGAAATGGTAAACTGCATGCTCCCGGTAAGGACGTAGGGCTGCCCTGCGTATTCTGTTGAGGCCTTCCAACTGAAGGTGACAACATTCTTCTGGCTCTTGGCTGGTATCCTTACATAAGCCACCCATGGGTCAACATATGCCGTACCTGTATTATCTGTTGTTACCGTGAGAACACCACTCGGCGATGGTATGGTTACACCGGGCGAAGGATAAAAAACAATAACCTCATTGGCATCCGTACTGGACTTGCTTGTGATTGTCACGTCTATAACTTGATTAACAATAGGGTTTCCATTGCCGTCAAGAAATTTGACCGTACCGCCTTGTATGTCAATCCCTACAATACCGCCAGCTGGGCCATCAGCAATCGAATGATCGGAGGTAGCCTTAAATGATGCGGTAAGTTTTGGCGCCACGACCACCAGTGTCTTTGATTCACTATTGCCGGTCACGTCTGAACCGGCGCTCAAGCTGATGGTCTTATCAGCGTTAACCCACTGAGCCGAAAGGGTAACATAGGCAACACCGCTCATATTGGTTTTCCCGCTCGCAGAAGCAACCACTGTGTTATTACTGCTCATGACCCGAATCGGTACGTCGTTTACCGGCTGTCCGGTACTTGAGCTGAGTGTCACAGTTGCCACCACAACGCCACCGCTTGCAACGGATGTTTTATCGAGTACCAGACTAAGTGAGCCGGATGATGATGATCCGCTTCCGCCGCCGCCACATCCTGCCATCACGGCTACCGCAACCAGCAGCAGCCCGACAAGCGCCATCTTCAAACCTGCTTTAATCATCTTCTTCCCCTTTCAGATTGTTGAAGGTCTTTTATTCCGCAAAAACCGATTTCAAATCAATTTCAAGCTCTCCCAGCAGCGGTACCGCCACCTTATCCTCCCGACAGTACCGATCCGGCGCACCATAGCTGCCGTTTTCTTCAAGCCGATATACCAAAAGCGTCTTTTCCGCCGGATGAATGATCCAGTATTCCTTAACCCCATACCGCTGGTAGAGTTCAAATTTGGTTTTCAGATCATGGGCGGCGGATGAAGGAGATAGTATTTCTATAATCAGATCAGGAGCGCCGTTGCAGCCCCGCTCATCAAGCTTGGATTTATCACAAACAACCAGCAGGTCTGGCTGAACAACCGTATCAATATAGTTGTCACTTACTGATGATTTTTCTGCAAACCGGACATCATAGGGTGACGCAAACAGCTCGCAGGTTTTTCCAATCAGATGTGTATCAATTGTGCGAGTAAGAATACGAGATATCCGCTGATGTTGGGTACCTGGTGCTGGGCTCATGGCATACGGCACGCCATCGATCAGCTCCCAGCGTTCATTATCCGGCCAGGTCAGGTAGTCGGCGTAGGTATAGCGGTTTTCAGTGTGCAGTTTTGGCAAAGGCATATACACGTTGCTCCGCTAAAACCCGTTTGCTCCGGAAATCAGATGGTTGATGTTATGATGCGCGGCGTAATGAAAATCAGCAGCTCATCCTTGCTTCGTTTGGTATCCTTGGATTTGAAGAGATTGCCCAGCCAGGGGACGTCCTTCAAAAAAGGGACGCCTTCTTCGCCGCCAGATTCCCTTTCCACATAAATGCCGCCAATAACGGTTGTCTCACCGTCACGAAGCATCATTTCAGTGGTGGCCTGTTTTTTGTTAATGGGCGGCGGACTGCCGGTTGATCCAGGGGAGTCGTTCTTGGCATCAATTTTCATAATGATGGTGCCGTTGGGGTTGATGTGCGGTGTCACTTCGAGTGCCAGAGCCGCCTCAACAAACTTGGTTTCAACCTTGTCTGACGTCGATGCGGTGTAAGGAATCTGCTGACCCTGGGTGATCTTGGCAGATTTGTGGTTAAGGGTTGCCACTCGCGGAGTGGAGACGATCCGCACCAGACCGGCGCTGACGGCTGCGTTCAGCCGCATATCCAGCTTGATGTTGCTGGAGAGGGTACCGAATGAAATACCGGCGGTGGCGCCAGGGTTGCCGGATACGCCGGATGCGGGTGCTGCGGTACTGGCAATGCCGCCAAAACTGGTATCAAAGGCGTTGATGCCGGCAATTGAGGCAGAGCCGTCTCGATAATGAATGCCCCAGTTTACCCCAAGCGACTGGGTAAAGGTGGAGGAGGCCTCAACAATGCGGGCCTCAATCATGACCTGTTTTTCCTGAATATCCAGGCTCTTGAGTATGGTACGCATGTCATCGATCGCCGCCTTGACATCCTTGACAATGACCTTGTTGGTGCGCTGATCCTGCGAGATCATACCACGATCGGTTTTCAGGGCCGTAAACTGGGTGACAATGCTGCCCAGATCAGCGTAGTTCACATCAAACATGGCGGTTTCAAGCGGCTCACCTTTCAGGGCTGCCTTGCGGTTCTCTACTTCTTCATCCATCAAGGATTTGAATTTTCCCTTACCACGAATCAGGACGATGTTTCCCTCTTCACGCTTGTCCAGCCCTTTGGTGTCAAGAATAATGTCCAGTGCTTGGTCCCAGGGCACATTGACCAACTTCAGACTGATATTACCGGTTACTTCATCGCCCAGTACAAAGTTCTTGTTGCTGACTTCAGAGAGCAGCTGAAAGATCTTGCGCACTTCGGCATCGGCAAATTCAAGGGTTACTTTTCTACCGCTGTATAACCGCTTGACTCCTGCGCCGGACTGCTGAGCCTCTTGTAGCATCTGCTCTTCCTTGGCAGATTCGGCAGCTAGAGCAGCTTTTTGTGCTGTTGCCACTTTAGGCGGCTCTGCTGTCGCTGCTGCGGTCATATCAGCAGGGTGTTTGAAATCAAGGTAGAGGATATCGGCCTCCTGCCTGAAATCAAAACCAGCTTCTTTTTTCATGGTTACCCGTACCAGCACATCACTGCCGGTCTTGGTTCTGATCACCACCGGAGTAACCCGCAGCACCGGGGAGACGAACTCGCGGGCCTCAAGTGAACGCTGCAGGTTGCGCGGCAGCTGGGTATTCCTGATCCGGTAGGCAACGCTGCCCGGCAGTTTAACCGGTTGCTCCACCACGGGGGAGCCGCTTACCTTGACCATAACCCGGCTGATGTCACCCCCTACCACCTGAAAATCTACCGCTGCCACCTGGGCTGCCTCTACAACTGCTGGAGTACTCTTTGCTATCGGGGTGTGAACTGGCTCTTTGACAACAGCCGTAGAACGCTGTTCCTGAGGAACGGCCACTGCAGGGGAAGCCTTGGCTGCAGCAGATGCGGCAACAGGCTGCTGAGGTACTTTTACCGGCTCATGCTGCAGCCGCGGCAGTTGCGCTGAGAAGGCAACCAGCAGGCCGGTGTCGGTCTTGGTAATAGCCGCGTCATCAAGAGAACCGTTGATGGCATCAAAGACGATTCTCACCTTGTCTGGATAACTGCCGATCCGGGCAGTGGAAACACCGGCGCTGTTCAGCACTACCAACTTATCAGCCATGCCGACCTGGGCCTGGTGAATATCCAGCACTACGCGTTCCGGCTTGGAAAGGCGGAAGGTCTTGTAATCGGCAACCGGGCGATTGGTGGTAATGGCCACCCCTTCAGCCACCGATCTGACGGCAGTTACCAGTGCGGGCAACCCATCAGGCTGGCCACTGACGATCGGATCTTGCTTGACCTCTGCTTCTGCCGGAGCTGCATCCGGAATGACGGCTGACTGCGCTGCCGCAGGTGCCGCTGCAACCGTCTGTCTGGCAACAGGAAGTTCTACATAACCGGGAAAGCTGACCAGCAGTTCACCAACCCGCTCGGTTGAAGGGGTGATAACCGGATCGATATCCTGGCTCAGAAACAGCTCCATCCTGGTCAACACACCGGCATCGGTATCAAAACGCTTGAGCGTGATCCCTTTAACAGGCCCCTGGTTGATAGAGAGACTGTTCAGCACATCTGCTGGCGCTGTCTGGGAAAAATCAATGACCAGACGTGCGGGAGAGGATGATTTGTAGCTGGTGTAGGTGGTGGGCGCTGATGCGGCAATCAGCAACTCTGCTGCAGCCCCTGCACCACGTAACTGAACCGATTGTATCTGAGTTGGTGCGGGTTGTTGCCGCTCAGGCGCTGCTGAGGTTGTTCCGACAACTGCCCATACGCTCAGCCAGATACAGAGCATGCTTGCTACTACCGGCTTTAATGTAATCTTCCATTTCATCGGGAACACTCCTTACGGCTTCCTCAGCAAGGGAATTCTAATTGTTTCTTTACGTACTTTATTGTTTTCATCACGAAACTGCTCAACCACCTCAATACCGGATGTGTCGATCCTGGTGATCTTGCCCTCATTTTTGCCGATGGTCATCCCCAGCCGCAACACGTACCCTTTTCCGGCTGGATCAACCACCATGGCCTTGTTGCCTTTGGGATCACTGACAGCCCCGATCAGACGAAACTGGGAGACATCAAAGCTGTGGATCGGCAGCACCGGTTTCAAATCCGCCTTTTGACGGGCCAGTTCAGCCGGTGTTACCGCCTTGACGGCAATAAACGGCTTGAACGGATCTTTTTTGGTGCTGAAATCAAGCTGGTTGGTCTGTGCAGGGGGCAGCGCGACCGTACTGATCTGCTTCTGCACCACCGGCTTGGGTTGCTGCGGAGCCTGTGCAGGGGGCGGCGGTGGGGGTGCTTGCTCTTTATTGCAGCCAGACAAACCGGCAAGGCAGACCAGTGCCAACAGCATGCCCCAGAGGTGGTTATTTCTTTTTGGTCTTCTTATCATCCGCGATCTCTTCCTTGCCAAGGAACCGGAACGTGGTTGCCAAGCAGTTTACCTTAGTCATCATCCGGTTATTAACATTTTTTACTTCAACAAAATCTACATTGGTTATATTTACGATTCGTGGAAGGTTCGCTACAGCTGCAAAAAAATTGGCAACACTGAAATAAGAGCCAGACACCGTAATATCAACCGGAACATCAGCATAAAAATCTTTTTTCATTTCAGGTCTTGGCTTAAAAACCAGAAAATCTAGTCCCGCATTTTTCCCGATAGTGGTAATGCTGGTTAACAGGGTTGGAATTTCCTTTGAGTTTGGTAGTTCCGTCAAGGCTTTTTCCAACTCAAGATTCAAGCTATTGTATTCTTGTTGTATCTTTGGCAGATTATTGGCAATTCGTGTTTTTTCCTCAACCTCTGACTGCAGCTTGGCATGCTGTTCCTTCAGCTGTATCAGCATTTTATGCTTTGGCATATATACGAACCAGATTAAGGCTAAAGCCTCAAGTAAAAGGACAACCACAAGAATACCAAGCTTTTGTTTATTTGGTAATTTCAATATTCTTTCAACTCTTGGATCCATATCTCGTTCCTTGTACTCTATCTGTTGAACTACACTACTTCTTTGGCTCTGCAACTGGCGCTTGAGATTCAAGTTTAAAAACTATATCAAATCTCTTTAATTTATTACCATTGATATCCTTTTGTTCTGACACAACGAGATCAACTTTTTCATATTCTGGTGATGCTTCCAATGCCCGAATGAACTGCGCAATTAACTCTTCATTGAATGCCAGACCTGATATTGAGATATCTCTTCCATTTTCTTTATACTTCTCAAGCCACAGCTGATCAGGAGTTACGCTACTTAAAGTAGCCAAGCGAGTTGCCGGACCAGTCTTGTTTTTACGTAACTCAGCCAAGACATCCAGCTTCTTTTTCACCTCGTCCTTCAGTTTTTTAATCTGGTCAAGTTTACCAATCTTATTCTTTAACTCACTGATCTTGGCGTTTGCAGCAGTGATGTCATTTTGAGTGCCTGAAATCTGGCCCAACTTAACCAACCACAGTGCTAAAATAATTATTAAAACAGCCACAACAGATGTAGCAGCAATAAATATTTGCTGGAGGGCTGTTTCTTTCTTTTTAGCAGCACGAACCGGGAGTAAGTTTATCCTGANNTTATCCCCAACCCTCCGTATAGCCAGCCCCACGCCAACCACCATAAGTGGTGCGATCTCCTGTAGATATTCAGGATCAAAATCTTTTTCGTTATACCTGATTCGCTCAAACGGATTAATAAAATCCACATTAATTCCGAGTTTTGCTGCAACCGCTTCTTTTAAACCGGACATCTTTGAGCAACCACCGCACATACTTATCCGTATAATCCGCTCTTCACCCGATGCAGTTGAATTATAAAAATCAACCGAACGCCTTATCTCTTGTGATAATGCATCATTAACCCGACTGATAACATCTGACAATGGCCCACTCTGCTGCTGCACCGCCAACATTTTCATTGTTTCAGCATCACTGGCACTCACACCTAGCTGTTTTTGAATCTCTTCAGTGTACTGATTACCACCCATTTGTACATCACGCGTAAAAAGAGATGTTTCACCCTTAACCACATTAATGTTCATTACGCCAGCCCCGACATTAACCAGCGCACGAACATCATTTTCTGATTCAACGTTAAGCTCAAAAGCATTTTGAACTGCAAAGGCATCCACATCCATTACACTTAAACTCAAGCCGGCATCATTAAACACAGCGACATAGTCATTTATGATATCTTTTTTGCTGGCAACCAACAAAACCTGTATCTTTGATGGATCAAGCGGATCTGCTCCTAATATCTGGAAGTCAATATGCACATCCTTAATATCAAACGGAATATACTGTTCTGCCTCCCAACTAATCTGGTCTTCCAACTCTTCAGATGTCATGGTTGGTAACGATATTTTGCGAATAATCACTGCATTGCCTGAAATCGAACATGCAACATCCCGTGTCTTAATCCCGAGACTGGTTACAAGCTTCTTAACAGTGTCAACTACTGCAGCTGTATCCATAAGACTATTATCGACAATTGCCTCAGGAGGAAGCGGTAAAACAGCGGCATTCAGCAACTGATAACCATCCTTAGCCTGCCAGAGCTGAACCAGCTTGATTGAACTGGAGCCAATATCGATGCCTACGAGGTCTTTTTTCTTGTTAAATAATCCAAACATGACCCGTACCTGTCATCCCTGTTCTTGAAAGACCTTATCCCGGTCCTCCAGCGTGTAGCCGAGAGCTAAAATAATCTTTCGCATAGTTTCAACCCGACAGCTTTCACCACGTTCTATCCTGTCAACAGTAACGGTTGAAATACCAGCCTTACGGGCAAGCTCGGACTTGCTCATCAATTTTTTTTCTCTTAACTTTTTTACTTTATTTGGCGTTTTCATGAGTATCCCAAAACCTTAACTGTTATCTCCTGTTTACCGCGTTTTTATTCTTTGTCAATAAATTTTATAAAATTATATATAAATAAAAAAAATGACACAATATAGTGTGTCATTTTACCAACAAACCACAACATGCGCTGCTCTTCAAAGGACACATTTATTTAATACAGACTCTCCTAACCTCATGAATATCAGTTAATCCTTGAAAAACTTTTAGTATTCCATCCTGCTTCAAGCTGGTCATCCCATCCTGCACTGCCTGTTCACGGATATCATCTGTATCAGCACGGCGCTTGACCAGATATTTTAACTGATCAGTTGCATCCAGCACCTCATGAATACCTAAGCGACCGTGGTAACCGGAATGGCCACACAACTCACACCCATGCGCTTTTGCCAAGACAACACTATCTAAATCTATCCCGGTGCCAGCAAACGCATCCCGACCATACTCGTCGACCAGATCATCCAGTTCTGCCTGATCAGGCGTATACGCCTCCTTGCAACCAGAACAAAGCCTTCGGGCCAGGCGCTGAGCCAGGACACATAAAAGTGAATCTGAAAAGCTGTAAGGATCAAGTCCCATCTCAAGCAGACGGGTAACTGTTTCTGGCGCTGAATTGGTATGCAGGGTTGAAAAGACCAAATGCCCGGTCAAAGAAGCTTCCACAGCTATCCCAGCGGTTTCCTCATCACGCATTTCACCAACCATGATCACATCTGGATCAAGCCGCAAAAATGAACGCAATGCAGCAGCAAAGGTAAAACCTATTCTTGGATTAATCTGGACCTGACGTAGACCTATCTGGGTAATCTCCACCGGGTCCTCAGCAGTCCATATCTTACGATTGGGTGAATTGATCATGCCCAGACCAGAATGCAACGTAGTAGTCTTACCTGAACCGGTCGGCCCCACAACCAGCACCAAACCATAGGGACTTTGCAAACTTCGCTCAAAAACCTGTCGGTTCCTCTCTGTCAGGCCGAGCTGATCAAAAGAAATCGGCTCACCACTGGTTAAAACGCGGATTACAACATCCTCCAACTGCCCGACAGTAGGCATGGTTGCAACACGTAGTTCTATATCAAGTGGCCCAAATTTTTTAAAATCTATTTTACCATCTTGTGGTCTGCGACGATCCGCAATATCAAGATCCGCCATGATCTTGATCCTGGAAGGAATAGC
>DKFG01000148.1 GCA_002452325.1 Geobacter sp. UBA6802
GATGGCACCGTATCGGCAGTGCAGTCGGGACAGTCCACCGCCTCTACGGTCGGTAATATCCAGATTGCCAATTTTACCAACCCGGCCGGGCTCTCATCCATGGGTAAAAACTTCTACCAGCAGACCGACGCCTCCGGAAACGCCACCACCGGTACACCGGGACAAACCGGTCTGGGGACGATCACCCAGGGTTTTCTTGAGATGAGTAACGTCGATGTGGCTACAGAGATGGTCAATATGATTATCGGCCAGCGGGCTTATGAGGCGAATTCAAAGGCGATCACCACGTCTGATGAAATGCTGCAGCTTGCCAATAACCTGAAGCGGTAACAGATGCGTCTCAGTAAGCTGCTAACAGCTGGTTTGATGGTTGTGCTCACCTGGCTCGCAACAATAGTGCATTGTCAGGCCTCATCGACAAGACAGGTGCCGTTGCCGGAACAGGAAATCAGGGCCGTAGTTGAGCGTTTTCTGGCAGAAAAGCTGGAAGGACGTGGCTGGGAGACGTCAATCCGGCGTCTAGCCGTACCGTCAGGGATCAAGGTTTCAAGCGGCGTCCGTGACCTTGAACTGATTGCTCCGGCCGGCTGGGACGGCTGGGGAGCGACAAGCGTTGTTCTGGTGGTACGGGTGAACGGTGTTGTCGAGAAAAATCTTTCATTACGGCTGTTGATTGATGCACAAACCGAGATGGTGACAGCGAGTCGTCAACTGCTTGCCGGTACCGTACTGACCGAAGCGGATCTGCAACTTCAAAAACAGGATCTGGCACAGGCAGGCGGTTTGCCGGTCAAAAACATTACCGATGCCGTAGGCAAGAAGCTGCGTATAACGGTGCGTGCCGGGACACCAATCAGGAGTAACCAGCTGGTCAGTGTGCCGGTTGTTGTCAGTGGTCAGTTGGTGACGATTATAGCGGAAAATGCAGGCGTCAGAATAACGGTGTCTGGCCGGGCCAGGAGTGCCGGTGGTGTCGGAGAGCTGATCAGGGTGCAGAATCTGGTTTCCAATAAGGAAATCCCTGCCCGGGTTGTGGACGCCTCAACCGTTGAAGTTGGCTTTTAGACGGGAGAAATCGATGAAATGGTATCTTGTTGCACTTTCGGGCCTGTTGCTGTCCGGTTGTGTCGTCCAGCAGACAGAGGTGGTGAGTCCCTCCTTTGATCAGCAACTCAAATCACCAGCCCCCAACTACAGTAACGGTTCGATCTGGCAGGCCTCTTCAATCGGTCTGACCGAGGATGGCAAGGCGCGCCGGGTCGGCGATATTGTTACTATTATCGTGACTGAAACCGCCAGCGCCAGTAAACAGGCCGCCACGGCCACCGGACGCTCTTCTCAAATCAGCGCCGGTATCCCGAATATGCTGGGGCTTGAGGAATCAAAGATTATTACCAGTAACTTTGCCGATCTCTCAAAACTGCTGAACGCCAGTGCCAGCTCAAAATTTGATGGCAGCGGGTCAACCTCACGGAAAGAGACGCTCAGTGCAACAATTTCGGCCAAAGTGATCGACGTGTTACCGAACAGCAACCTGAAGATTGAGGGTCGCCGCAATGTCAGGGTAAATAACGAGGACCAGATTGTGACCGTGAAAGGCACTATCCGCCAGCGGGATATAACAGCAGAAAATACCATCAACTCTATCTATGTTGCTGATGCCCAGATCAGTTATGCAGGAGAGGGGATCATCTCCGACCGACAGAAGCCGGGCTGGTTGATGAACGTGCTGGATAAACTCTGGCCATTTTAAGGTGACATCATGAAACGAATAGTTGCGTCTATCCTGCTTTTTATTGTTACGTTGCCCCTGACTGCTCATGCCTCGCGGATTAAAGATATTGCCGCCTTTGACGGTGTGCGGGACAACCAGCTGGTGGGGTACGGGCTGGTTGTGGGACTGAACGGCTCCGGTGACAGTGATCAGACCAAGTTTCCGGTGCAGTCTCTGGTAAGTATGCTGGAACGGATGGGAGTCACGATTAACCGTAGTGACGTCAAGGTCAAGAACGTTGCAGCGGTCATGGTAACCGCTACCCTGCCGCCTTTTGCCAAGCAGGGTACCAAGCTTGATGTATTGGTTTCGTCTCTCGGAGATGCCAAAACCATTGCCGGTGGCACCTTGATCATGACACCCCTGAAAGGTGCTGATAATCAGGTTTATGCCGTTGCCCAGGGGTCCATCCTGACCAACTCCTTTGCTTTTGCCGGCCAGGGGGCTTCGGCAACGAAAAACCATCCAACAGCAGGTCGCATACCTGCCGGTGCCTTGGTTGAACGGGAACTGCCCAACGTGCTGGCCGGAAAGCGCAGCCTGCGTCTGAATCTGGCTCAATCCGACTTCACCACCGCTTCACGGATAGTCGCTGCAATTAACAAGAACTTTAAAGAAGCCGCCAGTAGCAGTGACGGCGGTTCCGTCACAGTGCAGATTCATGACGACTTTGCCAATCGTCCGGTGGAGTTTATCGCCCAGCTGGAAAACCTTGAAGTGACACAGGATCAGCCGGCACGGGTCGTCGTGAATGAACGGACCGGTACGATTGTCATGGGTGACAAGGTCAAGATCTCAAGTGTTGCTGTTTCCCATGGCAACCTGACCCTGACGGTTAAGGAAACGCCAAAGGTGGTGCAACCGAAACTGCTCGCAAAGGGGGAGACCAAAGAGGTGCCCCGCACCGAGCTGAAGGTGCAGGAAGAAAAGAACCGGCTGTCTGTGCTGCCGGATGGGAATACGATCGGCGACGTCGTCCGGGGGCTGAACCTGCTGGGGGTTACCCCACGTGACCTGATCTCCATTTTGCAGTCGATCAAGGCTGCCGGAGCACTGCAGGCAGAGCTGGTCATCATCTAGCCGATACAGAAATCGGCTGCCTTTACCGATAGGATAATCATGATCAACACAACACTGCACATAGAGACGGATCAACTGCTGCAGAACCAGAAGGCTGAACAGCTTGGTCAGCGGGCAACAGTCCGGGGAAAGCAGCTAACCGATACCGAAAGAACCAAGCTGAAGAAGATATCTCAGGATTTTGAGGCACTCTTTATCGGTATGATGCTCAAATCAATGCGTGATACGGTGCCCGAGGATAAGCTGACCGGTGGCGGTAAGGCGGAAGAGACCTACCGCTATCTGCTGGATCAGGAGTACGCGACCCAGGCAGCGCGTCGTGGTGGCACCAACAGTATTGCGGCAATGGTTGAAAAAGAGCTGCTGAAGCAGTATGCCGTGCCGGTAAAGAAGACCGATGGTACCGGCATCTAAGGGAGGCACTGAAATGGCAACAGCAAATCGACTTACCGATGTTTTGACCCAACAGGTTGCGGTCTTGCAGGAACTGCAGCAGGTTTTGCAGCTCGAACAGAAGGCCATTGTTGATCTTGATACCGCCGAGATGGAGCTGCTGAACAGTCGAAAAGAAGAACTGTTGATCAGGCAGCGTGCAGCGGCCGACACCCTGCGTCAGGCCATGTCTGAAACAGCAGTTGAACTGAGGTTGCCCGGTTCAGCAACGCTGAGTGAGATTATCGATGCCATGCCGGTGCCCATGAAGGCACAGGTGCAGCCGCTGCAGCAGTCAGCCCGGCAGACCGGGTCATCGGTTTCCGTGGTTGCCGGTCAGAATCGGCAGATGCTTGAGCAGTTCCTTAGCGTGGTAAATGATTCGCTTGGGTTTATCCTGCGTATCTTGAACACATCTAACACGTACGGCGTGCGCGGCACCTACCTCCCTAATCATCAGGCTGGTGCGGTGATGGTAAGCAAGGAGGCCTGAGATGGGACTCGGAGCTGCAATGGAGATTGGCAAGGCCGGTCTCAAAATTTATCAGGTAGCCACTGAGGTGATCAGTGAGAATATAGCTAACGTCAACACTCCAGGCTATTCTCGCCAGAGGGTAATACTGGAATCAGCTCCTCCGACAACTCACAACGGTTTCCCACTGGGCACCGGTGTCAAAATTGCGACGGTTGAACGCTACTACGACGCTTTACTGCAAAAACAGTTGGTGAGTGCCGGGACAAATTTAGGGTACGATTCTAAGAAGCTTAATGTGCTCAAGCAGATAGAACCTGTTTTTAATGAGGTCGCCCTGGATGGACTGGGGGCGAGTATAACCAATTTCTTTGATTCCTGGCAGGATCTCACTACAAACCCGAGTGGTACGGCAGAGCGTCAGGTTGTGCTTAGCAAGGCACAGATTATGATTGACCAGTTCCGCTACATTGACCGCACCCTGAAAGATGCTATTGCTGCGCAGGAAGAGTCAGTTGTTCCAGTGGTTAATGACATTAACAGAATGGTGGAAGATATCGCGAAGTGGAATAATCAGATCTATACCACTGAGCTTGTGTACGGAAATGCCAATGAGATGCGTGATCAGCGAGACTATCTGATCCGTCAGCTGGCAGAGCAGATCGGGGTGAAGTTTACTGAGAACTCCGACGGCACTACAGATGTGTACATGACCGATAACAGTGTAGGGCCGCCAGCTGTAGACTACTACCTTGTAAAAGGAGCGCAGTACGGTTCGCTGAATGCCGCAGGAACTCCGGCTGTTGTTACTGCGACTGATTACCTCGGAAATACCTCAAGTGCGCTGGATCCAACATCAGCGAATCCATTTTACACTTCAGACACCTCTGGAGGCGCACTCTGGGCTACCCTGAAAATGCGGGATGTCACCATCAATAATTATCTTGGCTATGTCAATGAGCTTGCTAACCAGCTGGTGACAGAAGTGAATACGCAGCATCAAGCCGGATTTGACTTGAGGAACCCGCAGCAAACGGGAGTTGATTTTTTTGTTGGCACGGGAACAGATGCAGGCTCCATTGCCCTTAATCTCTCGTCTCCTGATCAGATAGCTGCCGCTGATACTGCTGCTGCTCCCGGCAACAACGTCAATGCTCTAAAGTTAGCGCAACTGGCAAATAAATCGATAACGTTTACTGTTGGTACGTCCACCTTCAACGGCACCTTCAGTACGTTTTATGGCTCACTGGTTGCCCAGGTGGGCTTGGATGTGCAGTCGGCTCAGACAGTGGTCACTCAGGACGCTGCATTTTTAAAACAGCTGAACACACTCAGGGAGTCAAGCTCAGGAGTTTCGCTTGATGAGGAGTTGGCAAGTCTGATTCAGTATCAACGCGCTTACCAGGCATCGGCAAAACTGATTACCACTGTAGGTGAAATGCTTGATACGTTAATGAATATGGTGCGTTAAGAGCAGGAGGCGGTCATGCGTATAACACCAAATATAACAATGCAAAATTCGCTGTACAATATTCAGTTGACCCGTAACAAGCTTGATAGCATCAATGAAAAAATTGCATCAGGACAGAACTATAACCGGCCAAGCGATGATCCTGTTGCAGCACGTCTGCTGGTAGGACTCGCAGACAAGTTGCGCACAAACAGTCAATACAAGAGTAATGTAGACAAGGCTGCCATCTCGCTCAAGTTCACTGATGCACCTTTGACTGCAATGATAGAGACCATGTCCAATATCAGGTCTCTTGCTTCTATTGCAGCCAGTAGCACGACAAGTGACCTGACAC
Source organism: Geobacter sp. UBA6802 (assembly GCA_002452325.1). Taxonomy (GTDB): domain Bacteria; phylum Desulfobacterota; class Desulfuromonadia; order Geobacterales; family Pseudopelobacteraceae; genus Trichlorobacter. The sequence continues at coordinate 5,564 of DKFG01000148.1, forward strand.
GTCAGAACACGATCAGCCAGTTGACTGCTTATCGTGAGCAGCTGGCTGATTATGGCAATACCCAGATGGGTAATCAGTATATTTTTGCCGGCACAATGACCACCACTAAGCCGTTTGACCGGGAAGTACAGCCGGTTCCGCCACCTCTTGGCTACAGTTATTACAAAGGAAACGATGAGGCGATTAGAGTTGAAATTGATGCAGGAGTAACAGAGCAAACAAACCTCTCCGGCAGCCAGGTGTTGACCGGCCCGGATGTTAACATACTTGAGACATTGGATCAGTTGATTGATAAGTTGAAAAACGATCCGACAGATTTGACAGGAATAAAGGAATTGGGGACAAAGCTTGATAAAGGAGCTGAGCAGATATACACGGCTCAAGTGACTAACGGTACCCGGATCAACCGGCTCAGTGCAATGTCCCAGCTGCTGTACAATACGAATAACACCATGTCAACAGTGGTCGGTAATGTTCAAAATGCAGACTATGCAAAGCTGGCGGTAGAACTACAGCAACAACAGATAGCCTTTGAGGCAACGTTGTCTACCACAGCAAAGATAAGCCAAATGTCGTTATTGAATTATCTTTAGATGCCGTGTGTTGAACCATAACGCTTGCCTACTGGTGCCCCCGCGCCAGATTTTCAAACCGGGTATGCTCACCCATAAAGGCCAGCTCTACGGTGCCGATCGGGCCGTTCCGCTGCTTACCGATGATGACCTCTGCACTGCGCTCATGATTGGCAGTGCAACTGCCGTCCTTCTTCCTGCAATGCTCGCAGTAAACCGCCTCTCGATAGACAAACATGATTACGTCGGCATCCTGTTCGATGGCGCCCGATTCTCGCAGGTCACTCATCATCGGGCGCTTGTCGCCCCGGTTTTCCAGGCTGCGGTTCAGCTGTGAAAGCGCCACTACAGGCACGTTCAGCTCTTTAGCCAGCGCCTTGAGTGAGCGGGAGATCTCGGAGATTTCCTGCTGACGATTCTCGGCAGTGGCGGCACTGCCCCGCATCAGCTGCAGGTAGTCGACGATGACCAAGCCAATGTTATGTTCAGATTTGAGGCGACGGGCCTTGGAGCGGAGTTCCAGCACGCTGATGGCCGGGGTGTCGTCGATGAAGATGTTGGCGCTGTGCAGGATGCTGGCAGCCTTTTGCAGGCGAGGCCAGTCGCTGTCCATGAAACTTCCGGTCCGCATCCGGCCGGCATCAACCCGGGCCAATGATGACAGAAAGCGCATCACCAGCTGTTCTTTGCCCATTTCCAGTGAAAAAATTACCGACCCGACCCGCTCTTTGGCCTCGGCACTGGCATGGCTGGCTATGTTGAGCGCCAGGGTAGTCTTGCCCATGGAGGGCCGGGCCGCAATGATGATCAGATCACCGGGCTGGAACCCGGCGGTCATATGGTCAAGATCAAGGTAGCCGGTGGGAATGCCGGTGATCTGCTCCTTTTTTTCGTACAGGGTCTGCAGCATTTTGAAGGTGTCTTTAATGACGTCCTTGACCGGGTAGTACTGAGGCCGCAGCTTGTTCTCCGCCAGGTCAAACAGCGCCTTCTGGGCGCTGTCCAGCATCTCGTTCACATCCTCCTGGGCCTCATACCCCTTGGTGACGATCTCGGTGGCCACCGAAATCAGGCGGCGGTTCAGCGCCCTTTCCTTCACAATCTTACAGTAGTAGCTGATATTGGCCGCTGTCGGCACATAGTCCACCAGCGTGGCCAGGTAGGAGGCGCCGCCGCAGCTGTCCAGATCGCCCCGCCGTTTGAGGGTCTCTGTCAGGGTAATCAGGTCGCAGGGCTCGCGGCGATCTGAAAGCTCCAGCATGGCGCCGAACAGCTTGCGGTGCACCTCTCGATAGAAGTCCTGGGGCTCAAGTATCTCCAGTACCCGGTTAATGGCATCGTTGTCGATCAGGATACCGCCTAGGATCGACATCTCGGCTTCAAGGCTCTGGGGGGGCATTTTGTGGAGCAGATCAGAGGACATGGCTATTTCCTGAACTGCGTGATCACATCGATCACGGCAGCCACCACGTCATGCAGATCACTGTCGCTCATGCCGGGGAAGAGGGGCAGCGACAGTATCCGCTCGGAGGCGTAACTGGCGTTGGGCAGTTCTGTATCAGCGATGGGCAGATGTTCACGATACCAGGCATGGTGATGGATCGCCTTGTAGTGCAGCCCGCTGCCGATGTTGCGGGCCTTCAGCTCTGCCATGAAGCGGTCCCGGTCAATGGTGAGCAGCTCAGTCCTGACCAGTGGCGTATACAGGTGCCAGGCGTGGCGTTGCGGATAGGGGGCAGCGGCAGGCAGCGCCAGCTCAGGCAGGCCGGCAAAGGCGGCGTTGTACTGCGCTGCCAGCTCAGTTCTGCGCTGGATGAAGCTGTCCAGCTTGGGGAGCTGGTGCAGGCCGATGGCGGCCTGAATATCCATCATATTGTACTTGTAGCCCGGTAACATTATGTCGTAGTTGGGGGTGCCGCTGGCGGCAAACCGTTTCCAGGCCTCGCGGCTCATACCGTGAAACTTCAGCAGTGATACCTCTTCGGCCAGGTTCTCGTCCGGGGTACAGACCATACCCCCTTCGCCGGTGGTGATGTTCTTGTTGGGATGAAACGAAAAAATGGAAATGGAATCAAGGCTGCCGATCTTACGTCCTTTGTACTCGGTGCCGGCAGCATGGGCTGCATCCTCAATAATTGTCAGCTTGTGCTGCTTTGCCAGGGCAAAGAGTGGATCCATGTCACAGGCCTGCCCGGCAAAATGGACCGGAATGATGGCTCTGGTACGCGGGGTGAGCTTTTCAGCCACCTTGGCCACGTCAATATTCAGGGTGCCCGGCTCAATATCGGCCAGCACCGGTGTGCCCCCGGCCAGGATGATCATGCTGACCGTGGAGGCAAAGGTCATTGGGGTGGTGATGATCTCGTCCCCCTGCTTGATCTTGAGTGCCAACAAAGTCAGATGCAGACCGGCCGTGGCAGAACTGAGCGGCACGGCAAAGGGGGCGCCGACATAGCCCCTGAATGCCTCTTCAAACCGTTTGACCTTGGGGCCGGTGGTGATCCAGCCGGAACGGAGCGAATCAACAACCTCATTGATCTCGTCATCCCCTAATGCAGGGGTGGAAAAAGGTAGAAAGGTGGTACGCATAAACAGGGTTACTCCTTGGATAGTGGGCGGTTGGCAAGCAGCAGCAGCGAACCGTTGTCTGCCAGCAGCTGTGCGGTTATGCCGGGTAGCACCGGATCGTAGCTGCTGCGTTCATGGCGGGGGACGACCAGCATGACCTGCCGGTCTGAACGCCAGAGAGCCAGGAACTGGTCTCTGCTCAGGAACCAGTCGGCGTGATTCCCGTGGGTGCTGCCAAAGGTCAGTTCATCGGCATCACCCACCGTAATCAGCCGTTTGCGGGTGTAAAAGCTCATCCCTTGCCGGGGTCCACTTTGTGCCAGCAGGGTGTCTGGTCCGACATGCGGCAAGGCAGTTTGTGCCAGTGACCGGGTAGAGAGCTGTTCTGCACCGTAGCGTGCAAATCCCCAAGGCAGTAGCAGATCAAGCAAGATGCCGAAACAACAGAGTATGCCGATCAGCAACAGGCTAGAGCGGGTCTTGGTTGTCATAAGCAAGAGCAGGCCAAAAAACGCGAGTAGCACGCCGGGTACAACAGTCTGGCGCAGGGTAAGCAACGGATCAGGGCCGGTCAGCATGGTTGCCAGTTCCCGACCGGTTGTGCCGCTTTTGTGAAGTAACGGTGGCAGCCACTCCAGCAGAGGTACCACTGCTACAGCGCTTCCCAACAGCAACAATACAAAGGCCAGCAGCAGCTGCGCAGAACGGTAATCCGGCTTGCGGACAGTCCACAGACCGGAGAGCCGATGGGCCACAAGCAAGGCCAGGGGCGGAAAGGTGGGCAGGATATAGGGGATCAGCTTGGAGCTGGACAGTGAAAAGAAGAGGATGATCACCAGCGGCCAGAGTAACAGAAAAAGCAGGGTGCCGCGCTGTTCATGGCGTTCACGCCAGGCGCGGGTCAGGCTGCCGGGCAGAAAAAAAGACCAAGGCAGCATGGTAAGCCAGAGGATCGGTACAAAAAACCAGAACGGCTGGCTGCGTTTGTGGATGGTGCTGGTGTAGCGCTGGAAATGCTCGTGGATGAAGAAGAAGTGCGGAAACTCCGGGTTTGCCTGGGACACCAGCACAAACCAGGGGACGGTGACCAGGGCAAACAGTGCAAGCCCGGAGAGCCAGGGGATGGTGCGTATGACCGACCAGCGACCGGAGAGTAACAGATACCAGAAGATGATCCCGCCAGGCAGTACTATCCCGATCAGTCCTTTGGTCAGCACCGCCAAGCTGCTGCAGATGAAGAACAGGCGAAACAGCTGTTTGGCGCGCTGCAGCTCTGAGCTGCGCACTGCCAGCAGAAAACTGAACAAGGCCCCGGAAAGGCAAAGGGTCAGCAGCATGTCGGTCAGGATGATGCGTGACTGCAGCAGGAATGCGGCACAGCTGCCCAGGATCAGTGCGCCGACCAGGGCAGTACGGCGATTGAACAGCTGCCTGCCTGCCAAGTAGGTGAGCAGTACCGTCAGCAGGCCGGAAAGGGCAGACGGAAGGCGGGCTGCAAACTCGTCTTGCCCAAACAGGGCCATGGAGCCGGCGTTTACCCAGTACAGCAGCGGCGGCTTCTCAAAATACTTGACGTAGTTAAGGGTTGGGGTAATGAAGTCTCCCCGTTCAAGCATCTCGCGGGGGATCTCGGCGTAGCGCCCTTCATCCGGATCAATCAGTGGTGCCGAGCCAAGACCGTACAAAAATAGAAAGCCGAACAGGATCAGCAGTATCAGGCTGTCACGCAGTCGGCGCCTTTCCGGCTGGTTCAGGTGCTCTGAAAAACGGTTCATGCGTCAAACTCCTGCATCGGACCGGGCAGCCGGATCATGTCGCCAACAGCGGCAGTGTCAGGTACTGCCAGCAGAATGCGCATGTTGGGATGTACTACATCCACCGGTAGCCGGTCCCCTGTGGGCTGCAGTTGCTGCAGTGAATCAGCGGTGAATACCGCGTGTTTCATGGCAGGTCCCAGCAGAGAAAGCTGATCCCCCTGCTGGAAACGGTTGCGCACTACCACCACTGCCAGACCATCTCCCTGCAGCGCCTCAATGACTCCCACCAGTTTGTGGCTGCGCAGGTAGCCGGCCTGGTAGGACTGGCCCACATCACGGGGGTCACCCAGTAGAAATCCGGTGGTATAGCCGCGGTGGCTGATGGTGGCCAGTTCTTCCATCCAGGCAGGATCAACCCGGTAAGCCTTAGGATCATTGCAGAAACGGTCCAAGGCAGCACGGTAGACCCGTAAGACCCCCGCAAGGTAGTGAATCCCCTTCATCCGTCCTTCAATCTTGAGTGCCCCCACCCCGGCCCTGACCAGATCGGGCAGGTACTCCAGCAGGCAGAGATCCTTAGAGTTGTAGATGAACGTACCGCTGCTGTCCTCTACAATCGGCTGGTACTCGCCTGGTCTGCGCTCCTCCACCAGAGCGTACTTCCAGCGGCAGGGCTGGGTGCATTCCCCCAGATTGGCGCTACGCCCGGTCATGGCACTGGAAAGCAGGCAGCGACCTGAGTAGGCGATACAGAGGGCACCATGCACGAAAACCTCGCAGGGTATTGCGACCGCCCTGGTTGTTGCACTGATATCTTCCAAGGTCATTTCCCGGGCCAGATTGACCCGGCCGACTCCTTGATCCTGCCAGAAAAGCACGCTCTCGTGATTGATGGTATTGGCTTGGGTGGAAAGGTGGATCTCCCGTTCTGGTGAAATCCGGCGGATCATTCGCAGTACGCCAGGGTCGCTGACGATATAGGCGTCAAAGGGAAGCGGTGCCAGTTCCTGTAGATAGATTTCAAGGCGGGTCAGGGTGTGGTCAGCAGGATAACTGTTAATGGTCAGGTAGCAGCGGGTCCCGTGTTCGTGACAGAACGCAAGGGCCTGAGGCATTTCGGCAAGGGTAAAGTTGCCGGCCATATTGCGCAGGCCAAAGTCGGGTCCACCCATGTAGACGGCATCTGCACCGTATCTGATGGCACATTTCAGCTTTTCCATGGTGCCGGCCGGGGCCAGTAATTCAGGTTTTTTCACGTCAGATCCAGTTGGAATAGTAATGAAGTCAATAAGGATGAAATGCTAGCACATGAGTGGTCTGTCTGTAAAATGCAAACCGGAAAAACCTGACTTTCACTTGACAAAGCGGTTTTTCTGGCTTTAATTACAGCGAAACCCAAGAAAAAACAGGAGAGTTGCATGAGCCACCTGCAAAAATTGGGACTGCTGACGTTGGGTACATTGCTGCTTGGCGGCTGTGCAGCCAATGATTTGGCGGTCAAGCGTCAGACCGAAACGGAATCCAAGGTCGAACATCTCTTTCAACTTGCAGGTGGAATAGAGGCCCGACTAAATGAACTTTCCGGAAGAGTTGCTACACTGGAGGAGAAAGATGCCCAGCGAACAACGCTCTTCAAGGAGCTGAGTGACGGTGTAAGAGAGCTGAAAGAGGTAAATCAGGCCTTGCAAGCCAAGGTGCAGACAGCTGCAGTGGTTACAACTCCCAAGGTGGAGGTGGTAAACACCGATCCTGCGCCAAAAGGTAGGGATGCCGGTCCTCCCCAGGGATATGTCAAGGCCTTTGGTCTCTACAGTGCCAATAATTTTTCTGCTGCTATCCAGGCCTTTGAACTGTTTTTAAAAGAACAGCCGACAAGTGACTATGTGCCCAATGCCTACTATTGGATCGGTGAATGCTATTACAGTAATTCTGATCTTCCCCATGCACTTGTTGCATTCCAGAAGGTGGTAAATGAGTGGCCCCGCCACCCGAAAGCATCTGATGCATTACTTAAAATAGGCTACAGTTACGCGGCGCAGAAACAGCAAGACAAAGCCAAGGCCTCATTTGAGCGTCTTATTCGCAGCTACCCCGCCAGCCCGGCAGCAATAAAGGCTCGGGAACGACTGATGTCCAGCGACCAACCGGCTTCTGTCCGGCATTGAAAAGAGGTGACCATGAAATCTCGTATGCAACTGGTAGTGTTCCTGATGTCGTTGGTACTGCTTGCGCCATCTCTTCTGAGGGCTGCAGAGGAGCCAGCGGTCTATGTGATCCAGAAGGGCGACACACTCTGGGGGCTTTCCGGTAAATTTCTCAATAATCCCCGGTATTGGCCTAATCTTTGGGCAAAAAATCCCCAGGTAACCAATCCTCACTTTATCTATCCCGGACAAACTGTCCGTTTTGTGAATGGGAAGCTGGAGATTGTTGATGCGCCGGCAGAGGCTGGTGCGCAGAAGGCAGCGGCAGGTGGTCAGGCAGTTGTTGCAGCTGATGCCGAGGTTGCAGAAGAAAAACTGTTTACTGTTCGGGGTAATGAAGGCTGGCTGATGGAAAAAGAGTTGGCCCCAAGCGGCAGGATCATAGCAGGACAGCATGGTCGTCTGGTACTTGGTGAAGATGATACGGTTTTTACTGACATCGGCACACGTCATGGTGGACGTGATGGCAGCAAGTACACCATTCTGCGTAAATCAAAAGTGGTTAAACACCCGGTGACTGGAGACGAGCTGGGGTATCGGGTGTATCCGTTGGGTACCGTGCAGCTTACTCAGGTAACCGAGCTTAATTCCCGCGGTATTATCAGCTCCTCATTTAAGGAAGTTGAGCCTGGTGATCTGCTGGTTCCCTACCAGCCGGTTAAGCGTCGCAGTGTTGCCCTGAAGATGACCGCCAAGCCACTGCGTGGTGTGATTGCTGCCAGTGCCGCCGGTAACAACTCTATTGCTGCTGGCGATGTGGTCTACCTTGACCTGGGCGTAACGCAAGGGGCTGAACCGGGTAATTTGCTGTATGTCATCCGCAAGGTGGCGATTGAAAAGATGCTGGTTGATCGCTATGTCGGGGAACTGCCAAGCGAAGTGGTTGGGGCAGTGGTGATCGTGGAGGCAGGGAACAGTACCTCAACCGCAATTGTCGTAAAGAGTATTGATGCCATCTTTAAGGGCAATGAAGTTGTCAGCGCTCCTCGTTAGAGAGTAGCCTGCACGCAGCTCGAAGGCCGACCCAGTGTCGGCCTTCGTTTTTTAAGGGAGCACATGGACTACAGGTCCTGGATAGCATTACGGGCAGTGGAAGGGATTGGACCGGTCCTGTTCCGGCGGCTGCTGGAACGGTTTGATACGCCGGGGCATGTCCTCTCTGCAGCTCCTGATGACCTTGCTACGGTCCGGGGAATCACGCCGCAGATTGTGGAGGCCATTGCAGCCCCGGCCTGTCGGAGCTTTGCTGAAGCAGAGTGTTGCAGGATAGAAGCGAGCGGTGTCCGCCTGCTTACCTTTCTGGATGCCGAGTATCCCCGCCGTCTGTTTGAGATCGGTGATCCGCCACCATTATTGTACGTGCAGGGAGTGATCCCGGTCTGGGAACCTGCGGTAGCGGTGGTCGGTTCCCGTCGGGCAACCCGCGAAGGGCTGAAGGCGGCAGAGCGGCTTTCGTCTGAACTGGCAGGGGTAGGCGTACTGGTGGTTTCAGGTCTGGCCCGAGGTATTGACACGGCGGCCCATCGTGGTGCCCTGGCAGGTGGCGGTGCTACGGTTGCGGTGTTGGGCTGTGGGGTTGATGTTGACTATCCGCCTGAAAACAGGCCGCTTGCACAACAGATTGCCGAGAACGGTTGTATCCTCTCCGAGTTTCCCATGGGTACCCAGCCGCTGGCAGAACATTTCCCCCGCCGCAACCGGATCATCAGTGGTCTCTCCCGCGGTGTGCTGGTGGTGGAGGCGGCCGATAAAAGCGGTTCGCTGATCACCGCCCGCTACGCGCTGGACCAGGGCCGCGATGTGATGGCGGTGCCCGGTCCGATCAGCATTGCCTCCTGCCGTGGCAGCAACGGCCTGATCAAACAGGGGGCAGCCCTGGTGGATTCCCTTGGTGACATACTGGCTGCGCTGGGGTTGGAAATCCCCCAAGACTCTGTTCGGGTCGATCATGGTCCGCAGCCCCCGCACTGTCCGTTGGCGCCCCGTGAGGCACAGGTATACGAACTGCTGGCCCAGGGGCCGCGGCAACTGGACGATATCACCACGGCTC
>DKFG01000018.1:0-159 GCA_002452325.1 Geobacter sp. UBA6802
ACGGCGCCCTGCTCTCCAGCGAGTATGACGGCGTTCAGGCAAACGAGCTGAAGTCATTCGGTATTGTGGGACGCTGCTGCGAAAGCGGCGATTCAGTCCGCCTTGATAACGACGGCAACATCGTACCGGTGAACATTGCCGAGCCGGAGATCGGCGACT
>DKFG01000018.1:247-16984 GCA_002452325.1 Geobacter sp. UBA6802
GACCCAGAACGAGCTGGATGTGCAGCTGTAAGGGTCTGTAGCTCAATCCTGTCACGACAAAAGGCGGCCAATCGGCCGCCTTTTGTCGTGAGGTATATCTCAGGCACCACTCATCCAACCACCTGAAGCACTGTCTCCAAGGTTTCGCTGCCGATATTCAGATAGCAGGCCCCTTCGGTGATGGTGATGGACCAGGCCACGGAACGCTCCAGGCGCTGCACCACTGCAGAGAGAAACGGCTGGTCAATAGTGATAATAGTGAGATTGGCAAGGTCAGCCAGCTTGGGGAGATGCTGCTGCTCCCAGTTTGGCAGTGCCCGGCCACAGGCCAAAAGCCGTACCTGTTCGCTATGACGACTGGCCTTGATGATCCGCTCGCTATCGGGCAGACCAACTTCAACCCAGAGCTGCACTCGACCATCACCACCCTTTACCCAAAGCTCCGGCTCATCAGCGGCACAGAGCCCCTTGGTAAAACTCAGCCCCTCCTCATAGAAAAGGGCGTAGGCCAGCAGCCGTGCCACCAGCCGTTCCCCGGTCTCTGAGGGATGTTGGGCCACGGTGGCGGTCAGGATTTCATAGACACCGCGATCAATGTCGGACAGGTTGATAGTTGCCTTGTAGATAGTGGCAGGAAGTGCCATAGAGTATTCCTTTTCAGTTTGTCCTTTGCCCGCGCAGCAGCTTGTGCAGCAGGCTGTCCAGGGCTGAGGCAAAACGGTTACGGTCACTCATGCTGAACGGCGCCGGTCCGCCTCCCTGCAGCATGCCGCTGTCACGCAGTTCACTCATCAGGTCACGAAACGCCAGGCGGTCACCAATCGATTCTTCAGTGTACTGCTCACCACGCGGGTCTAGCGCAACACCCCCCTTGGCCACAATCCGGGCCGCCAGCGGCACATCGGCAGTCACCACCAGATCAGTGGGGTCAGCGTGCTCGGCAATGTAATCATCAGCCACATCAAAGCCATCAGGCACCACAATGGCTTCAACTAACGGTCCGTTGTGTTTGGCCAGGCTTTTGTTGGCCACCAGACAGAGCGGCACCTGCAGCCGGCTTGNNACAGGCATCAGCATCAATCCAGATCTTCATGGGTTTCTAGCGGTAGACGTCATTATGACTGCCGATATCGAGCAGGGTAATTTCCTTTTCAGTAATCAGCAGGGTCAGGGTAACGCGGTAGCTGTGAGTGAGGCTCACCGCCTGAATCCCTTTCAGCTTGCCGGTCAGGTGATGATGCTTCAGGTGGGGCTGGAATGGATCGGCTTCCAGGTCGCGTAGAGTAGTGGTGAATTTGCCCCACAATTCAGGATGATGTTTTACAAATTTTTCAGCCGCACGGGTGAAGCAGGCGGTCCAGACCAAGGTATACATGCTAACCGTCCAGGCCTAATTCCTTGATCAGGTCAGCGGCGCTACCCCGCCGCACCCGACCGGCCTTCATGTCCTCCAAAGAGGCCTTCACCCGCGCCACATAGGCCTCTTCAGCCTCGGCCACCAGCTCCTGATAACGGGCCTCGGTCAGCACCACATACTCGGGCCGGTTGTTGCGGATCAGATGCACATCACCTCGGGCAATCACATCATCAAGTGCAGCAAGTCCACGGCGCTTGATTTCTTGGGCTGGCATGGTATTCATACAAGTACTCCTTTTAATACTTGATCAGGAACTAAAATACTGCCACAGGCCAACCCATCGCGCAATCAAATTATTGCCTCAAAACAGCAAAGGCGGCTCATTGGCCGCCTTGCAAATTACATGGAGTGCCTACCGGAACTTCAACTGCTGATTATTGATTCTCCCTGACACATCGTACCGACAGGCCGTCAGTTTTGAGGTAGCTGGCATAGTCCTCAATCCTGTCTGAATCGTATTTGAGGTAGACACCTTTAACCAGCTTGGCATCGGCGCCGGTATAACTCCACCATGAACCCCAGAACCCGACATCGCCAAACATACCGTAGGCATTAATGGAACCTCCCGGCAATCCATTGAATCCTACGCTGTTGGTACCATTTCCCTGTTCCTTCCATCCGGATTTGCTGCGCAACTGTTTGGCTGCCTTATCTTCAGCCCCTGCAAATCGGGCCAGTTCAGCCCAGTCTTCAACCGTTGCTACCCGCCAACCGTTTGGGGCCAGCCCTCTTTTATCTTGTATCGCATACCAGTTGTAGAGCTTGCCGTACTTTTTCCCGTTTGCGGCCTTAAACTCGTAATAGCACCAAGCGGGGATTTTTTGATTGTATGCCTGCACCCAGGCTGCTGACGACTTGACTTCCTGAATTTTGTCACCATTACGAAACGCACCAACATTTAAATTCTCACTCATCCAGGTCTGGTTTCCGATTTGTACCGATGGAAAGCTCTCCTTGCCGGCTGCTAGGGCTGAGGCATGCTGCAGCAGCGCTAAAACGAAGAGTACGGCCATTAAAGTCTTTTTCATAAAGGTTCTCCTGTACGTTCAAGGCGTAGTGTCAGCTGAATACATATCTCAGTACACCCCATGGATTACAGATCTGCGCGCCGCAACGCTCCAGATCCTTAGAAAACAACTCTAGCAAACTCTAGCGTCAGGTCTTGAAATATCAGTTTTCACCGCTGTTGATCACCTTGCTGATCGTCGTATAATGAACTCCAACTGCCTGCGCTATCTCCTTCAGCGTGTAGCCATGCGCGCTATATGCGTGGTGGATCAAACGGTTACGCTCCTGCTTCGTAATTGTCGTCTCCGTTAGAAAAATATCTGCAACAGCCGGACGCCCCACGTGGCGCTGCGTTCGAGGAATCTCAGGGATTTCCTCGCGTCCGCCGATCATTTCCTTTGCCTGCTGTAAAAATCCTTCGGTCCCAAGGATGATCTGACCGGAGAGCTCCTCCCATGGGGTATCACCGGCAGTCATGCCCTCTTTGACAAATTGGCGATACAGACGTCGAGACTCCGTCAGTGATGCAGAGAAATTGGAAAGAATCCATTCCGTAGTGAGATACGGCGGCACGCCAGCCATGCCAAGGGTGGGAAGATAACTGCTCCATTGGTACTGTTCCACTCGCTCAACCATGTTCGCACGCACCGGGTTCAATACGACATAGCGACAGAGCTCAAGGAGGTGACTCTCCTTTTCCACCAGAACAGCCTTGAACCGCCCCTTGAAAACATGCCCGTCCTTGTGGTGTAGCCGATTGCAAGCCTGGGTGTAGACGCCGTTCAGATGGCGCATTCCGGCGGAAAGGTTTCCTTCCGGGGTTTCGATGAGGAGGTGATAGTGATTACTCATCAGGCAGTAAGCGTGACAGAGCCAGTTGAAGCGTTTTACCGTCTGGCCGAGGATTGAGAGGAAGAGGTGACGGTCGTTGTCATCTTCAAAGATGTCCGACCGGGCGTTGCCGCGAGAGGTAACGTGATAGACAGCACCGGGGAATTCTATGCGTAAAGGTCGAGCCATGGAGGGGTTATAGCACAGAAAACTGATTTTTCAAGACCTGACCCCACAGGCGCCTGTTCCCTGCTCTACCCACAGGCGCCACAGGTTGCGCTGATAACCAGCAAGCCGACGCCAACATCGGCAGTCAGGCTGTCTGCACGGGATGGCAGCGGAGCAGTCAGCAGAATAATGGCGGTGAACAGCAGGCTCAGGAGGAAAGAAGTGTATTTCATGGAAGGATACTCCTTTTATGAATCAGCTGAACAGAGAATGCTGATGTTGACAGCTTAGGAGTTATCCCGTTGTGTCAGGCTCCAAAGTTGTTAAGACTGAAACTGCAACGTATCATCCTGTAGGCCCGGCCCTGTGCTCCAGCCGCATGACACCCGGTTGCGTCCGGCCTGTTTTTGGCGCGGTACTGGGCGGCATCGGCGGTTTTGATCAGATCCTGCAGATTCATGCTGGGCTGCAGGATCCCCAGGCCGATGGAAACGGTGATGGACTGTTGGTTATTTAGTGAGCTTGCCGTGTGCATGGTCTGTCCTGGTGCGTCAGAGTCGTTGCAGATACATACCGATAGCCTGGGCGTACAGTTCAAACTCTTGCTCAAGAGCCTGGATCAGACGTTGATGGTCGGTGCCGATCCCTTTGCGTGCCGTTTCGGTCAGCTCTGTTGCCAGGCCATGGACCTGCCGGGCTCCAACGCTGCCTGAAAGCCCTTTGAGGGTATGGGCTTCCTGTGCAATCTCTGCATGGTTATTTTCAGCAACAAGCCGCTGCAGGGTTGCAATGTAGTCCGGTCCGGCCGTGCAGAAGGCCATGGTGACTTCCCGCAGCAGGTCATGGAATCCCAGGTTCAGGTAGTTGTTTCTGAGGTAGGTAATGTTCAGCACGCCATCAGGAATGACGGGATCCGCTGCTGATTCCACGAAAGCATGGTGAGTAACGGCTGCTGTTTCCTGGGATGCTGTCTCCGGAAACAGGCTGTCCACCAACCCCACCAGATCCTGCAGGTTCAGCGGTTTGGTCAGGTAGCCGTCCAGACCGGCTGCCATGAACCGTTCCCGGTCTCCCTTGACAGCATGGGCGGTCAGGGCAATGATCGGCACGCTGCTCAGCTCTTTGTCAGGCAGCGCCCGGATGGCCCTGGTGGCGGTGACGCCATCCATCAACGGCATGGAGATGTCGGTCAGGATCAGGTCGTAGCGTGAACGGGATGCTGCACGCACCAGTCCGCTGCCGTCCGCTGCGGTGGTGACCTGAAACCCCAGCCGCTCCAGCAGTGCTGATTGAATCCGGCGATTGATTTCGTTGTCATCGGCCAGGAGGACCGTAAGCGCGTAGTGCCGCGACGGCAGGGGGGCGGTGATGATCTCTTCCGTGGTTCTTTCCTCATGCACGGCCAGGCTGGATTGGGGCAGGAAGAGCCGCACGGAAAAGGTTGAGCCGATACCGGGCAGGCTGACCACACTGATGCTGCCCCCCATCATTTCTACCAGTTGCTTGCAGATGGTCAGCCCCAGCCCCACCCCTTCAAAACTTCTGGTGCTGGAGCTGTCCAGCTGGGTGAACATCTCAAAGATCGATACCTGCTTGTCCGGCGGGATGCCGATGCCGGTATCCCGTATTAGCAGGCAGATACCCACCAGTTCAGGGTGTGCGGGATCATCCGGCAGCCTGACAGCACTGAGGCTGACCGCTCCCTGCAGGGTGTATTTGATGGCGTTGTTGAGCAGGTTGCTGATCACCTGACTGATCCTGTCTGCGGCGCCCAGGTAGATTGGGGGCAGGGTTTCGTCAATGGTCAGGGTCATCATCAGCCCTTTTTTGTCGGCCATGTAACGGTACAGCCCGGCATTGCGCCGCAGCAGGGCATGGAGGTCAAACGGCTCCTGTACAAGTTCCAGTCTGCGTGTCTCAAGGCGTGAAAAATCGAGGATGTCCTCCAGCAGGTGCAGCAGTGAGCGGGCTGCATTCTGTGAGTTGTGCAGCATCTCATGCTGGGCGTCAGACAGGGGGGTGTCAGCCAGCAGCCTGTTGATACCGATGATGGCGTTGAGCGGGGTGCGTACCTCATGGCTCATCACGGCCAGAAATTCGCTTTTGGCCTGAGACGCCTGTTCCGCAAACCGTTTGGATGTTTCCAGTTCGCTACGGGCTTGCCAGAGTTCGGTGGTGTCCAGCAGACTCATTCTGATGGTGGCCAGGCCATGTTCCTCATCGGTGATCCGGGCAGCCTCAATTACGATATTCTTTGTCTGGTCGTCTTGCTGCAGCAGGCGGCATTCAAAGGTGCAGATCCCTTCGGATCTGCTGACCAGATGGATGAAGTCAATAAAGCCCGGTTGATCATCGGGGTGCAGAAACCGTTCAAAGGGGCGGTTGATCAGGCTGCCCCGGTCGTCAAGCAAGAGCGCCTCACCCGGCAGGTTGACCCGCATGATCAGGCCGCGGTCATCCATCAGCAGATAGGCCAGCGGCGCCCGCTCAAACAGGTCCTGATACATGCGGTGGGAACGGTTCAGTTCTTCCTGGGTGGCCAGCAGCTCTTCGTTCTGGCAGCGTAGCTCCTCCTGATGGATGCTTAGCTGCTCAAGGGCATGGGAAAGGCGGTTCTGGTAGCTGTCAAGCTGCTCATCCAAGACTTCATCCTCCGGAGCTTGCTCTGGGGATATGTCTGCCTGCTCATGCTGTTTAGACGCCAAGGTCATTTTAGGGTTCCTCCTGTCTTGCCAGCATCAGCAGCACACCTGCCATCCGCAACGGCTTACCCTGTTCTCCGGTAAAAACTTCTCCCACTTCAAGCACCCAATGCACGGAACCGTCAGGCCAGCGTATGCGGTGTTTGACCCGGCACTCCCGCAGGGTACCGACACTTTCGGTAAAGGCGTGCAGCACCGCATCCCGGTCTTCCGGCAGCACCCGATCGATAAAGGCCATCAGGGTTGATCCCATGTTTTCCGGGCTGTCCCCCAGCAACCGGGCCATCTGGCTGCTGAAGCTGAACTGGTTGGTGGCAATATCCCAGTGCCAGCTGGCCATGTTGGCGGTCCGTTCCGCCAGGGCACTGGTCAGATCCCGTTCGAACAGTAACCGCTGGGCGGTCTTGATCTCGGTGTTGTCAATAAAGGTGATCACTACCCCCATGATCCGGCCTGATTCGGTCAGGTACGGCACCTGGTGGATCGTGTAATAGCGCCCTTCCAGGATGATTTCTGCATCATAAGATTGACCGCTTGAGAGTACCTGCTGCAGCTGTTCCAGCAACTCAGGCATGGCTACTTTTGTGCGGACCGAGCTGAGCATCTGGCCGATATCATCCGGCAGCAGGTCAAAAATGGCAGTGGCCAGCCGGTTGAAGCGCTTGATCCGCAGCTGCTGGTCAACGACCAGTAAAGGGAATCCGATGTCTTCCTGGATGTTTTCCAGATCGGCATTGGCGGCTGCCAGTTCGGTTGATTTGACCTGCAGCTCTTCATTAACGGTGATCAGCTCTTCGTTGGTGGACTGCAGCTCTTCGTTTGAGGTTTCCAGCTCTTCATTGGTGGATTGCATCTCTTCATTGGAGGCCTGCAGTTCTTCATTGACCGACTGCAGTTCTTCGTTGGCCGTTTCCAGCTCTTCAATTACGGTCTGCAGGTGTTCGCGGTTGGCGGTCAGTTCCTGTTCCAGTTCCATGATGCGGGGTGACATATCCTGGTCAGTCTCGGTTGCTTCAACAATCGTTGCGGGTACGACACGCTCAAAACAGACCAGCATCAGGCCGGTGCGGTCCCCTTCGGCTTCTACCGGTACGGCGCTGATCCGTACAAAGCTGTCTCTGCTTTTGGGCAGCGAGGCCAGTACCTTGCCGGAAACACGGCTGTTCTCCCGTGCGGCCTTGTGGATCAGGGCACGCAGTTCCACCCGAATGGAGTCGGTAGCCATCCTCAGGATATTCAGGTTGACCTCACCGGCTACCAGCCGCAGCCAGGGGGAGACATCACCATGCAGATGCAGCAGCTCCATTCGGTCATTGATCAATGCTGCAGGGGCGCCAAAACTTTTTGCCATGGTGCGCAGCAGCAGGTCTTCCAACGACAGCTCTTTCTGGCGGGGACGCTGCACCTGCATCGGCAGGGTCTTCTTTTCTTCCGGCCTGGTGGTAAAGTTGGCCTGTGCCCCGTTCATGTTGCTTATTTTACGAAATATCTTGTGTTTGCGGTCGATGGTGGTCAGGTAATCGCCCAGTTCCCCCACACTTTCCGATTTACCCAGAAACAGGATGCCGCCGGTGTTCAGCACAAACTGGAACAGTGACAGCGCCCGTTTCTGCAGCGCCTGATTGAAGTAGATCAGCAGGTTGCGGCAGCTGATCAGATCCAGGTGGGAGAAAGGCGGATCTTTGACCAGATCGTGTTTGGCAAAGACAATCAACTCCCGGATCGGTTTGATGACCTGGAATACCGTTCCCTTGCGGATAAAATATTTCTTGATGATCTCCGGTTGAACTTTTTCCAGAGAAGCTTCGGAGTAAAAACCGCGCCGGGCCGCGCTTGCCACATCGCCATCCAGATCGGTGCCGAAGATCTGGAGGTTGTAGCGGTGCATCGTGTCGCCCAGCAGTTCTGCGAACAGGATGGCGATGGTGTAGACCTCTTCGCCGGTGGCGCAACCCGGAATCCAGACCCGGATGGTGCCGCCTTCCTGCTTGGTGGTCAGCAGTTTCTGCAGATGTTTCTGCAGTGACGTGAAGGCATCAGGCTCTCTGAAAAAACAGGTAACCGAGATCAGGATATCCTTGAACAGGGCGTCAAGTTCGCGACTGTTTTTTTCCAGCAGGGCAACGTACAGCTCCAGTGTGGTGATCCGGTTGGCAAACATCCTGCGCTCAATCCTGCGCTGGATGGTGGAAGGCTTGTACTGTGAAAAATCAGCCCCTGACCGTTTCAACAGCAGATGGAACAGTTTGCCCATTACACCGCCAGACCGGGCCTCTTCCTGAAACAGGGGGCGGACGTTGGGAAACTTGAGTATGCGGGCTATTTCCAGGCCGATCTTGTCGGGGGGGAGGATGATGTCCACACAGTCTGTTTCAATGGAGGCGTGGGGCATGCCGTTGTATTTGGCGGTGGACTCCTCCTGTACCATGGTCATGCCGCCGGCGGCCTTAATGGCCCGAATACCGTGGGAACCGTCGGATCCGGTGCCGGAGAGGATGATGCCGATGGCGTTTTCGCCGCAGTCTTCGGCCATGGAGCTGTAGAGGATATCAACGGACGGTTTCGGACCGATGGCAAAGAACGGCTTGCGCAGCGTGATGATCCCTTTGTTGATGGTGACATCACTGTTGGGCGGGGTGATGTAGATTCTGGAGGGTTCAAGCGGCATGCCGTCGGCCGCCTCGATTACCGGCATGACCGTGTCGCGGGAAAGCAGCGAGACCAGCATGCTGCGGTGGTTGGGGTCAAGGTGCTGGGCAATCACGTAGGTGATCCGGGGATGTACCGGCAGATTGGGCAGCATCTGCTTCAAGGCCTCAAGCCCGCCGGCGGATGCGCCGATACCGGCCACAATCAACCCCTCAGCCGGTTGTTCTTCGGCGACGGGCTTTGTGGCGCGTCTGGGTTTACGAGGGGGCTTTTCAGTGATTTCTGCTTTTGGGGGTGATACTGGCATGGTTTCTCCGCTCAGCGCTTCGAGAATGATACGTTTGCCTGCGGTCTGGGCTCATGACGATACAGAAACGGTGGTTTCATGTTGTTCGGACGTTATCAGGTCGTCTGACATGGGGCATCCATCTCCGACCGGACCCGTTCGATTTCAGTCAGGAGTGTCGGGATGGTGACCGGTTTGGTGACATAGCCGTCCATGCCTGCCTTCAGGAGCGTTTCCCGATACCCCTGCATGGCGTGGGCCGTAAGGGCGATGGCCGGTGTGCGAGGAAGTTCGCGGTTTTCTTCTTCACCACGCAACAGCCTGATCGCCTCCAGCCCGTCCATGACCGGCATCTGGATATCCATCAGTACCAGATCAAACTTCTTCTGCCGCCAGGTTTCCAGGGCCTGTTGACCGTTTTCGACGGCTGTGACCGAGCAGCCCAGTTTGCCCAGCAGGACGGTCATGAAACGGCGATTGATCACTTCGTCTTCGGCAAGCAGGGTGGTCAACGGCGGACAGTGCAATGCTGCTGCTTTGGCGGTTTGCAAGGGAACGTCTTGTGCCAGCGTTTCTGCCTGACCGACAAGAATGCTGACCCGGAAGATGCTGCCCGCGCCGGGGCTGCTTTCGACCCAGATTCTGCCGCCCATCAGTGTTGCCAGTTTGCGGCAGATCGGCAGTCCCAGTCCGGTGCCGCCAAACAGCCTGCTGGTGGAGCCGTTGGCCTGGGTGTAGTCATGGAAGATCGCTTCGTGCTGCTCCGGCGGTATGCCGATGCCGGTGTCCTGTACGTTGATGTCGAGGCTGATCTGGCCGTTGTGCTGAGGGGTGGCGTCGGCAGTGAGGATGACTGAGCCGTGGGCAGTAAATTTAATGGCGTTGCTGATCAGGTTGATGATGATCTGTTTCAGTCGCAGCGGATCGCCGCTGACATAGCGCGGCAACCGCTCGTCCAGGCTGGCGGCAAGCTCCAGTCCCTTTGCCTTTGCCGGGCATGATTGGGAGTTGACCGCCTCGGTTATGACTGTAGCCAACGGAAAAATTTCGTTTTCGAGATGTATCTTGCCGGCCTCGATTTTGGAAAAATCAAGGATGTCGTTGATGACTCCCAGCACGTTGTCGGCCGAGGCGCAGATCAGTTCGACCTGTTCCCGCTGTTGATCGTCCAGGTTTGTGTCCTGCAGCAGGTGAGAAAAGCCGATTACGCCGTTTAGAGGGTTACGTATCTCGTGGCTCATTCTGGCCAGAAACTCGCTTTTGGCGCTGCTGGCCGACTCAGCCCGCTCGCGGGCGTCTATCAGTTCACGCATGGCACGGTGCTGCAGCGTAACATCGCGGAAGCTCCAGATCCTTCCGGCAATACTCCCATCCACGCGCAGGGGGTAGGTAAACCGCTCAATGATGCGGCCGTCTTTCAGGCGTAGCGTATCAAGGGCCTCGATACTGAAATGGGCATAGAGAAACCTGATCCGGGCTAAAAACGGGGGGGCGGCGCCTGCTTCCAGCATGGTTGCCATCTGTTGGCAGCGGGTTTCGCGATCCCGGGACTGTGGGGCGTCGGTGGCCAGTTGCCACAGATTGCAAAAGGCATGGTTCATTCTGATTGGATGGCCTGCCGTGTCCACCACCAGAATCCCTTCCCGGGTTGCCTCCAGGGTCGCGGATGTCATGGCCAGCGATTGCTGACGCTCCTGTTCAGCCCGGTACCGTTCTTCTTCAACTGCTATGGCCGCAGCTATGATGTTGAGGATGCTTTCATCCTGACAGGTAGGGGTTATGTCACGGCGGTAGACGGCACAGAGGGAACCGATATGCTTTTGGTCCAATGAGACCGCTTTGCCGAAGTAGGTCTGGAGGCCGTATTTGATGATGTTCGGGTCTGTTGCGGCATAGCTGCTGTGCAGGAGGTCGCCCAGCAGCCAGGGGCGGTTGTCCGCTGTATTGACCACGTCACAGCAGATGCGCCCGTGCGCGGCGTCTTTGGCGGGGAGGTCGGGCGGGGCATGCCAGCTGCCGACTACGGTGAGTCTGTTGTCGGCAATACGGTTGTACAGTGCGCAATCGGCCTGCAGCAGTTCACCGCAACAGGCGGTCAGGAGGTTGATGTTGTCAAGGGCGTTTGCAGTAAAGTTCAGAAAGGTCTGATTCAGGCGTGCCAGCCGCTGTTCAGCATACAGTCGGTTCAGGATATCATCCGATTCGGTCCGGGTGGAAAGCTCGGCTGCTCCGTGCGGGGGAGTCAGGTTCGACATGGTTTTGTCTCCATATACTACGGTCTGCTTTCTCTCACTGAAATCATATTCCTACTGCACAGGTAGTGAGGGACGTTCCGCAGAATAGGATTTGACTAAGTCAAGATATGCATATGCGTGTTTTGAACCTCTGGCTGCAATTAGTTGCGTCAGTATGGTTCTAATAGCGTTATATATTGTCATTGTGGCAAATATAGTGCGGGAACCAACACGGGGGGGGTTATAGCAAGGATGATGTATGTTGTCTATGACATTTTTTGTAGGAGTCTGCTTGTCTATGGAGCTGCCGCCAGTCGGCAACCGCCTGGGGGGCCTGGGCAATGTCGGAGAAGAAGCGGATGCCGTCATGCAGGATTCCCAGCTCGTGAACGGAACCGCCGCCGACCCAGATCGAAATTGAAGCAGGCAGTTCGGCCCGCAGGGTTGTCAGGGTTTGGTGGGCTCGCTTGAGGGGGAAGTAGCTGCTGAAGGAGAGGGCAACGATATCGGCGTTAAAGTGCTCTGCCGCTGCCTTGATTTCATTGTTGGGGAGTTGTGGGCCTAACAGAATGACATCAGCCTTTTCCATGCACAGGATTGCTTTGAGCATCAACAACCCCAGATAATGCAGTTCGCCGTCGGCAGTGGTCAGTAAAATCCTGGGCGGTGATTTTGTCTCGTGTAGAAAGGAATGAGCCTGGACAAGCAGCGCTTCCATTCGGGATGTGTAGCAGTGTTCATGAAAGACGTCGATCTCGCCACGGAACCAAGCCTCGCCGATCTCGTGGTTCAAGGGTGCAACCAGCTCGTTGATAAAACGCTCAAGTCCCTGATTAATCAGAGCGCTGGTCAAAAAATCGGTAAACCTTTCCAGTTCGTTACTTCGGAGCAGATTGACGGCCTGTTTGACGGACTTGGCGTTTCCACGCGGCAGACTTTGGGGCAGGGCTGCAGCAAGACCGGCCAGCTCTGTGCCGGACAGAGGAACCACATTGCGGGGGCGCAGACCGTTATCCAGCAGCTTTTTAATCGTGACCAGACGATCAAGGTCCTCCCGGCTGTACTCCCGTTCGTCGTGCTCGCTGCGTAGCGGGGTCGGGAAGCCGTAACGGCGCTCCCAGGTACGCAGCAGGTCTTTGGAAAGGCCGGTTATCCGTTCAACATCACCGATTGAAATCTTGCCGTCTTGCATTGTGAGATCCTTATGGGGAGGTGCCCGCCGGAGGATAGCACAGGTTTTGTCATATACACAAACGTGAAAGGCCCGCGTATGATGCGCGGGCCTCTGATTCTTATGCTCCCTGTTTCACGGGATGATCCGGCAGCTGGCGCCGACGGATTGATGCTGCAAAACGGTATGTGGGTGTTCTGTTTCTACGATACTGCGCACCTTTCTTTCTGTGATGAACAGCACTGCTTGGTGCTTCTGCTGCTTACCTGATACTGCTTGGTGTTACTGGTGTACTGTCCAGTTCCGGTTAGCGCTACCGTTATCTATACTATCGTCAATCCAGCGCAGTTTTTCCAGTCTGTTTTTTTATTTGAAAAGCGCGTATAGTTATAGAGTTGAGCCTGTTGGTTACTGAACGATTACCCGCAGGTTGTCCAACGCCACCTTGTAGTTCCCTGAAACGGTTACATAGCCTTTGTAAAGGTCTGATGTGTCGGTGATCTTGGCCATGAACCAGTTGCTGCCCCTGGCTCGCTCCTTGCTCTGCGGTGCATTGTAGACACTGCCGCGATGATTCCCTTCAAAGATAATAACCTGCAGCCCAAGACGTAATTCATGCTGACCGGCGATCCGGGTCTGCCAGTAGTGGCTGGTCCAGAGCTGCTTGGCATCCCTTACCTTCATGAACTCTGCTTCACCCTTGGTGTGGCTGCCCGGCGCATTCACCATCTTTGCCAGATCAACATAGATCCAGGCCCGGCCCTCCAGGTTGTGGCGCTGAATAAAGTAATCATCGTGCTGCATATAGTGGCTGTCTTCACCTGCCGGAACCGGTGGCGGTGCTGGACGGTAGACTGGTGGTGCATCGTAGCGCGGTTGCGGCGCTGGGGGCGGCGGCATGGGCGGGGGCGCAATGAAGACGTCCACCTCCGGCTGAGGCGCCGGTTTAGGGGTCGGGGCCTTCTTCTTTACCTGAGCGGGCTTGCCGCCCAGGTCATACACCTGCGGCAACCGGGG
This sequence comes from Geobacter sp. UBA6802, assembly GCA_002452325.1. GTDB lineage: Bacteria > Desulfobacterota > Desulfuromonadia > Geobacterales > Pseudopelobacteraceae > Trichlorobacter. Next base: position 13,731 of record DKFG01000018.1, read on the forward strand.
TTCGTCGTCATCGTAGGCAGATGCGCCCGTGGCAGTTGCCAGTGTGGCGCAGACAACAAGGCACAGCAGTTTCAAGAGTTGGTTCATTACGGTTTCTCCTTCCGCATCAGCGGTTACTCTCCAAAGGTCAGCTTGCGTTCCAGGTCCATGGAGCGGGTGATCCGCTTGGCCTGCTCGAAGGTGATCAGGTCTTGCTGGCAGAGTTGCACCAGGTGCTGGTCCAGGGTCTGCATCTGGTACTGGGNNCGCCCTTCGCGGATACAGGCCTGGATCGTGGTGGTGGTGCGCATGATCTCCACCACTGGCAGTACCTTCTCGCCGGTCTTGTCGTTGATCAGTCGTAGCGAGACGGTGGCCACCAGGATGTCTGCCAGTCGCTGACGGATCACCTCCTGAGAATCAGGCGGGAAGTGGCCCACCAGCCGGTTGATGGTGGATGAGGCACTCTGGGTGTGCAGGGTTGAAAAGACCAGGTGGCCGGTTTCGGCTGCCTTGATGCAGGAGTCAATGGTCTCCAGATCCCGCATCTCGCCCACCATGATCACATCCGGGTCCATCCGCAGGGCAGCCTTGAGGGCCGCGCTGAAGCTGCCGGTATCGATACCCACCTCGCGCTGGATGATGCAACTTTTTTCCGAGGCAAACAGGAACTCGATCGGATCTTCAATGGTGATGATATTGAAGTTGTCACTTCTGTTGATGTGCTGCAGCATGGAGGCCAGGGTGGTTGACTTGCCGTTGCCGGTGGGGCCGGTAACCAGTATCAGCCCGTTGGGTGACTGGCAGATCTCCCCCAGCACCGGCGGCAGGTTTAATTCGTTAAAGGCGGCAATGTAAGGGGGGATAACCCGCATCACAATGCCAACATGGCAGCGTTGCCGGAAGATGCTGACCCGGAAGCGTCCGCCATTGGGCAGGGCGTAGGCAGCGTCAAGCTCCCGCAGGTCATCCGGCAAATCACGGTTGCTCTGGGCCAGGACGGTCTGGGCAATGAACGCCGTATCCTGGGGGGTGAGCGCCGGAAGCTTGGAGCGGATCAGTTGGCCGTGGGCCCGGAAAAAGGGCGGGTTGTCCACCTCAAAGTGCAAGTCGGATACCCGCTTTTCAAAGGCGATACCCAGGATCTGATTCAGCAGGTTCATGTCCATGACGGTTCTCCTGTTGTGCTTGAAAGTGCTCTACTTCGGGGGGCTGTGCGGTACTGAACGCTCAATCGCCAGAGCCGCCGCCTCTGCACAGCGTTCAAGCTGTACGGTCGGCACATCGCTTGCCGGTTTATCGCCAAAATCAGCATAGATCATGGCAACCACTCGTGTACCCAGCTTGAGCGGCAACAGCAGCACCTTGGGTGTGAGCGGTTTGCCGATCACCGGATACAGGTGCTGAACCAGGGCCTGATCTTCTGACCTGCCGTAAAACAGCAGCCCTTTGTCCAGCACAAAGCTGAACAGGTAGGCCGAGGCAAGCGGGATGCGGAACCCCATGACCGGCCCTGGTCCGCTTTCACGGGAGGCGGTGATACCGATACCACGCTCTGCCACCAGTTCCTTATCCCATACCACCAGGGTCAGGGCACGGGGAAACAGAACCGCTACGGTTTCAAGCAAGATCAGTGATGCCTCGGGCAGGCTGGTTGACTGCTGCAGTCTGGCAGTGGCGGACCGCACTGCTTCATTAATCTGCTGCACCTGCTGCAGGGCAGCAGATGCTTCATCCCGTAGGGCCTCGTGAAAGGCGGGTTTTTTGCGGGTGATGGTGTCAAGCTCGCCAAGCCCCAGGTCATCAGCAGAGAGGGATGCTGCAAGGGGAGGCTGTTTAGCAGTCGGTGTAAGTGGTGGTGGCGGCTCGTCCTCCTCCATCTGCAGCAGGCCGTCCCGCATCTTTTCGTCAAAGATCCGCAGGGCATCCATCAGCACATGCTCGGTGGGCAGGCTGATATCCTCCTGCAGTTTGTCAGGAAAATAGCGGAATTCGTCGCAGACCAGCAGCTCATCGGGGTGCAGGGCAAAGGTCCCCTTTTTCCAGGTCAGGATCTCTACAATAGCCAGCTCAATCAGTGTTTCTAACCCACGGTATGCGGCATTGCGGTCTGCCAGATTGTTCTCCAGCAGTATCGCAATCAGCGGTTTCCGGTTGCTGCCTGCTGCCTGCTGGAAAACAAGGGCGTGCTGAAGGGTTTCAGCGCTGATCACCCCGGTCTCCACCAGTATGTTGCCGATCCTTGCCCCCTGTTCGTAGTGACTGGCCCCCACCAGATACCCGTCGCTGAAGGCGAGCAGGATCTCTCCTTTGCGCCCATTAACTTTCAGGGTGCCGGTCTTGCGTGATGTATGCAGCAGTTGAATCACGTCAATAATGGAGAGGTGCTCCAGATCTCCGGAAAAGGCCATGTAAGGCTCCTTGTGAGGTTTGACTTCACATTTAATCAGAAAACCACCATGATTCAAGCCCCAAATGCAGAAAGATACAGAAACTACAGAAATAAACAGGAGGTGGGGGGTGGATGCAACCACGCAAGAGGAACTGGTAGTACAGATTGATGTGGCGCAGTGGCAATGGCTGCGAGCCCACGCCGAACGGGGGGCGTTGATCCTGGTTGATACGATGCTGGAGCTTGCCGTAGTGGGGGCATCTCTTGCTGCCGACGACAGCGATCAGGTACAGGGGTGGTTGGCATCAGGCCTGCTTGCCAAGCCGAGCGTTACGCAGCTGGATAGATGGAATCTGCAGCCGGAGAAGCGTTTCAGTATGCTGGTGATCAGCCCTTTTGTGCTGATCCAGGAACGGGATGATTGATGTAATCAAACAGCATTTAGTTCTGTTTTGTCTTGCTTTAACAGGATGATTGCACGTATTGTCTTATAAAGCAGTTATAAAATGGAGGAGACCATGACAACCATTCGACAACGTTATTTTCTGGATGCAGCAGATACGGTTCTGCTGGTGATCGATGTGCAGGAACGGCTGTGCAAGGCCATGGACAGTGAGATCCTGGCTGGGCTTGCTGCCAACACTGCCATTCTGCTCGAGGCTGCTGCCGAACTGCAGGTGCCGGTATTGGCCACCGAGCAGTATGTCAAGGGGTTGGGAGAGACGCTGCCGGTGCTGCAGGAAAAGATGGGGGCAGCGCCCCGGCTGGAAAAGATGAGTTTCAGCTGTTGCGGCAGCAGTAATTTCGTGGAGCAGCTGCGGTCTGCCGGTCGGCGGCAGGTGGTAGTGGTCGGCATGGAGACCCATGTCTGCGTGCTGCAGAC
>DKFG01000018.1:17038-17258 GCA_002452325.1 Geobacter sp. UBA6802
CTGCCGGTGCGGTGATCAGCTGCACCGAGGCGGTACTGTTCCAGTGGCTCAAGGTTGCCGGCACCGATTCATTCAAGAAACTGTCAAAATTGGTAAAATAACCCGTCAAGCGGCAGGGGGCAGCCATGATCTCCAAGCTTCTGGAAGGCAACAAGCGCTTTGTCTCGGACGTGTTTGAGAAAGAGAAAGATTATTTTGCCGAACTGTGCAAACACCAGAA
>DKFG01000018.1:17323-17458 GCA_002452325.1 Geobacter sp. UBA6802
TGGCCACCAACGACTGGAATCTTTCAGCAGTGCTGGAGTTTACCATCAACCACCTGCAGATCCCGGATGTGGTGGTCTGCGGTCATTACAACTGCGGTGCCATCAATGCGCTGCTGAACGAGAGCGAGGAAGACC
>DKFG01000176.1 GCA_002452325.1 Geobacter sp. UBA6802
ACCGACAGTCCCCCTGTAATCCCCAGACGGGGGTTAAAGGTCTTGGCGGCCAGTTCTCTACCACCGGGAATGGCAATGGTGATGACCAGCCCATCCCTGGTTACCTGTCGTACCGCCTGCTCGATCATCCGGCGCGGGGCCGGGTTAATGGCCGGTTCTCCGGGAGGGATTGCCAAGCCGGGCAGTGTGACCGTTCCGACCCCTTCACCGGCCTGAAACCTGANNCCGGGACAGCGGGCAACCGTTACCACCACGGTGGAACCGTGGGTCACATCCGGGTCATCTCCGGCATCTTTCCTGATTGATGCGCTACAGCTCTCATGACCCCGGCACAGATCGGCAACCGGCAGCAGCACCGCACTGCCGTCCGGCAGGGTAAGCTCAATACAGGGAGGAACCGGCTGACCATACAGCGCCAGGGTGGCCGCCTGAGCGGCAGCGGCGGCACAGCAGCCGGTGGTGTAGCCTTCTCGAAGTGTAGTGTTCATATTTCAGTAACCTGTCATGCATAGCACGCGGATGACGCTGATTGAGCGGTTAGACGCAGATTCTTGACCTGATTTTTCTTTGTACAACAGGGCATCCTCCCAACGGAACAGTTCATCTGCCTTGTTTTTCACGCACCGAGTGACCTGCAAGGTTACTGCTGTCCCGGACAGCATCTTTCCACGCAGCCACCTCCAACGGNNTGTCAAGCTCATCAAGCACCATCTGGGGAAATTCCAGGGCGACGATCTTAAGTTAGTCAACCAACAAAAACACTTTAACCATTCAAATATTGCCAGCTTGTGCAAATACGCCGCCACCTGAAAAGTAGCATTGTTACTTGACTTACCAAACTAACCAAGGTAACTTTACTAATATGACAACCATACAAGAAACAAAAANNCGTTTCCCCTTGAGATTGAGGAAGATCTTCACAAGGCGCTTAAATTCAAAGCCATCGAAACGGACATGACACTTCATGCCTACATTATTGAGACACTTAATGCGAGGGTTCGCGAAGATTCCACAGCCTATTCCGGTAAGAGTGACGGGCAAACCTCAAGAACTGGTGATAAACCATGACCGCTGTAAGTCTCCTGGACTGTGCCCGAAACGCTCATGAAAACAAGGCAGCAGAGACTGCTGTACAAATTATCCACGGTGATGTTCGCGAAAAGCTTGCAGACCTTGCCGATGAAACCTTTCACTGTTGCGTAACATCCCCACCGTACTGGGGCATGCGTGATTACGGCTATGATGGCCAAATCGGCGCAGAAGCCCGAATTCAGGACTATATTGAGCATTTAGTAGCCGTTTTTCGTGAAGTGCGTCGGGTGTTGCGCAACGACGGCACACTCTGGCTCAACATCGGCAACACCTACACTTCGGGTGGAAGAACCTGGAGACAATCGGATGTAAAAAATGCGGGACGCGCCATGTCGTATCGCCCTGACACTCCGGAAGGGCTTAAACCCAAAGACCTGATCGGCGTGGCCTGGATGTTGGCCATGGCATTGCAGCTAGACGGCTGGTATCTTCGTTCCGACATCATCTGGCATAAACCGAACTGCCAACCTGAGTCCGTAAAGGACCGTGTAACTGTAGCTCACGAATACCTGTTCATGCTTTCAAAGAGCGAGTCATATTACTTTGATCAGGATGCCATCAAGGAACCAACCGCCGACGGCAAAACCCGTAAAAACAAACGAAGCATCTGGAGTATCAATACCGAGCCGTGCAAAGAAGCTCATTTCGCGGTTTTTCCTCGCGCCTTGGTGCAGCCATGCCTGCTTTCCGGTTCCCCACGTGACGGGCTGGTGCTTGATCCGTTTTTCGGTAGCGGTACAGTCGGTGTAGTGGCCGTTGAAACCGGTCGTCGTTGCGTCGGGATCGAGCTGAAAGCTGATTATATTGAGATTGCAAGGCAGAGACTGCGAAATGCCATACCGCCGCTCATGCCGGATCTTGCTGCAACGGCTCCTCGAAACGCCACGTCGCGTGAACGATACACAACTCCTTCATTAGGCCTTTAATCTGTAACTTTCTTTCACCGCCTCCATCAAAATAGAGGCTGAATAGAGGCTTCCCGTCTTTCTCCACAAGGCAGTAACCCGGTTTGGGGTACTGCCTGCTTTCCATCCGCATTTCAAAACTGCCATCATTGGCCATTTCCAGAAGGCGTTTCGGGATTTCCACAAGCTCGTACAGATAATCAGGCGTCCCCTTGCGGAGCGCTCGCAACACCAGAATACGGTTGATTCCTGACAAGTTGTCCAAAAATTGCTGGCGCAGACCTAGTAAGTCGTCGGGATTATCACCCCACTGTCCACCACCCAGTTCCATGAATTTCGAGATGTGAAGTTTATTCAGGTGAATTCCCTTGGCTGCTTCGGTCTTCAGGGAAAACTTCTGTTCTGCGATGGAGAGGTCGAATCCACGTGTTCCTCGTGGTGCCAGCTGAGCCGCTCTGCCCGATGCCTTCAAGACCGTTTCCAGCGCAAATTCAAATTTGTCTTTTGAAAAAGGCTCACGGGAAAAACTGTGGTGAAGACGCAACACGTCACCAAAATCTATCAGCGAAACTTCGGAAATGATGTCCGAATCCGGTGACCTGAATATGTCCCACGATTGTGAGAACACTGAAACTACGCGGTCAACCAGTTCAAGGCGATAGTCACTCAGTTCAGGAATAGCAGCTAGCAGCCTTTGAATTCGCTCGTTACGATTCTTTATATTCCCCATGCCCCTGTATCCCTTTCCATTTACGCTTCAGCCAGTTAGCCGGATTAAGATGTCCTGATAGAGATACCACATTTTACTTTATTGTTTTCTGGTTTCTCGCCTTTTTCAACAACTTTCATACTGCTTCACCAGCTTGATTGTCTGGTATGATTGCAGTACTTGACTACTTTTTCACGTCTCGCCGTCGTTGCCACTAAACGCTACGAATTCCACCCTTTCCGTCCCAGCTGCACAATCACGGTGGACATATAGCCCATTGCATCCGGCAGGTCGTCGGTCAGGCGGTTGATGATTACTTCACGCCCCTCCTGTTCCACATGACAGACCAGTCTGGCCCGGTCCAGCAGGCCCTGCCGGGTAAGCAGTTCGGTCAACGCCTTCAGACGAGGCCCCACCTTGTACAGCACCAGGGTTTCGCATTGCTGCAGCGCTGCTTCAACCTGTTCCAGCCTGACCGCAGGCATCAGGATCAGGCGGTCATCCTGAATGGTCAGGGGATCGCCGAACCGGGCAGCGGCGGCCTGCATGGCGCTGATCCCCGGCACCAGATGTATCTGTTCTGCAGGCATCCGTGTTTCCAGCGCCTCCAGCAGATAGGCGCTGGTGCTGTAGAAAAGCGGGTCGCCGATGGTGATCTGCACCACCGACTGTCCCTGTTTGCAGCGNNCAGCATCGGCCCAGCACTGGCGGGTAGCTTCCTGATTGCGCTCCATGGGGTAGCTATTTTCAATCAGCTCTTGCTTGTGCAGCAACGGTCGAATGGCGGTAACCGCCAGACTTTCATCGCTTTTACTGGAGCGGG
>DKFG01000086.1:0-13435 GCA_002452325.1 Geobacter sp. UBA6802
AGGGTCAAGGGTCAGGGGTCAAGGGTCAAGAACAGGCGGATAATGAAGCCCTTGCCCCTTGCCCACTTCGACAGGCTCAGTGCGCGGCCTTACCCCTTGCCCCTCTAAAGATTCTGATGATCGCCCCAACCCCTTATTTTTCAGACCGTGGGTGTCATGTCAGAATCTATGAAGAAGCCCGGGCGCTGATGGCGCAAGGGCATCAGGTACGGATCGTGACCTACCATCTGGGACGAGATCTGGAACCGGTGCCGGTTGACCGGGCAGCACGCATCCCCTGGTACACCAAACAAGAGGCCGGACCTTCCTGGCATAAGCTGTACCTTGATCTGCTGCTGCTCTGCACTGCTGTGCGGGTCAGCCGCCAGCTGAAGCCGGATCTGATCCATGCCCATCTGCATGAAGGGGTGCTGGCGGGGTGGGTGGTTGCTCGGCTGCGTGGTATACCGCTGTTGTTTGACTATCAGGGGAGCCTGACCGGAGAGTCGATTAACCACGGTTTTTTCAGGCCGGGCGGGGTGGTGCACCGCCTGTTTCAAAGGGCTGAGGGCTGGATCAACCGCTTGGCTGACCAGATCATAACCAGCTCAACACCGGGGCGTGATGAGCTGGCTCAGCTCCGGCATTGTCCGGATCAGCGGGTGACGGTGTTGGCTGACGGTGTGGATCTTTCGGTGTTCAAACATCATCCCCAGCGGGAGGCACGTCAGCAGTTGGGGTTGGATGAGCAGGTACCGGTGATTGTCTATCTGGGGCTATTCAACAGCTACCAGGGGGTTGATCTGCTGCTGCAGGCAGCCAAGGAGCTGATCCGGCAGGGCAGGAACTTCCATCTGTTGATGATGGGCTATCCGGAACAGCCCTGCCGTGACCTTGCCGAAAAGTTGCATATCAGCAGTTTTATTACCTTCACCGGCCGGGTCAGCTATGCCGATGCGCCTTTGCTGCTATCGGCCGGTGACCTGGCGGTTTCGCCCAAGGTTTCAACAACCGAGGCCAACGGCAAGCTGTTGAACTACATGGCCTGCGGTCTGCCGGTGGTGGCCTTTGATACGCCGGTTAATCGTGAACTGCTGGGGGATGACGGCCTCTACGCCGCACTGGGCAGTGTTGATGATCTCGCCCGGTGTCTGTCCGATGCCTTGGCAGATCGTTCACAGCTGCGTCAGCGCGGTCGCAGACTGCGGGATCGGGTGACGGCCCTGTTTAGTTGGGACGCGCAGGTGCAGCGGCTGCTGGCGGTCTATGGGCGGCTGCTGGCGGTTGAAAAATAACCGGGTATGGAGTACGGTCCAAGCCGTGAACAAGCCAGAACAACCGATACTTGATGACTACACCCTCTTCCGTCTCCTGTGTGAACTGGAACAGGGACCTGTCAGCTCGCAGCGTGATCTTGCCCGACGTCTCGCCGGCGCCCTGGGGATGGTTAACAATTATCTGAAGGTTGCAACCGCACGGGGGTGGGTTAACGTCAAAGAGCTGCCTGGTAACCGCTGCAGCTATCGGATAACCTCCAGGGGAACCCGTGAGCTCAAACGTCTGGCCCTGCTGCAGAGCCGCTATCTGCATGCCCTGATACCGCCGGTGCTGGATGCGTATCGTCAGGTGTGCCTGCGTCAGCTTGACGAGGGTATTGGGCGGATTGCCCTGTGCGGCATTGATCCCAGTTCCATTCTGGCCTGGCAGGCTGTTAAGGAGGCCGGAATCGAGGTTGGGGCGGTAATGGATACGACCGGTTTTGGCACGCACTTCATGGGGCGGGATGTTGTATCGCTGGTCCACGGGTTGCTGGGGGGCATCCATAGGGTGCTGATCAGTTCCCCGGCCCGGGCTGTAATGTTGCAACGATCATTGCTTGAGCTTGGGGTATCCCCCGAAACAATCATTGTGCCGTCTATTTTTGTGGAGGAATCAGATGCAGCATGAGGCAAAAATCTTTGTAGCAGGACACCGGGGGATGGTGGGCGCTGCTCTTGTGAGAAGATTGGAGCAGGCCGGATTCTCACATCTGATCTGTCGGACCTCGGCGGAGCTGGATTTGCGGGATCAGGCTGCGGTTGCCTCCTTTTTTGAACAGGAACGGCCTGAATATCTCTTTCTGGCAGCAGCGCGGGTGGGCGGCATTATTGCCAACAGCACCCGTAAGGCCGAGTTCCTCTACGATAATCTGATGATTCAGACCAATGTCATCCATGAGGCATATAGAACCGGTGTCAAACGCCTGCTTTTCCTGGGCAGTACCTGTATCTATCCCAAATTTGCCCCCCAGCCGATTCGTGAATCCGATCTGCTTGCCTCGCCGCTGGAGCCGACCAACGACGCCTACGCCATTGCCAAGATCGCCGGTATCTTCCAGTGTCGCTCATACAACGAGCAATACGGCACCCGTTTTCTGGCGGCAATGCCGAATAATCTGTACGGCCCCGGCGATAACTTTGACCTGACCGGCTCCCATGTCCTGCCGGCCTTGCTGCGTAAATTTCATGAAGCGAAGCAGAACGGCGCCCCCACGGTAACGGTCTGGGGCACTGGTACGCCACTGCGGGAGTTCATGCATGTGGATGACCTGGCTGATGCCTGTGTTTTTCTGATGCGTGCCGCTAATGAGCCGTATGATGGGCTTCTGACCTATCCTGATGCACCAGCCCTGATTAATGTCGGTTCCGGTCAGGAGATCAGCATTGCCGGGTTGGCCCGTCTGGTACAGCAGGTGGTTGGTTATCAGGGCGAGATCGTCTTTGACACCGCCAAGCCGGACGGAACGCCACGGAAACTGGCGGATTCGTCCCGACTGCATGCCCTGGGATGGAGACACCGGATTCAACTGGAAGACGGTGTGCGGGATGCGTACCGCTGGTTTGTGGAGCAGCATGTCTCCTGAGAGCCTTTAGTAAATAGTTGTGTTTACCTTTATTCAACAGATTCGCCGGCTACGTAGTGAACTGCTTTGGGTGCTAACCGGACACGCCGCTGCTTTTCTGGGGGGGCTGGTCGGCATCAAACTGCTAACCCGGCTGTTGGGACCAGTCGGTTACGGTCAATTGGCGCTCGGATTAACAATTGCGGGCTTTCTGACCACCTTTCTGCATAATCCACTTTCCAATGCTGCTGCACGTTTTTATGCACCATACCGAGATGGGGGTAAAGAAGGTCTTTACTTTCTTGTTTTGCGTAACCTCCATAGCAAATTACTACTTTTACTCATTTTGCCTGTTATTGTTGGATCACTACTCGTATACCTAACCAAAGGTAGCGTGTGGGGAGGACTGGCCTTTTGGGGGCTGATGTTTGGGGTGATCAGTGGTACTGGGGTTTCGTTTCTTGCTTGGCAAAATGCGGCTCGTGATCGAAAAAATGCGACCCTTGCCCAGATAGGAGATGTATGGTTAAGGATAAGCAGCGCAATTTTGGCGGTTATGTTGTTTGGTACCGGCGTTGCTGCACTTGGAGGGTACTGTGTTGGCTCCCTTATTATAGTTCTATGGCAATATAGCAGGTTTCATCAACAGCAAAGGAAGTTGGGCCAGTTGGGAACGATGCTGCAGAAAGAGCAGGTGAGGCAGACACAGCATGAGTTTTTAGTGTTTATTGTTCCCTTTGTTGGTTATGCACTATTTACGGTGGTCACCTTATTCGCTGATCGCTGGATTCTTCAGTTTTTCGCAGGCTCCGCTTTTGTTGGTATTTATGCTGCCCTGTTTCAGATTGCTGCTTCGCCAGTTAATTTGTTGTTTGCCGTGATCAATCAGTTGATGGTTCCAATTATCTATGAACGTGCAGGCAGCATGATCTCTCAAAAACAGCAATTTGAGGCAAGACGTCTGATTAACCGTACCGTGCTAGTTGCCGTAGTATGTTCCGCTTTTGGGACGTTGCTTACAGCCTTGCTGGCCCATCCGGTAGCCCTGATGTTGACAACACCTGAATTCGCAAAACATTCAAAGGTGCTTTGGTTGCTTGTACTCGGTCTTTCTATGTGGCAGGTGGGGCAGGTAATGACGCTGGTAGGAAACTGTATGCATAAACCAATGAGCTATATTTGGCCAAAAGGAACCCATGCGGTCGTCCTTTGTATTTCAGGTATATCCCTAACATCTTTTATGGGTATTACAGGCATGGCTGTAGCACTTCTTGCGTCCTCTTTTGTTTACATTACAAGCATTGCAGCAGTAAACGTACGTTTATACCGTCTGTCTCAGTGGCAGCCATGATTACGGTGCTACTGAATGGCGGTCTGGGTAACCAGCTTTTTCAGTATGCAGCGGGAAGGGCGTTAGCTGAAAAACATGGTGTTGAGTTGTACCTTGATCTTTCAAGGTTAAAGCATCCAAAGCCGGGGGATACTCCTCGCCGTTTTGAACTTGCTCCGTTTAACATCAAGGCATCTCTATTGGCTGAGGAGGTCCGACAGCCATTGGAGAATTTTCAGGCACTTGTGCATCGGCTGTTGCTGAAGACCGGCATTCCTTTGTTGGGCAGCATAACACTCAAAGAACAGCGCTGCGGGTTTGATCCATTGATTTTCAAGGCGCCGTCCAATTGTATTCTGGATGGTTTCTGGCAGTCGGAGCGTTATTTTAAACAGATTGCCAGTTTTTTGCAGCAGGAACTCAGTCTTAAGGCCCCAAGTCCTGCTTTACGTAAGGCAAGGAGCGTGCTCTCTGACTCTACTGTAGCGGTGCATGTCAGGCGTGGTGACTATGTCACCAATCCGGCAGCAGCCAGCTTTCATGGTGTCTGCTCTCAGGATTATTATCGGGCTGCCGTTGCCATGATCCAACAGCGTTGTATCAACTCTCAATTTTTAGTGTTTTCGGATGATCCAGGGTGGTGTCATGAGCATCTTGATCTTGGGCAGCCGTTCAGACTTGCTGCAGATTTGGGATTGAATGGTTCAGCCGAGGAGTTGGTGTTGATCTCATGTTGTACCCATCAGGTTATTGCTAACAGCAGCTTCAGTTGGTGGGGGGGCTGGTTGAATCCGTTTCCGCAAAAGCTGGTCATCGCCCCTTGCCGGTGGTTCGCTGATCCTGCCATTGCTACCGGCGATCTTGTACCTGACAATTGGGTGCGTCTGTCATGACCCCCCCACGCGTTTCAGTTCTTATGCCGGTTTTCAATGGGGAATACTTTCTAAAGGAGGCGATTGACAGTATCCTTGGACAGACTTTCCATGATTTTGAGCTGGTCGTTGTTGACGATGGTTCTTGCGATGCCACTGCTGCCATACTTGCCGGATATGATGATTCTCGCTTGGTTGTGATCAAGCATGAAACCAACCGGGGCGTAATTGCGGCGCGTAACCGAGCTGTTAGTGAGGGCTTGGGTGAATTCTTTGCCATGATGGACAGTGATGATATCAGTCATCCTCATCGACTGGCGTATCAGGTTGCATATCTGGAACAACACCCTGAATGCGACGTTGTCGCATCCCGAATAATGCTGATTGATGCAGAAGGACGGTATCTGGGCGACTGGCATGATGATTCAATTACCGTAACACCTACACAGATCAGGCGTTTTCTGCCAAGGGCAAATTGTATTGCCAACTCTTCTGTCATGCTTCGTGCTGATCTGCTTCGTTGCCGTGGTTACACCTGTCCGCGAGGAGTGACAGAGGATTATGATCTTTGGTTGAGGCTTGCAGTTGATGAAGTACAGTTTGCGAAACTCCAGGAACAACTTGTGTATTACCGTATAACTCCCGGTTCATTGACGGCTCAGACACAAGGTATGCCTTCAGAGTATCAACAGATCAGAAGTAAAAGATATTTTTTAACCGAAGCTGTGCGTCAAGGGAGATGGGGGGCATTTGTCAGGCAGGTGGCAGGTAGCTTGGTTCGGGATGTTGTACGTCTCTTTGCAAAAAAGATACTCCGCTTATTACTAGGCGAATGGCCGGATGACAATCGCAATAAACTGGTTTTTCAGCTTAACCATACTTCTTTTGTATGGTTACTTGTGCGTTTGTCGTCAATGATTGGTTCATTACTTCCCGTGGTAAACCGCTCCGGTCTGTTCTTCTTTTTTCCGTTCTACCATACCGGCGGGGCGGAGCGGGTACACAGCCAGATTGCTGGCTGCTTCAAAGACCAACAACCGTGGATGTTTTTTGCCAAACGCTCGGCTGATCGCGGGTTCAGAGAGCAGTTTGAGCAGTCCGGGCGTTGTTTTGACATCGGCCCGCTGCTGAAATACACCTATCCTCTCAGTGTCGGTATCCTGGCCGGACTGATCGGCAGGCATACCCATGCCCAGGTGTTCGGCTGCAACAGCCTGTACTACTACCTGCTGTTGCCCCACCTGCCTGCTCATGTCCGGGCAACGGACCTGCTGCATGCCTTAGGCGGCGGCGCTGAACAGTTTAGCCTGCCGGTGCTGGAGCGGTTGCAACAGCGGGTAGTGATCAGCCGGGGAGTGCGGGACGAGCTGCTGGCCTTCTACCGCAGCGCAGGGGTTGACCCTGCCCTGGATAGCCGGATCAGGGTCATTGCCAACCGGGTAGAGGTTGCGACAACAATGCCTGAAAAACCATCCTACGGCCCGTTGCAGGTGCTGTTTGTGGGACGGGGCAGTGAAGAGAAAAGGGTTCACCTGATTGGTCAAGCGGCACGGCATTGCCGGGAACGGGGAATGGATATTGAGTTCACGCTGGTGGGTGACCTTGAGGGATGGCTGCATGAGGAGGATCGCCCCTGCTGCACCCTGACCGGACTGATCAGCAGCGAAACCGCATTGAAAGAGCTGTATCGCCAATCTCACCTGATCCTGATCAGTTCAAGCCGGGAGGGCTTTCCCCTGACCCTGATGGAAGGGATGGCCCAGGGTTGTGTGCCGGTCTGTACCGCTGTGGGCGGTATTCCAGAACATATCCGGCACCTTGAAAACGGCTGGCTGCTGCCCGTGCACGATGATGCCGCTGTTGTAAATGGACTGGTGCAGGCGGTAAAGGCCTTGTCGGCAGATTGCGCCCTGCTTCAGCAGTTGTCCACTGCAGCGCGGCGATATGCGGAGGCACAGTTCAGTGGTGAGCGATTCTGTGAACAGTATCGTGCGGTGATCAGGGGGAGCTGATGACGTTGATCTCCATCATCATACCCTGCTACAACCAGGGGCCGTATCTGGCAGAATCGATCGGTTCAGTGCTGGCATCAGACCATGATGAGCTTGAGATCATTGTGGTGGATGACGGTTCCACTGATCCTGAGACCTGCCAGGTTCTGGACAGCTTGGACTACCCCCAAACCCGGTTGATCCGGCAGAAGAATCAGGGGCTGGCCGCTGCCCGCAACAGCGGGATTGCTGAAGCCCAAGGGCGGTACATCCTGCCGCTGGATGCCGACGACCGGATCGGGCCGCAGTACCTCAGTCAGGCGGTGGCAGCCCTGGAGGCAGATGCGAACCTGGGGATTGTCTACTGCCGGGCCGAGAAGTTCGGTGCAGAGCAGGGCCCCTGGCGGCTGGCCCCTTTTTCTCGCTGGCGGATGGCGTTGGGGAACGTGATTTTCTGCTCAGCGGTCTACCGCTGGGATGACTGGGATGCGGTGGGCGGCTATGATGAGAGTCTGCGTCGAGGGTGGGAGGATTGGGATTTCTGGCTTGGTATTCTGGGGCTGGGCAGAGGTGTACTCTGTCTGCCGCAGGTTGGATTCTATTACCGGAAGAACGCCGGCTCTATGGCGGCTGGTATGACGGCAGATGAAAAGCTGGATCTGCATTGCCGGATGATCGTTGAACATGGGCGCTTCTTTGGCGGATGGGGGCTGGTGCTTGAGTTGTTGCTGCCCATGTATTATCGATTGGCCGACAGTCGGCTCTATCGGATGATCAAGAAAGGTCTCGGGCGTTAGGATGAGGATTGTTTTTCTGGCACCATTCGGCATCAGGCCTAAGGGGTCGTTGCAGGCACGGATGTTGCCGCTGGCCAGAGAGCTGCAGCGGCGCGGCCATGAGCTGGAGATCATTGCGCCACCCTACACCAATCCTGAAGACAGCGGTCTGGTGGAGGTGCTTGAGGGGATAACCCTGCGCAATGTCCGGCTGGGGCCGACAGGCGGTCCACTGGCTGCTCCGTTGATTGCCTGGCGGATGCTGCGGGCGGCTCTTAACCTGCAGCCGGATCTGATCCACCTGTTCAAGCCCAAGGGGTACGGCGGACTGGCTGCCATGGCGCTGGCCGGTATGCGGCTGCTCGGTATCAGGACACCGCTGCTGGTGGTTGACAGTGATGACCGCGAGGGGAGTGGTGGCATGAATGACCTGCATCCCTACAGCTGGCCGGAGAAGCGGCTGTTCAGCCTGCAGGAACAGTGGCTGACTCGCTGGGCAAACGGTGTGACGGTGGCCTCCCGATCGCTGGAATCGCTGGCCTGGGGCATGGGGGCCCGGCCTGAAGCAACGCTGTATCTGCCCAATGGTCCGGTGGTTCGTCCGGTCGGTAGTCGGCAACAGGGGCGTCGCCGTTTCGGGTTTGGAACAAAGCAGCCGGTGCTGCTGCTGTATACCCGTTTCTTTGAGTTTGATCAGCAGCGGCTGTACACGGTGCTTGAACAGCTCTGCAGCCGGATGCCGCAGCTGCGGTTGCTGGTGGTGGGCAAAGGGCAGTATGGAGAGGAAAACATGTTGGAACAGGTGGCTGACGAGCGTGGTTTTGGTGATCAGATTACCTGTGCCGGGTGGGTCAAGCCTGAACAGTTGCCGGATTGCCTGGCAGCGGCAGATGCAGCCCTCTACCTGTTTGATGATACCCTGATCAACCGTACCAAATGCCCGGCCAAACTGGCAGAACTGGCAGCCTGCGGCATCCCGACCGCTGCCGAGCGGGTGGGGCAGATTGCAGACTATCTCCAGCATGGTGAATCCGGCCTGCTGGTGGAGTCCGGTGATGTTGACGGGCTGGTGCAGGCAGTGCAACGCCTGTTGACGGAACATGCCTTTGCAGAACAGATTGGTCGGGCTGCCAGACAGCGGATGGCCACGGTCTTTGGCTGGGAGCGGAGGGCGCAGGAGTTGGATCGGCTCTATCAACGGCTGGTGATGGCATGTTGAGACAGCGACGTGGCAGTGACCTGCTGATGCTGCTGCTTTTGCTGGTGGGGCTGACGGCCCTGTTCAGTCCGATCCTGTTCACCACCAAGATCGTGCGGGCGCCGGATATTCTCAACGAGTTCTACTGGGGGGTCTACCAATCCTACGGCAAACCGCTCTGGTCCATGCTGCGGGTGGATCTGGCCACTGCCGACTGGAACCCGTACATCAACAGCGGCCACAGTAATGACGGCGGCATGGCCTCCATGCAGTTCGTCTTCCCTTACCGGCTGATCTTCGGCCTGATCCCGGCGCCAGCCAGTGTGGCCTGGTTTATGGTGCTGCACCTGTTTCTTGGCGGTGCCGGTACCTACCTCTATTGCCGTCTGGTGGGCTGCAGCCGGGTTGCAGCCCTGTTCGGCGGATTTATCTTCGCGTTTTGTACGGAAAATGCCTCCCTGATCAATGCCGGCCATGTGATGAAGATCGCCACCATTGCCCATGCGCCGTGGGTCTTCTACTTCCTTGAAAAAGGCTTCCGCACCGACCGCCTGTTTGCCTACCTCTGTGCCGGTCTGGTGCTGACCCTGCAGTTCTTCAACACCCACTGGCAGATCGCCTTCTACACCTGTCTGGGGGTGGGGGTCTACGGCATCCTGCGGCTGCTGGAGCAGATCCGGCATGGAGAGCCCGGCATCAAGACCGGACGGACCCTGCTGCTGGGTCTGACCATGGTGCTGTTCTTTCTGTCGGCCTCGGCCATCTCCCTGGCACCGTTGGCGGCCTGGTCAAAGGATACCAACCGCGGGGTCCACTCCGGCGCCAACCAGGGCAAGGGGGGCTTGCAGCGGGAAGAGGCGATGATGTGGTCGCTGCCGCCGGAAGAGGCGTTGGCTCTGGTGGTGCCGGGACTGTTCGGTCTTTCCCGGCAGGAGGGGGGAGATCAACCCAGGCCGGATCAGACCTACTACTGGGGCAGGATGTTCTTTACCCAGACCGCCTCCTACTTTGGTCTGTTGCCCTGGCTGCTGCTGCCGTTACCGCTACTCTTTCGTAACGACCGGGTCACCACGGCCGCCCTGATTGCAGTGGTCGGCGGTCTGCTGTTCTCCATGGGTAAATACACCCCGTTCTACCAGCTGCTGTATGACTATCTGCCCGGTGTCAGCCGGTTTCGGGTGCCCAAGATGATGCTGTTTATGACCGCACTGGGGCTGGCGGTGCTGACTGCCCGGGGGATCGACCTGCTGCGCGATGAGCGGATAGCCGCTTCCGGCAGGATTCAGCGCTGGACTTGGTGGGTGCTGGCCTTTCCGTTGGGTCTGGGGTTGCTGCTGGGGATCGAGAAGCTGTTCGGGCCGTCGCTGCGCGGCTGGTTGATGGACTGGCTGGCCCAGCCCACCCGCTATCAGGCAGGTGGGGCCGGGATTGCAGCCCAGCGCTGGTTCACCATTGAACAGGAGACCGGCATTGCCTTGGCCCAGGCCAGCCTGCTGGCGCTTGTACTGTTGGCAATGGTACGGCGCAGACTGGCAGTCTGGCTGGGCTTGGCCAGCCTGCTGCTGGTGTTGACCGCCGACCTCTGGCGCGTCAACCGCTGGTTTCTGGTGTTGACCAATCCACCGGTGCGGGGCGAGGTGGCCCTGACCCCGGCCATGCAGTGGATCAAGGAGCAGGGGCAAGGGTCAAGGCCGCGCACTGAGCCTGTCGAAGTGGTCAAGGGTCAAGATAATGAGGTGCCGTTGTACCGCACCTTGCCGCTGGGGGAGCGAGATCCGATGGGATATGCCGCTGCCGGTATCCCGGTGCTGTTTACGGCAAATGCGGTTCAGAAGGTGCGTTGGCAGGAGTATCTGGACCGGCTGTCGTTGCAATCGCGTATGCCGGATTTCATGAACCTGCGTTGGCTGGTCTATGATCAGAACCTGTACGAGCAGCAGAAAGACCATTTTGGCGAGCGGTACCGGACCGTGTTCAGCAACGGCAAGGAGATAATTCTTGAAAACCGTCAGGTGCTGCCCAAGGCCTGGCTGGTGTCTCGAGCTGAACTGGAGGCTGATCCGGTAAAGCGGTTACAACGGATGCTGGCACCGGGTTTTGATCCGGCCCGACTGGCATTGGTGGAGTCTGCTCCTCCGTTTGCATTGGCCGGTACTGATCAGCTTGGAAAGGTGCAGGTTAAAACATACAAACCAGCCGAGATGTCGCTTGCTGCCGAGATAACAGCTAACTCGCTGCTGGTGGTGGGTGAAAAATATTATCAGGGCTGGATAGCAACCGTGGACGGTAAACCGACCGAGATCGTGCCGGTCAATCATACCCTGCGCGGTGTCTATCTCGCACCCGGTAACCATACGGTCGCGTTTCGTTTTGATCCGTTGCCGTTCAGGATCGGCAAGTGGTTAACACTCGGTTCCTTTGCCCTGTTTGGCCTTGTTGCCCTGCGGGAGTGGTTTCTGCACAGGAGCAGCAGCAATGTCGTGTGACCCTTGCCCACTTCGACAGGCTCAGTGCGCGGNNTGCGCGGCCTTGACCCTTGACCCTGCTTCTCTCACCCGTGATGAGCTGAAGCGGTTCAGCCTGACCCTGCTGCAGCCAAAGGATGGCTATCGCTTTACCTTAGACCCGTTGCTGTTGTGTGACTTCAGCGGAGCAGGGAGTGAGCTGCAGATTGTGGACCTCGGCACCGGCAGCGGGGTGATGGCGCTGGTACTGGCACGGATGGCACCGCAGGCACAGGTGGTCGCCTTTGAACAGGATGTGGAGACTGCCGGTCTGGCTCGGCAGAATGTCTGCCTGAATGGTCTTGAAGAGCGGGTCTCTGTGCTGCATGAGGACGTACTGCAGGTCCGGCGTCATCTGCCGGTCTCATGCTGCGATCTGGTGGTCAGCAATCCACCCTACCGCAAGCAGGGCAGGGGCAGGGTGAATCCCCATCCCGGCAAACTGGCGGCCCGGCATGAGACTACCGCCACCCTTGCTGATTTTCTGGCTGCAGCCAAGTATCTGGTAAAGCCGGTAACCGGCAGGATCTGTCTGGTATACCACCCTGATCGTCTACCTGATCTGATGGCAGAGGCCGCCGCGCAGAAACTTTCAGTGGTGCGTCTGCGGATGGTGCATGGTGTGCCTGACGCCATAGCCAAGGTGTTTCTGGTGGAGCTGGCCAAAGGGAGGAAAAACGTGCAGCTTGAGGTCTTGTCGCCCCTGATTGTGCGCAGCGATGGTGAGCAGTACGCGGATGAGGTGCGCAGGATCTTGCTGGGGAGATGAAAAAAGGGCGCCGTTAGGACGCCCTTCAAGCTGCAGGTATGCCGGAGGAGTTACAGCTTTACCAGCAGAATCAGTTCCATCAGGTCGTCATCACCAACATGGATCGGAAAGACCAAGCCACGGTAGCCGTTGGGAACCGGCATGCCTTCCGGTGGCGCATGCAGGGTGATGGGGGGATTGATGTCAATGGTAACGCCGGTCTGGGATGCCTTGGCCGCTACGTTACCCAGTACGATATTGACAAACTCCATCACCGTGTCTTCCAGAATCTCCTCTGATTCGCCTTCCACGTCATCCTCACGCAGAATGGCCCTGGCAATGGTCTTCTGTAAACCGTCGGAAACGGAGAGCAGATAGCGGGCGGTCAGGTCGCCGCTCAGGTCCATGGCCGCATACATCGTGTTGGGACGGATACAATCGGTTTCAATAAATTTGCCCGGCCTGAATTGGATACCGATTACCCGAGTGATCATCTTGTAGGTCAGGTCAACGGTGATCTCCCAGATGCTGCGATATTCATGCAGCCAGTCAGGTAGCTCGATTCGCTCGGCAATGTAGGGGGCCTGATCAGCCTTGAACTTTTCCAGATAGTATTCAAGTTTTTCAGCAGTCAGGGCGCCGATCTTCACCAGGGCCTCACCGATATACAGGTGGGTGGCTTTCTGACGGCTGATGACTTCATCCAGCTGGGCCTTGGTCAGGAATCCCAGTTCAACCAGCAGATCGCCCAGCTTCATGTCCTTTGAAAGTTGGGCCGCATGGGCGGTATCAATATCCCGCTGGGTGATATACCCCAGTGTGACCGCCATTTCTCCCAGTTTCAGATTGGTGCGTTCCTGCAGCTCAATGGCACGGAGCAGCGATTCGCCGGTAACGGCATCCTGCTCCACCAGAAATTGTCCAAAAAATTTTACTGCCATGTCGTAAGTCCCCCAGCCGGATCAGAGTGCCCGTAGGATGTTCAGTACGTTTTCAGCCTCAAACGGCTTGGAGATGACGTTTTTGGCACCCAGTTTGATCGCCTCGGTAAATTTGTCTCCCACACCGCCCAGCGACGTGACCATGACCACCTTGACCTCCTTGTCCAGCAACACCAAGCTGCGCAGGGCAGTCAGACCGTCCATGCCGGGCATGT
>DKFG01000086.1:13481-38408 GCA_002452325.1 Geobacter sp. UBA6802
CCTCGGCACCGTTTTTGGCATGGCCGACGCTAACGAGGTCGCCGGATTCGTTGATGATTTTTTCCAGCTGACGGGCAACAGAGAGGCTATCGTCAACGACTAGCACCTTCTTCATAGACACCTTCCCTCCCGGTGTGGCATGGTGACCCTGCTTTCATGCAGGTTTAGTGGGGCAAACTGTACCCGAATCCTCATGAAAAGTCAAAAAGTCATTCTGTGCAAAAAACCGTTTCACCCGGTTACTTGGGGCGTGGTATACAGGCAGTATCAATGCTTTTCACGTAAAGGAGATGGAGTGCTATGAAGGTTCAACGTAGTCTGGTTGTCGCTGCAACGATCACTACCGTGCTGCTGTCAGGCACGGGTAGTCTGTTTGCGGCCGAGAAGAAGTCTGCACCTGTTGCGGCGTCCGTTGTCACGTCTGCCCCGTTGCCGGATCCGGTTGCACGGGTAAATGGCGCCCCCATTGCAGCGGCTGAGCTTCAGAAGGCCCTGAACGCCTTCAACAAATCTCCCGATGCCGCACAGGTTCCGCCGGGTAAGGAAAAAGAGGTCCAGCAGTTTCTATTGAATCAGATGATCGGTGCCGAGTTGATGTATCAGGTTGCCAAGCCAACACCGGTGAAGGATCAGGACAAAAAGGTGGACGATGCTGTTACTGCCCTGAAAGGCCGCTTTCCCAGTGAAGAGGAGTTTCTTAAAGGGCTGCAGGCCCAGGGGCTGACTGAAGCCGGTCTCAAGGAGCTGATCAGCCGCAATGTGGTGATTGAAAACCATATTGAGCAGGTGATTGTGCCGAAACATCCGGTCAGTGACGCCGAGGTCAAGGAGTTTTACGACAAGAATCCAGAAACCTTCACGCAGCCGGAGCAGGTGCGAGCCAGTCACATCCTGATTACGGTGGATGCCAAGGCCAGTGAGGCAGAGCGGAAAAAAGCCAAGGAGAAGATTGAATCACTGCTGAAGCAGGCCAAGAGCAACGCCGACTTTGCCAAACTTGCCCAGGAAAACTCCGGTTGCCCCAGCAGCAAGCAGGGGGGTGATCTGGGCTACTTCGGCAAGGGTCAGATGGTCAAGCAGTTTGAAGATGCAGCCTGGTCACTCAAGCCGGGTGAGGTAAGCGGCGTGGTGGAGACCCAGTTCGGCTACCATATCATCAAGCTGATCGAGAAGCGTCCTCCCACCAAGATCCCGTTTGATGACGTCAAGGCACGCATCGCAGATTCACTAAAGCGGAAGAAGGTTGGCGAGGCGGTCAATGCGGTGCTGGAGGATGCCCGTAAGAAGGCCAAGATAGAGGTGTATCTCAAGTAGGTTTTTGCTGCAGTGTGGTGGTGGCAGTGTCAGGGGCCGGTTCGTATGAACCGGCCCCTGGTTTTTAACGGGGGCCGACCAGGGTGAGCGTGTTATCGGCAGAAAGCGGTGCGAGCGGGGTTGTTCCCAGATAGTCACCCCGGTAGTAGACTGCCACCTGCCCGGTCGGCAGCGGTTGGCTACCGGTGTAACGCAGCTTCAGTGAGAAGGTCGGAATCGGGCCGGTGCGCACCTGCTCCTGTTCCAGCGGCAGTTGCCATGCAGCCAGTTTGAGGGTGGTTGTCCCCGGCGCTGTCTGTCCCTGAGGCAGCGGCGAGGCGGTAAGTGCCGCCGGAATCACGGTAATGCCGAAACCGGTCGGCGGCTCAAACTCCGTCATCAGGGCCAGCTGTGCCGTGTCGGTTCCGTCAAGGCGCAGTTCATACCGTGGCGTCCAGTCGTTCTCCCGTAATACAGCGGTAACCCTGACACGGCTGTTGGGCGAAGAGAGAGCAACCCGCACCGTGGGGCCGCCGATGCTGCGCCTTTCAAGCTGAGCGAGCCGCAGGGTGACCCGCTTCAGTTCCTGTTCAGTGCGGCGGCGGGCGGTAAAGACCGCCTCAAGCTGAGCTATGGCAAACTCGGTCCCCTGGCGCACCGAGGCCAGAGGATCCGGGTTGGTCTTGGTCTTGCGGGGGGCCTTGGAACTCTGTGATTTTGCTGCAGCTGCAAAGATGGTCTCCCTGGTATCCAGCGCCTTCATCCGGTCTTCCAGGCGGCTTTTCTGTTCTTGCAGACTGTCCAGTTCCTTCTGCAGCTTGTCCGGCACCCTGGCCGGTACCAGCTCAACCCGTCCGATCAGACTGTTGTCAAGCGGGGTAACCCGCAGTGTATCTTCACGGATCGCGCCGGGCAACTGAACCTCTGCGTTGCCTTTTTTGGCCGTCGCCTCCAGCTCAACCAGGGTCCCGTCGATATACACGGTTAGCTCCCGTGGACCGGCCAGGGCGAGAGCAGGCAACAACAGCATGCAGCAAAGCAGGTACACGAATAGTAAGACGCGCATCACAATCCCCCTAAGGCTACAATAATTTGATAGTCGGTCTCGGTCAGCGGTTGCACTGAAAGGCGACTACGGTTCACCAGCGGCATCTGCTGTAGTTGCGGATGTTCCTTGATCAGCGCCAGCGGTACCTGACGAGGAAGAGGCTGGTCGGCCCGTACATCCACCATGTACCAGATCGGTTTTTCTGTGGTCGCCTTGGGATCAAAGTGATCGGCAGTGGGATCAAGGGCGGTGTGATCCGGGTAGCCCTCCCGCACTACGGTACAGAGACCCACCACTACCGGTTCAGGAATGGAACTGTGGTAGAACAGCACCCGGTCGCCGCTTTTGATCTCATCCCGCAGGAAGTTGCGGGCCTGGAAGTTACGCACCCCGTCCCACTGCTCGGTGGCGTTGGGACGGTTCTGCAGATCCTGAAAAGAAAAGCAGCCAGGTTCAGATTTGAAAAGCCAGTAGCGCATGAAATAGATATCCTTGTTCCGTTATGGCTGCATGTCTTGTAAATAACACGTAGACATCCAAATAGCATACGAACAGGCTAATCTCCATAAAAACGGTAGCGAGCGATGTAATAAGTATAACCGTTTTGAGGCGTTTGTGATGCTTTCAGAGTTAAGCTCTTTGTTGATGTCGACATGCAGCTAATTTGTCAGAGCGGTACAGGGCAGCAGTAGATGGAACGTGCTGCCTTTGCCTTCAACGCTTTCAACCGTAATACTCCCTCCCATTAGCGCTGCAATCTTCCGGCAGATCGGGAGACCCAGCCCTGCGCCGCCGTGTCTACGGGTAAACGATTCATCTGCCTGGGTAAACAGCTCAAATATGTAGCTCAGTTTTTCTGGTGCAATGCCAATGCCGGTGTCGGTTACGGCAATATCCAACAGCATGGTGTCGGCGCAGTGTTGCTCAAGTTCGGCTGTTATGACAATACCGCCGTTGTCTGTAAACTTGATCGCATTGACCAGCAGGTGTGAGAGGATAAGCTGTATTTTTAACGGGTCTCCGGTCAGCCTTTCAGGAATTGCCGACGCTATCTTCTGGTTGAGGGTAAGACGCTTTTCTGCACACTGCTTTTGATGTGGCGTAACAACATCGTTAAGACATTTGCCAAGAGAAAAAACCTCCTGTGCGGTGAAAATTTGTTCCGTTTCGATGCTGGTAATGTCGAGAATATTCTTGATCAGGTTAAGCAGATTGTGTGCAGATTGTTGCAACGCCTCAAGGTACTCTTGTTGATCATCGGATATCTCAGTTGTCTCAAGCAGCTGGGCCATGCCGATTACCCCGTTCAGCGGAGTCCTCAGTTCATGACTCATATTGGCCAGGAAGAGGGATTTAGCCCGGTTGGCCGCCTCGGCGGCATGCATGGCGCTTCTCAGCTCCTCCTCCACCTGTTTGCGTGCCGTGATATCACGGATTACGGAAAGGCTATACTGTGCTCCGTCATACTTAAACATGGTGGAGCTGATCTCAACCGGAAAAACACGACCGGACTTGGTTGTATGGCGTGACTCAAAAGGGGGTTGCCGCCCGGTTATAAACAGCTCCGCCAGCATGGCTGAAGCCATCTCCGGGGTAATATCGGGATCAATATCAGGTGGCGTCAGGGACAGGAGTTCCTCACGGCTGTATTCAAGGGAACGGCAGGCTGCTTCGTTGACAAACACAAAGCGCTGGGCACCATCGATCAGAAACACGGCGTCACTCGCCTGGTTCAGGGCGCTGTCCAGCAGGCTGCTCAAGTACTCGTTCCGTTTGTTTTTTGCTTCAGTTTCACGGAAGCGTTTCAGGTTGTCGGCCCCCACCCTGGTCATAAGTTGCACCATGTCTCGCAGAAACAGCATAGTGTCACGAACATAGTCGCGGGTAAAGAAGGGAACCCGGTCCAGCGCAGCCAGATAGCGGTTGCAATCAAATCCCAGCCTGGCGGCCCGGCTCATGAAAAACTCACGGTCCGGCAGGGCATCGCTATAGAAGAACTGCCCGATAAAAAAGGTTGCCAGATACGCCCCGTCAACAACAATCGCCATGGAAGCAACAATCATGTCGTTGGGGCAGCAGTATTCCACAAAGGAATCAGTCGCCTCGTTCAGACGCGCATTGATGTAGCAGTTGCTTTCCCGGCAGCTGGCGCAGGTAACCGGGTGGACACGGTGAAAACCGACACAGATTTCCTGCCAGCCAACGGAAATGATATCGTTTCCCCCTGCATCGAACAGGCCGTAGGCCATGCCGGATACCCGCTGGTGAGATTCCAGCAGACGTCGTATCATGTCAATATCAAGGAGTTGTTTAAATGTGTAGTCGGACATAGCTCACCTCGTAGAAACCGTTTTGTTGCATGCCGGGAGGGAAGCGTCTTGGAATGCGTTGTCGTTTATCCTGTTACAGCCTGATGTCTACTTTATCCCCAGGCCAGCTCCATCACCATGATCCGGGTATGGCTTGTGTATGCAACCGGTACCTGTCGCCTTCGCCCTGCTCTTTTACCTGAGGGATAATCTGATCCGGCAGCGCTTCATATTTCATGGTGAAATGAAAGCTGCTGCCTTCACCCAGGGTGCTTTCCGCCCAGAGTCTGCCGCCAAGCAACTGTGCAACCTGGCGGGCGATACTCAATCCCAGCCCTGTACCGCCGTACCTGCGGGTAATGGAGCCATCCGCTTGGGTGAACGGTTCAAAAATCCGTTCCAGCATCTTCTTAGGAATGCCGATGCCGCTGTCGGTTACGCAGAAGTGGATCTCCTCGCTTCGGTCGCCACTTCGCTCCAGCGAGACATCCAGGCGTGCCCCGCCCCATTCAGTAAACTTCAGCGCATTATTCAGCAAAATATCCAGTAATTGGGCTAACTGTTTGCCATTGCACCGTATGGTGGCCGGTATATCGGGAGATATATTACTATCTAAAATCATTGTCTTCTTTGCAAAGCGTGGCCGGTACTTTTCTGCCAGTGCCTCAAGGATATCCGGCAACTGCATCAGTTCGTTGCCGGCAGCAGGACCGCCACCGGAAAGGGAGGAGAAGGAGAGCAACTGGTTGATGAGCGTGACCATATTGTCGGCTGCTTGGTGGGCAATCAGGACAAACTCCCGCTGCATACCGGAAAGATCACTGTCCTCCAAAACATCAAGCGCCCCGATAACCCCGTTCATGGGGGTGCGCATCTCATGGGTGATGGTGGTCATAAACTCGCGTTTTTCGTTGGCCGCCTCCAGCAGCAACCGGTTGGCAGCATCCAGTTGCGCCATGGCCTCTTTCAGTTCGTCGGTGCGCAGCGCCACGGTTTTTTCAAGTTCGGCGCGGTAGTTCTTCTCCATGCGGCGCAGACCGGAATATTCAAGCGCCCTGCTGACGACCATGCGCAGATAGCTGAAATCGAACGGCTTCTGGATAAAATCAAAGGCGCCGTGTGTGATGGCATCGATAGCAGTCCGCAACCGGGCATACCCGGTCATAATGACAACCGGCATATCCGGCAACCGCTGATGTATTTTGGCTAGAAACGAGAGACCATCCTCACCCGGCATCATCACATCGCACAGAATCATGTCCGGTTCATCCGTATCCAACAGCTGCCAGGCAGCTTCGGTAGTAGCAGCGGCGCTGACGCGATAGCCGACCTGTTCGAGAAACATCCGCACGGTTTGACGGATCCCCTCTTCATCGTCGATAACGAGGATATGCTGTTTTTTCTCAATGTCTTGAGCAGTCATCTGGTCATCTCCTTCATTTCTCAAGGTCATGGCATAATAACGCTGAACTGTTCTTCCAGGCTGAGAAACGCCTTGATGACCTCAGGATCAAAATGCGTTCCGCTTTCTTTCAGAAGCATGCTTGTGACCGTTTCATGATCAAATCCCTTGCGGTAGCAGCGATCAGAACGGAGCGCATCGTACACGTCAGCCACTGCCATGATTCTTGCGGAAAGCGGGATGTTTTTGCCCATAAGCCCATCGGGATACCCCTTCCCGTCCCAACGTTCGTGGTGATACAGCGCAATCTCAACCCCCATGCCGATAAACGGATTGTCGTTATAGCGGTTGAAGATGGTCTGCAGGTTCTCCGCACCGATCACGGTATGGGTTTTCATGATGCTGAATTCTTCAGTAGTCAGCGCGCCCGGTTTTTTAAGGATACTGTCGGGAATGGCCACTTTGCCGATGTCGTGCAATGCCGAGGCATGCTGAATACATGCGACAAAATCTGCGGATATCTGGTCTGCGTAACGGGACTGCTCACCCAGCTGTTCTGTCAGCAGCCTGCAATACTCACTTACCCGCTCCAGATGGGCGCCGGTATCGTCGTCACGGTGTTCTGCAAGTTTTGCCAGTGCGAAAATAGTGGCTTGCTGGGCTTCTGACAGCTCACGCATCTCCCGTTCCAACAGTTTCTGATATGCCAGTTTGGTGCGAAGCGTGCTCAAACTCAGGTGCGTGTTGACCCGCGCTCTGACCTCCTCAGAATGAAACGGCTTGGTGATGTAATCGACCCCTCCTGCCTGGAATCCCCGCATCTTGTCTTCTGTAGCCCCCATGCCGCTTAAAAAGATAACCGGTATATCTTTGAGCATCGGGTTCTTCTTAAGGCGTTCGCATACCTTGAAACCGCTCATCTCCGGCATGGTGACATCCAGCAACAGCAGATCCGGCGGGTAGTGCATGACAGCATCCAATGCCTCTGCACCGTT
Organism: Geobacter sp. UBA6802; assembly: GCA_002452325.1. GTDB lineage: Bacteria > Desulfobacterota > Desulfuromonadia > Geobacterales > Pseudopelobacteraceae > Trichlorobacter. The sequence goes on from DKFG01000086.1 coordinate 20,529, forward strand.
TGAAAAAGGAATCACCTCATTCCCGTTATGCAGCAATATATTCGCAAGCAAGGTACGGACATGCGGATCATCCTCCACAACATAAACCCTGGCATTATTGGAGGGTGACGGGTATTCGCTTATTGTTGCACTCATAGCGCCTCACTTTGGTTTTTTGGGGCAAGGGTTAAGGTTATAAAGGCTTTTTGCTCTTACCTCTTGCCCCTGCTTTTCAGGCAGCGCCGCCATCATCATAAGTGGCCTGACCCTGAGGCAGACAGCACTCGTCTTCAAGCAAGGCATCTCGTTCCCCCTTGGAAATCTGACTTACATACCATGCAGCCTCATTTTTGATTTTCAGGCTATCGCACTCCGCTTTTTGGGTCACTGCCCCCCTCCTGATGGTCTGAATCCTGAAGCCGCAGTGCAGTTGCGTTGATAGATTTCGCAACCCTGGTAATTGCCTCCGCAAAATTCAAGCGTAAGCACAATCTTTTGCGATGTCAGGCCAACGCAGTAGCAATCGCTGAACGGTTCAATGATTCTGGGACAGAACGTATGGTACGTCGTATTTTTGATGGATACGTTGCTACTGGCGGTCATGTCTCTGTTCATGGTTTGGATTCCTCACTCCTGCCCTGTTCAAGCTCGGTCAGGCGCTCCTTCAGACAGTCAGGACAGATGCCGTGGCTGAAATCCGCACCTGAATGGTCCCGGATGTACGTTTCAAGCTGGTTCCAATAGCCTGAATCATCACGTATTTTTTTGCAGTACGAGCAGATAGGCACGATCCCTTTCAGGGTTTTGATCTCATCCATCGCATGTTGTATGGCCTCATGTTGTGATTCAAGCTGGCGGATCAGTTTTTGGGTTTTAAGCAGATTCTGTATCCGTACCTCCAGCTCTTCCGCCACCATCGGCTTGCTCACAAAATCGTTGGCGCCGCTGCGCAGGATCTCCACCTTGCGTGCCGTGTCTCCAAAGGCCGAGATGGCCAGGATAGGGGTCTGCTCTTTTTTACCCTCAGACTCACGTACCGCCCGGATCACGGAAAGGCCGCTCTGCACCCCGTCCAACACGTAGTCAACCAGCACCAGATCGTACTCCTGAGCAGCAAATTGCACGATGGCCTCCTCAGCAGTCCGGCAAAGATCCACATGCAGGCCGATCCGCTCAAGAATCTGTTTGCAAAACAGCGCGCTGGTAGCGCTGTCTTCCACCAGCAGCACACAGCCGCTGATACGGCGACGGTTGTTTTCTGCGAACCGTTCGACAAAATGCTCCAAGAGATGCAGTTCACGTTTTGAAAAACATTCAGTCACCCCCGAGGTCAGCGCTCTGGTGATCACCTCTTTATCGCTGCTGGATGAGAACATCAGGCAGGGCTGGTTATGCACCAGTTTTTGCGACTTTGCGGCTGTCAGAAATTCAACGCCGTCCATGTCGCCAAGTTCGTAGGTGAAACAGATCAGATCCACCGGCTCACGCTCCAGAACCTCGAGAGCAGACTGCCCGTCTACTGCCACACGGAAGGCAAAACCGTAATTGGCAAACAGGGCACTCAGCATGCAGATCATCGAACTGGAAGGGTCAACAAGTAATGCTTTCATGGTTTCCTCTAAGCATGTTCAGTTCCCTTCGACTCCGCTCAGGGAACATACATATCGTGCGCTGAGCGGAGTCGAAGCGCGTTTAACCAGCCTTTGCCCGGATTACAGCCAGTCGTCACCATCACTATCCAGCGGCATCTCTGGTCCGACGCAAGAGCAGGCGTTTTGTAAACAGTTTTCACTGCAATCCAGCACTGCACGGAGAGTCTCCGTCAGTTTTTTAAAACAAACCGGTTTGGGTAGAAAGCTGATATCAGGCTCATCGAAGACAACATCGTTGTAGCCGCTGGTAAGGATTACCGGCAGATCCGGTTTTTGTTGCCGCATATTCGCAATGGTTTCCCTACCGTTCATGCGCGGCATGATCAGATCAATGATCACCGCCTGTATTTCGTCGCGGCGGGTCGCAAAAATCTGGAGCGCCTCAACGCCGTCAGCAGCGGTCAGCACGGTGTAGCCATACTGTGCAAGCACGTTACTGATAACCATCAACAGCCCCGGTTCATCATCAACCACCAGGATGGTCTCGTTGCCTCGCAGTTCCGGGGTTTCCGGCTGCGGTGCATGTTCCGGCTGCTGGTTGCTGTCGTATAGTGGCAGGTAAATGCTGAAGACCGACCCGTTGCCCGGTGAACTTTCCACCGTAATATGGCCGCCATGATTCGCAACAATACCGGAAACGATCGCAAGCCCAAGGCCGGTCCCCTTGCCGCTCTCCTTGGTGCTGAAAAACGGATCAAATATCCGTGCAACGGTTTCCCGGTCCATACCTGCCCCGTTGTCCGCAACAGTGATAAGCGCGTAACTTCCGGGTAGTGGCCTGTTGTCGGCGGTTGCAACAACCTCCGGTACTTCCGCCGGAGCGGTGGTTATATGAATGGTTCCTCCTGATAAAAGGGCATCACGGGCGTTGACCATCAGGTTCACCATGATCTGTTCGATCTGGACTCGGTCCGCCAGGACCGGAAGCTGGCCGTCACACAGGTTAACAGAGAGGTTGATGTCGGCGTTCAGTAGCCGGGACATGCTTTTATGCAGGTTGGCAACGATCAGGTTGATATCGGTGTGCTGCTTATGCGGTTCCTGTTTGCCGCTGAACAGCAACAGGCTTCTGGTCAGTTCCGCGCCACGGCTCACGGCGTCGCTGATCTCAAGAACATACGCCCGCACGGCATCGCTGCCAGAGATGGTGATCTTCAGCAGTTCAGCATAGCCGCCGATTACGGCAAGGATGTTGTTGAAGTCGTGGGCCACGCCTCCGGCCAGCAGGCCGATGGATTCAAGCTTCTGCGCATGCTGTAGTTGAGTCTCAGCACTGCGTAACGCCGTGATGTCCCGTGAGATGGAGAGGACGCTTGTCACCTCGCCGTTTGCATCAGATTCAGGAACATAGCGAGACAGAAAATGGCGCGTCACACTGCCTGCATCCTTCCAGCTCAGTTCAATCTCCAATGGAAGCCCTTGATCCAGAACCTGTGCAACCGCATCATGCACCTGCTGCCCCACTTCCGGGCTTGCCACAAAGGCCTCTATGGGGGTTCTGCCGATCAGTTGCGAGGCCGGTTTGCAGGCCAGCAACTCCAGGGCCGGGTTGACATAGGTACGGCGACAAAGCTGGTCATAGCGGGCAATGGTGTCGGGCGAATGTTCCACCAGGGTACGAAACTGTCGCTCCCGGTCTGCCTGTTCTTTTTCCAGTTGTTTAAGCTCGGTAAGGTTACGACCGATGATCAGAGCGCCGATAACGGTCCCTTCAGGATCCCGTTCAGCCACCAGTTTGACGTGATGGTACAGGATGCCGCCGAAGCCATTGGGTAATAGCAGCTCCATTTCAGTGTCAACGCCGGTTGCAATCACCCTTGCAAGCGTGACTTGATACTCGTCGTACTGTCCGACAGGGGCTAGTTCGGTGGGCAGTTTGCCGATAACCGTCTCCAGCGGCATTTCAAGGGTTCTCTCCAGAGCGGGGTTGATATAGAGCAGGCGACAGTCACGGTCATAACGGGCCATGTTGTCCGGCATTATTTCAGCAAGGGAACGGAATTCCTGTTCGCTTGTCGCCAGCTTTTTCTCCATCTGTTTGCGGTCGCTGATATCCAGAAACGACAACAGCGCATGGCGTTGTCCATCAAGCGATACCGCTTCTACGCCGTACAGCAGCGACAGTTCTGTGATGCTTCCGTCCGATGCGGCCTGAGGGATGGTTACCTCGCCATGGGCTGAGGAGAGGCCGTTTTTCAATACCTTCCGTAGGGCGCCCAGAAGGAGACCTGAGCTGCAGGCAGGGGAGTGGCCGCACCCGTGGGGGGTTGCAAGGGCGTTGGCGCATCGCAGGATTGTGCCGCAGCGTTTATCTGGGTAATCGTCAAAATTACTGCAATAGTTGCGGAACGCCCTGTTGACCCGCACCGCCTCCATCCGGTTGTCAAACAGCAGCATCGGCATCGGTGTCGCGTCAAAAACAGCGCTCAGGTTGTCCCGTTCAGTCATAAGCGCCGTGGTGGCGCTGATAATCCTGTTAAAGCTGAATAAACAGCCTGCAAGTCCAAACAGCCAGATGATCCCGATAATGCCGATATGGGTGGCGTTGCTTTGAAGTATGGATTGATCAATCTCCGCCGTCGGGATGGCGATACTGATGCCGCCGCGTTGCATCCCTTCCCGGTATCCCTGTGCAGCGTGGCATTGCAGACATGGTTTTTCGGTTGTAAGCGGACGCATATAGCGAAACACCGGTTTTCCGGCCAACACCTGAAACTCTCCGAATTCCCCAATGCCGCTATCCAGTGCGGTCAATGCGCGGCTTTCCCAAGGATCAGGCGCGTTTTCCGGTCGGATCGGTTTCAGGCTGGTGATACGTTCCTGAGGATTGCCGGACAATTGGCTGAGTTCGAAGATCTGGCGGGTCATATAGGCGGGGTTTACCAGGGTCAGACGCCTGCCTGACGGGGTGGTTATATCCCGCTCAGGAACGTTCAGCCAGGGGTTGGGGACTGTTGTATCGGTTATCGGAACGTATACGCCGCCATGTTCGGCAGCCCAGCGGCGAAAGACAAGATCTTTTTCAATGAAGGTTCGGGCAATAGTCAACGCATTGGCTGTCTTGAACTCATTGCTGTAACGGAACTCCCAGAGCGCCGTGAGAATGGCAAGCGTTGTCCAGATAACGATAGCGGCGATGCGGAATCGTTTGATTGAGAACTGCCCGGACAGCCTGGTCGAATCATCTGCTGACATAAAGATGTCCATCTCGGAAGGCGGTCATGTTGTCCATCAGGCTTTGCACCTGTGTCCCGGCTTCTTTACGTTGGGTGATATCAGTGATAACCCCGTCATAGTAATGGACGGCGTTGTCTGCCATGCATGTCTGCGGAAGAGAAAGAGCTTGACTGCTCCAACCGGGGACCAGCGTGTTGGTGACCCAGCGGATGGAGCCGTCCTTGTGGAGGATACGGTGTTCCAGGACATGATTGTGCGGATTGCTCAGCAGATGTTGCGTTAGCCCGTATACCTGCGGACGGTCATCTTCATGAATGATCCGAAACCAGAGACCGGGATCAGCGATGAATTCCTCCAGGGTATGGCCGGTTATCTGCTCACAGCCCAGGCTGTGGATGATCTCCACTGGTTTGCCGTCTTTAACAGTGACGGTATAGATGTAACTGGTGACCGACTCCAGCAGCCTGCGGTAACGGGCACGGCTCTCCTGCAGTTCCCTGATTTTGGTATGCAGGATCTGCTCCAGACGTTCCCGGTACATCAGGTTCTCCCAAAGCAGCCGGGCACGCTCAAGGCAGCGGTTGATAGCGAAATCAAGTTCGTCCATGGTGATCGGCTTGATCAGGTAGTACCATGCGCCGCGTCTGGTTGACTCAATGGAGTCGGCAAGCAGGCCTTGCCCGGATATGACGATAACCGGTATGAAGGCGCTGTTTTTGTGGAACGCGCTGATTACCTCCAGGCCGTGCATATCCGGCATCTGCAGATCAACCAGGACGATGTCGGGGTTTTTCTGCTTAAACAGTTCCAGTCCCTGTCTGCCACCTGCCGCTGTGATCACGCGATAGCCGCTTAGTTCCAATGCCGTTTGTAGGTAGCTACGGAACGGTTTATCGTCATCAATAACAAGTACGGTTTTGGGGGTGTGCATGGATTGCCTCGAACAGAAAAAAGCCATTAACATTCATGGCTGCATTCTATGTCCGGCGTAGGTGCGAATGATATGATCCAAAAAAGAAATGAGGTTCTAAATACCTTGAAGCAAACAAGGGAATGGATGGTGCAGGGGGAAGGGAATGGAGGGTGCGGGGGCAGGGAATGGATGATACTCTTTTTCGGGAAAGCAGTTTCACCTACTCATTTATACATGCACAGGCGTCATACAATAGTGTAGTATATTTTTATACTATCAATAAGGAGGATATATGCGCCTTGTAAAAACATCAATAACCTTGCCTGATGATCTCCTGGAAGAAGCCAAAACAATGTCAAAAAATGTAAGCAGCCTGATCACTGAAGCCCTGCGTGAATACATCCGCCAACGCAAAATTCAGAAGGCTATGGAGAGTTTTGGCGGTTGGAAGGGGCGTGAAGGTGAGAGCGCCGACATGGTGAACAGTCTGAGATCGGAAGAGGGGCGGGATTATGCCGGGCGTACTCATTGACACCGATGTGGCCATTGATTTTCTGCGCGGCGCAGTATATGCGCAACCGTTGCTGGCCGGTCTTTGGGCTGACGGTCGGGCTATAATCAGCGTGCTGACGGTGTATGAACTGACTGCCGGAATGCGTGATGCGGAGAAGGTTGTCACGCATAATTTTATAGAGGCCTGCGTAATCGAGCTGGTGTCTACCGAGATTGCGGTCAAGGGTGGTGAACTCTATCGGAAATACCGCGCAAAGGGTGTCACGCTTACGTCGATTGACTGCCTGATCGCTGCTACGGCGTTGGTCAGGGGTTTCAAGGTGGCAACCAGAAATGTGAAGCATTATCCGGAAAAAGGAATACTGTACGTGATTTGAGCGTTACCGGTTTTAACCGGGGCAAATCCCGGTTATTCAATAGTCGTCAGCCCGATGCGCACGGCGTACTTGGTCAGTTCCGCCACAGAGTATAGATCAAGCTTCTTCATGATGCCCATGCGCTGGCCCTCAATGGTCTTGACACTGAGACCATAGTGGAAGGCGATCTCCTTGGAACTTTTGCCGTCGGCGATAAATTGCAGCACCTCCTGTTCTCGCTTTGTAAGAGGCGGCTGGCTATCCTGCGCAGTATCAGTACCCTGGGTATAGTCTTTGATGACCAGCGCTGTAACCTCACGGCAGAGATAGGGGAACCCCGCCATTGCGGAGTGAATGGCGGTCAGCAGTTCATCGGAGGTGCAATCCTTGAGGAGATAGCCGATGGCGCCGGTCTTGAGCGCCAGCGCCACGCAGGCTTTGTCCAGCACCATGGAAAGGATGAGAATTTTGATAGCGGGGTTTTCTTGCAGAATCTGCCGTGACGCCTCGATACCGCTCATCTCCGGCATGTTCATGTCCATAACAATTACGTCAGGAGTAAGCTCCCGTGCCATCCGTACCGCTTCCAGCCCGTTGGCTGCCTCGCCAATCACCTCTATATCCGCTTCCGAGTTGAGCAGGGATTTAAATCCCTGTCGTACAACCGCGTGATCATCCGCCACCAGTACTTTGATGTTCATACTGTTTCCGCCCCCCCTTTGTTCCCTGAGCGGAGTCGAAGGGAACCTGTAAGCAATCCATTAATCCGCTTCACGTGGTTCCAGAACCAGTTTGATGCCATTCAAAATCTCGGCTACCCGTTTTGTTGCAACGGTTCCGACATACTCTTCAAGCTGGGTCTTATCCACGGTAAAAACTTGTGAAACATTGACAACGCTATCTTTGGGCAGATTTGATTCCTTTTTGTCGAGAAGAACATTGCCGGGCGCATCGGCACGCTTGAGATTAGTGGTGAGGGGGCATACAACAACCGTTTTTATTTTGCTCCTGTTAAACAGATTGTTCTGCACGACAACATGGGGATGCTTGTAACCCGGTTCTGAACCTTCAGGTTCGTCAAGTTCTATCCAGTAAATATCTCCCTGACTGATCACCATTCCCCCTCCACCAGACTCTGATGTTGCCGACGGGATTTCCGCCTCAGCGTCTGTTCCGCAGCATCGGGCTCATCGGTGTAGGCAGCGTTGATTTTTGCAAGCATTTCTCTGTTGTTCCGGTGTTCAATAAAGTCTTGCAAGGCAATAACGAATAGCTTGCTACGCGAAACCTTCATCGCGCGCGCAATATCTTCGGCTTGATCAAAAAGCGTCTTGTCAATTGAGATGGCTGTTTTTACCGCTAACATACATCATACCTCCTGGTGCAATAAGTATAACCAGTGACCATACTCTGGTCAATACTCATGCTGTTTACAACTGAGAACAGCCTCTCTGCTTTATTCCTGTTTCACCGCAAGCGCCACCCGCAGGATCACCCGCGTCCCCCGGCCCGGAGCGGATTCGATCACCAGGCTCCCCCCAAGGTAGTTGATCCGTTCCCTGATGCTGAACAGTCCAAAACCATTAACAGCGCTTCCTGAAAGATCAAAACCAACCCCTTGATCCTCTACCGTAAGATACAGCTGATCTCCCTCTCTGCCGACGATAACCCGCGCTGTTCTGGTCTGCGCATGTTTGGCGCTATTGATCAGCAGTTCGCGGCAGGCCTGAAACACAATGGCGCGCATATCGTCAGTAAGCGGTTTCGGTTGTTTGTCGTCAACAACCTGCACCCGCAGACCGTAATCTTCCTGCATCCGTTCACCCAGCCAGCAAAGCGCATCTTCCAGTCCGGCGACAGACAGAATCGGCGGTGACAGCTGCTGGGTCAACGAACGCACGGACCGGATCATCCGGTCCTGAAGTGACAGCAGCTCTTCAAGCGTATGGTGGTCATCGGTAGTGGTGGAGCTGATCAGCGAGCGGAGCTTGATTTTTCCCAGCAGCAGGGATTGGCCCAGGTGATCGTGCAGTTCTGCGGCAATCCGTTGCCGTTCCCGCTCCTCGGCCAGGGAAAGTTCCAGCGCCATTTCAGTCAGTTTTTGCTGCTTTTCATACAGCCTTTGTTCGGCCAGTTTGCGATCGGTGATATCACGGCCGATGGCCAGCACCCCGGCTATTGAACCGTTGTCATCCCGTTCGGCAACAAAACGGATATTATGGTGCTGCTCTCCTTCACCGTTGTCCGGTAGGATCAGGTCAATTTCTGCCTCTTGGCCGGTTGCGAGCACCTGTCTGATCCGTTCCTGATACTTGGCGCGTTCCGTGCCCGGGGGCTTCTCCATCGGCGTTTTGCTGAGCAGTACAGTAGCTGGAATCCCCAGTGTCTTTTCCATCCGGGGGTTGACGTAGACCATACGACAGTGGGTATCGTAGCGTACGATATTGTCCGGTGAGTTTTCGGCCAGGGTGCGGAACTCCCGTTCACGAGTCTTTAGTTGTTCCTCTGTCTGTTTGAGCCCGGTAATCTCGCGACCGAACGCAAGCGTGCCGACAATGCGCCCACTGACATCATATTCAGGCACAACGAGTATCTGTCCAAACACAACCTGGCCGAAGCGTTCCCAGACGAGTTCGACGGTTTGAGCTTCTCCGGTTTGTATCGCCCGTTGCGCCCCCTCATCGATTGCTGCAAAACGTCCATCCAGCCAGATGTCGATCGGCTGTTTGCCGATCAACTCACCGGCGTCGGCAAATCCCAACTCCTGAACAAGTTTATTGTTAAGATAGAGTATCCGATGTTCGAGATCGTAACGAATGATGGAATCAGGCGAATTTTCAGCCAGAGAGCGAAACTCCTGTTCTCGGATCGCCAATGTATCTTCCATCTTTTTCCGTTCGGCAATATTCCTCACCAGCGCCAGGAAGTAATTGACTCCGCCATACTCAAACACGCTGGTGGTTATCTCAACCGGAAACGTGTCACCGGTGCGCGTGCGATGACGGGTTTCAAAGGTCAAGGACTGTGCCTCAAAAAGCTCGGCAAGATGTTCTTCTGTACGGCTCGCTGAAAAGTCCGGATCAATATCCGATACGGTCTTGCCAAGCAGTTCATCCCGGTCGTAGCCCAAAGAACGGCAGGCCTCTTGGTTGACATAGAGGAACTTGCCCTGGGGATCGATCAGGAAGGCTCCTTCCCGCACATGATCAAGGGCGTGGTTCAAAAGTTTGATCTGCTGCTCGGTCTGTTTGCGTTCGGTAATATCCCGCACCAGGGCAAAGGAGTAGTGCGTGCCGTCGTATTCAAAGATGGTAGCGGATATATCCACCGGAAACAGTACGCCGGATTTGGTTTGATGGGTGGTTTCAAAGGTCTTGCTGCCTTGTTTCAGCAGCTCAGTCCCCAGCTTCTTATACGATTCTGCGGAGAGATTCGGATTGATAACAAGGGTTGACATACCGATCAGTTCATCTCTGCTGTAGCCAAGGGAACGGCAGGCCTCCTGGTTGACATACAGAAATTTGCCCTCTTCGATATCCTTCAGGAAGACCGCTTCACTGACATGATCCAGGGCGTAGTTCAAAAGTTTGATCTTCTGCTCGGTCTGTTTACGTTCAGTGATATCTTTGCCAACGGTGATGATCCTGACCGGATCGGTATCAGGCAACGTGATAACGGCAGTCTCATAGTCAAGCCGTTCGCCGGCCTTGGTCATCAGTCCTATTTCGTAGGTCGTCGGCGCCGCTTCGCCGTCCAAACGCCGACGGTGATAGTCCATGATCCGTTCGCGCTCGTCAGGGTGGACGATCTCGATGAACGGCGGATGTGCGTCAAGTTCGGCATCGGTGTAGCCAAAGCCGTAGGCCAGATCACGATTGCCGACATAGATTATCCGCCCGTTCTCAATGACCATCACCTGGATGCCGACCATGGCTATGCGGTCCAGCAAGGTTTGCTGAAACGCGATCTGTTGCTGCAACTGTATCTCCCACTGCTTGCGTTCGCTGATGTTCCGCACTAATGACAGGAAGTAGTCTGTGCCGCCGAAATCAAGCACCGTGGTGGTGATCTCCACCGGAAAAACATGACCGGAATGTTTGCGGTGTGTTGTCTCAAATGTCAGTGTTCCCTGTTCGAGAAGCGTGCTGACATGTCGTGCTTCATGTTCCGGAGATAAGTTGGGGTCGATATCGGGTGCCGTCATGCCGAGCAGTTCGTCCCGGTTGTATTCCAGAGAACGGCAGGCCTCCTGATTCACATACAGAAATTTGCCGTGAGCATCAGTCATGAAGGCCCCTTCCTGTACATGATCCAGAGCATAGTTCAAAAGTTTGATCTGCTGTTCTGTCTGCTTTCGTTCGGTGATGTCCCGCGCCATGACGAGACCGAGCATAACACCGTCAAATTCAAAAGGGGTTGCACTGACCTCCACCGGGAAGATGCGGCCGTCTCTGGTGCGATGACGTGTTTCAAACGGTTTGAGACGACCATGCTCGACAGCGCTCTCTTTTAACGCCTCAAGTTCTTCCGGTGACATACCGGGATCGATGTCCTGCGTCCCCATGGTCAGCAGCTCCTCGCGGCTGTACCCCAGAGAGCTGCAAGCTGCATCGTTAACATAGACAAACCGGAACTGTTCATTAACCAGAAAAAAGGCATCAGTCGCGTTGTTAATAGCGCCGGTGAGGATGAACAGTTCACGTTCCACCCGTTTTAACTCTTCCAGCTCACGCAGCCGCATCTGGTTGGTGTGGCCGGTGTCCGCCAGCAGTTGCACCAGCTGGTGCAGGAAGCGCATGGTGCTGTCAACATGGCTGCGGCTGAACAGAGGCGCTTGGCGGACTGCCGCCAAGTACGGTTCAATCTCAAAGCCAAGTTCTTCAGCCTGAATTTGAAACCAGGCCAGATCAGGCGGCTGATCATCATAAAAAAACTGGCCGGAGAAAAAAACGGCCAGACGGTTGCCTTCAATGATGATCGGCATGGCGATGTTGACCATGCCGTTTTGACAGCGGCATTCAAACAGATCACCGTTAAAGGTCTGCAGCTTTTGCTTGATCTCGGGATCGTTACGCCAGCAGCGGGCAAAGGAAGCGGGATGGGTCCAGTGAAAGGCAGTGCAGACCTGCTGTAATCCTGCACCTGTAATGATGTTGCCTTCGTTATCCATCAGGCCGCAGGCCATGCCGGAGAGCCGTGTGTGGGCCTCCAGCAGGCTTTGCACCTGCTGGAGGTTGATGAGTTGGTCAATGGTGTAGGTGTTCATGGTGGGATTGGCTCGCTAAGGTTTAAACTGACGTAGCTGTTGTTGTAAGTCTTTGGCATTATTGGTTGATTAACCATTTTTCCTTAAACAGATCCGGCGGTTTTGGCTTGCTGAAGTGGAACCCCTGACCCTGCAGACAGCCCAGTTCCAACAGGGCATAGTGCTGACCTTCCAGCTCTATCCCTTCGGCCACGGTGGTTAATCCCAGCTGTTGCGCCATGGCGGTAATGGTGGCCACAATGGCGCGGTCATGGTGATCATCCAGCATATCCCGCACAAAGGCGCGGTCGATCTTAAGCGTATCCACCGGAAATTTTTTGAGATAGGCCAGTGAGGAGTAGCCGGTGCCGAAGTCATCGATTGCCAGGGAAAACCCCTGGCTCTTCAACTCAGCCAGTATGCAGGTAATCCGTTCCGGGTCGCTCATCAGGATGCTTTCTGTCAGTTCCAGTTCAAGAAATTGCGGTGCTACCCCGGTTTCTGCAAGAATGGCGGTGAGCATGGCCGGAAAGTTGCTGTCTTCAAGTTGCCGGGCAGAGATGTTGACTGCAATCCTGCCGCTTAGAAAACAACCTTCGTCCTGCCATTGCCTGATCTGGCAACAGGCGGTACGCAGTACCCACGCCCCCAGCGTAAGCATCATCCCACGCGTCTCGGCTACCGACACAAATTCGGCTGGACTGATCCAGCCGTGTTCCTGATCGTGCCAGCGCAGCAGCGCCTCTGCGCCAACCAGCTGTCCCTGTAACAGGTCGATCTTGGTCTGATAAAACAGTTGCAGGCTGTTGTGCTGAATAGCGTGCTCAAGGCGGCGGGCCAGTAGCAGCGAACGGGCAAGCTGCTCTCCCATCTCAGGACGGTAAAAACAGAAACCGCCCCCTGCCGCTTTTGCCCGTGATGTTGCCAGATCCGCCTTTGACAAGAGCTCTGAGGCGGTTTCGCCGTCTCCGGGAAAGACCGCCATGCCGATGCTGCCGCCGATCTGCAGTCGGTGGCCGGACAGATAAAAAGGCGGGGTGATGGCGGCCAGAATCTTCTCAGCCAGGACCATTGCCGCATCCTGGTTAAAACCGGGGTAGATGACGGCAAAGTCGCCGCCAAAGCGGGCCGTAAAACAATCGTGACCGCATACATCCAGCAGCTGCCGGGATATTCTGACGATAACCTGGTCACCCAGGGTGTGGCCGTGGTTTTCGTTGATCTCCCGCAGGAGGGTCAAGTCCAGCAGTAACAGTGAAAATGACTGCTGTTCAGCCAAAGCGGCAGTAACAGTCCGTTCAAGCCGATCCTTAAATTTGAACTGGTTGGGAAGGCCGGTAAGGTGATCGAAATAGGCCAGTTGCCTGATCTGTTGCTGTGTCCGTTCATGGGCACGCCGCATGCGGATGGTTTCTATGCCAAAGGCCAGATCGCCGACAAGCTCTTGTAATAACTTCACTTCATCCTGTTGAAAAGCATCCGGTTCGCTTGCGTAGATAGCCAGAGCTCCGATGATCTCACCATCTGCCCGTAACGGTAGTGCTATCGATGATTGAAAGTTGTATTTTCTTGCATGGTTGTGCCACGCTGACAGCGTCGGGTCATGCAGGATATCCTGCCGTGTTTGAACAGTACCGGTACGTATGGCGGTACCCATAGCCGTAGCGCCACGCTCATTGTCCTCCCAACTTATCGGGTGTCCGTTAAGAAAGGTCTCTTCAATGCCATACCAGGCCAACGGTATGACGGATTTATCTTCATCGTTCAGGGCCAGCCCGACCCAGGCTGTTGTATAGCCACCAACCTCTACCGCAATTGTGCAGACCTGAAACAGCAGCTTTTCTTCATCGCTACTGCGCAGTAAGGTCTGATTGCTGGCAGAGAGCAGCCGCAGTGCCCGGTTGGCTGATTCCTGCTGACGGTTGGCATGCTGCAGTTTCTGCGTCCTGTCTTCCAGGCGCAGGTTTGCCAGCCCGGTCGTTGCCAGCATGCTGACCATGTTGTTCAGCAGCTGCACATTGCGGCAAACGTAATCCCGCTGAAAGACCGGAACCTGCTCAAGGGCGGTAAAATAGTGTGTCTGATCAAACCCCAGTTCTGTGGCCTGTGCAGCAAAAAATGTCCTGTCCAGCGGTTCATCGTCATAAAAAAACTTGCCGACAACCAGGGTGCCGAGGTGCAGGGCATCGACCATAACCGGCAGTGACAGATACAGCATACCGTTTTCGCAACGGTATTCCCGACAGTTTTCCGAGGTGACTGTTTGGGCGCGCAACATTTTGGCATTGCTGCGTTTACAGCGCAGTGCGCTGACCGGATGCTGCCGATGAAAGTGGCTGCAGATATCTTGCCAGCCCTCGGCAACCAGCAGGTTCTGGTCAGTATCAAACAGTGTGCAGGAGATGCCGGTAAGGTTGTAATAGGATGCCAGCAGGTTGCGAACAGCCTGCAGATCAATAAGTTGTTCCATGCGATGGGTCATCGGTTATCCCCCATGAGCGACATATCAGCCATCGTGCAATCCATACTGCAGATACAGTTAAGCATGTAGTAGCTCCATTGGGTACCCAGTTGGTCTCAATGCAAAGGTCGCTTCTGCCTTGCGGTGCTGTAAGGGACTTAGAACTTGCTAATGTACCGTTTTACATCTCATCTTCAGGCCGTCTTTGCCGCCCCTTCAATCACAAAATCCTCAGCGTAGCCCTGCTACGCCTGCGGTTTTGCTCAATCAGGGTCAGCAAATCCAGCCTAAATCTGAGCGTAAAACCTGATACATCAGCAAATTCAAAGTCCCTAATGATTGCGATTATCTGCACTGTGATTGAATCAGCAGAATCTGTATTGCAACGTCCTGGAGTGTGATTGCGGCTGCTGTGTGTTGGTGAGATCAGGTTATGTGCCGTTATTCTACGTATAACGGTATACAGCGGCAACCTGAAACTGTGCAGATGGGATTATCGGAAGGTTGAAGGAAAGGATGACATAGGGTTTTCCCTATGTCTGGTGATGGCATACCGCCGTGCACGTTGTTATCAGGCAGTTATCAATCCGTTTTTCAAGGCGTAGGTGGTCTGCGGGAAGAAGGCTGAACACTGAAAAAATAATGCAATCAACAGCCCTGAACAGAAAGAGATGCAATGCCGGAGAAATGAGAGTCGTTTGTAATGATGATGGCTTTACGGCAAAGAGCGGTCGCGCCAATAACTGCATCGGGAAGTTTGAGACGATGCAGCGTGCGTAATATCAAGGCATTGTCTGCAAGGTCGTTATTGTGGATAAGCGGAACGATCTCAACCCTTGCACAAAATTTCTGAAAAGTATCTCGGTCATCTTGTGTCAAGCCGTTAAACGCCAGAAATTCCAGGTACGTAATGATTGAAATACCGACATAAGCTGCTTTTTCAAGCCGGGCTGCCAGTTCCCGATTGCCATTCAAAAGTGATACAACAGCATTGGTGTCAAGCACAAAACGGAATTTACCACTCATCGCGCAGACTCCGTTGGGCGGCAACGGCATCGCCCTTCCAGTGCATGATGCCACACAGATCGCTGAAATGGTAGGGGGCAGATTTTTTCTCTGCGGATGTTCGCCGAGACAACAGAAACTGAAAAAAATCCCGCACCTCACGACGCTGTTGAGTTGGAAGTTCCGACAGATCAAGCAGATTAGTGGCAGAGCGGGGCATGATCGCGTCTCCTTGTTTTTGTTTAAGCCACGGTAACACAGACCTGTTAGTTAAGACAAGATTGCAGCAAGAATAGCATAAGCATAGTTGTGGTTTCAGTTCATGAATATTGTGCAAAAGGCTCTCGAGAAGGTGACAATCAGGCTGTTATCAATCCGTTTTTCAAGGCGTAGGTGGTCAGTTGGGCAATACTTTGAAGCCCCAGTTTTTTACGCACGTTCATCCGATGCACCTCAATCATCTTGATACTGACCTTCAACTCAAAGGCAATTGCCTTGGTACTGAGCCCTTGTGCTGTAAGCTTTAGAACTTCCGCTTCCCGTTTCGTGAGGGTCGGATTACGGCTGTTCGCAGCAGCGTCAGGCAGGCATTTTTTCATCATAATCTCTTGAGCTCCCGTACAAAAATAGGGGTTGCCCTGATGAATGGTCCGTATTGCCACCACCAGTTCTTCCGCAGCACAGTCCTTGGCCAGATATCCTCTGGCCCCGGCCTCAAGGCTTTCAAAGACACAGGTGTCGTCAAGGAACATGGTCAGCATTAACACCTTAATCGCAGGATGCGCGGCCAGAATATGGCGTGTCACCTTTACTCCCCCCATGTCCGGCAGGGTCAGATCCATAACCACCACATCAGGGGTAGACTGTTTGATCTTCTCCAGGGCTTCCTGGCCACTGCCTGCCTCTGCGACAATATGTATGTCGTCTTCAGTCTGCAGGATTGCTGAAAGACCGTCCCGAATGATTTTGTGGTCGTCAACCAACAGTACCTTGATGCTCATGATTGTTTCCTTGTGGTGAACGGTACAGATTGGCTTGACAGCGGAACCAAGATGGTTATTTCGGTACCGCTGCCCGGTTGTGAAGTGATTTTTAGTGAGCCGCCCATATACGTGATCCGGCGTCTGATAGTAAACAGGCCGAAACCGTCACAGTCCGGATTGTTCCAAAAGGTATCGGCCTCAAAGCCTACGCCGTCATCCTCAACCCTGATTGCCAGCAGATCTGCCTCCCGGCTGACAGACAAACAGACCGTCTCGGTACCGGCATGTTTGGCAACGTTGATCAGCAGCTCACGTACACTGCTGTAGATCTCGATCTGATGCTCTCTGGTAACGGTTTTGTCCTGCAAATCATCACTGAAGGCAATCTGCAGACCGTAATCTGTCTCTATCTGTCGTGCCAGCCATTTCAGGGCTGCCTCAAGGCCGGCACTTTCAAGTACTGGCGGGCTGATGAGCCGGGTCAGGCTACGTACCCGGTTGATTGCTGTTTCAGTCAGATGGTCAAGCTCGACCACGATGTCGTTTTGTTCTGTTGAAAGGCCGATTTTTTTCAAGCCACCCAGTTTCATGCGGGTCAGGGTCAGATTCTGTCCCAGGGTGTCGTGAAGGTCAACGGCGATCCGGCGGCGTTCCTGCTCCTCCGAGAGTGTCAACTCCAGGGCCATGTCGTTCAAGCGTTGCTGCTTTTCATACAGTTTTTGTTCTGCCTGTTTTCGTTCGGTTATGTTGCGGGCCAGGGCCAGAAAATAGCTGGAATGTTCGTAGACAAGCATGCTGTTAGATATCTCTACCGGAAAAATATGCCCGTTTCGTGCCCGGTGACGGGTTTCAAAGGTCAACGCCTGTGCCTCAAGAAGTTTGGCAAGGTGCTCTGCTATACGGCTTGCCGGAAAGTCGGGATCAATATCCGAGATGGTCATGCCGAGCAGTTCATCCCGGTCGTATCCCAAAGAACGGCAGGCCGCCTGATTGACGTAGATAAATCTGCCCCGGAGGTCGATCAGAAAGGCCCCTTCCTGCACGCTATCCAGGGTATGGCTCAATAGTCTGATCTGTTGCGTGGTCTGTTTGCGCTCATCCAGTTCACGCCCCCGCATGAGGTTGGTGTAACCGGTTTCGGCCAGCAGTTGTACCAGTTGATGCAGGAAGCGCATGGTGTTGTCAACGTGGGAACGGTTGAGCAGCGGGACTTTGCGGACTGCCTCCAGGTACGGTTCAATCTCAAAGCCAAGCTCTTCTGCCTGATTTTGGAGCCAGGCAAGATCGGGCGGCTGATCATCATAAAAAAACTGGCCTGAGAAGAATACTCCCAGACGTTCTCCCTCTATAACAATCGGCACCGCGATATTGAGCATGCCGTTTTTGCATCTGCATTCAATCAGGTTGCCGCTCAAGCCGTGTAAAGCTTGTTTGATCCCGGTACCATTGCGCCAACAGCGGGCAAAGAAGGAAGGGTGCTTCCAGTGAAAGGCAGTGCAGACCTGCTGTAACCCTGCGCTGACAATGATGTTTCCGGCATCGTCCGTTAGTCCGCAGGCCATTCCGGAGATCCGTGTGTGGGCCTCCAGCAGGCTT
>DKFG01000309.1:0-629 GCA_002452325.1 Geobacter sp. UBA6802
ATCATCATGACCGACGCCGACGTGGACGGCTCCCACATCCTGACCCTGCTACTCACCTTCTTCTACCGCAATATGCGTGAGCTGATCGAGCGTGGCCACCTCTACATTGCCCAGCCGCCGCTCTATAAGGTCAAGCGGGGTAAAAAGGAACTGTATCTGCGTAACGAGGCAGCCCTGCAGACCTTCCTGCTGGAGGAGGGGGCTGAGGAGCTGATCCTGAGCATGGAAAAAGGGGATCGCTCCTACATCGGCAAGCAGATTATTCCGGTTATCCGCCAACTTCTGGAATGGCGTGCCCTGTTTGAAAAAGTGGTCAAGAAAGGGGTAGCGGCCGACCTGTTGGATTTGCTGCTGCGAGCTGGCGTACGCCCCGGTATCGAGGAGATGTCCGGCATGGAGACCCATCTCTGCACCATGCAAGGGCTGCTACCGGACTGCAGCTATCAGACTGATGACGAACGGGTTATCTTTACCATCGGTAATGTCCGCTCCGTGATCGACAACCAGACCCTGCAGATCCTCTCCAGCCATGAGTACGAACTGCTGATGGAATCGCAGCGTAAGGTAGCTGAACTACTGGCCGGCGGTCTGGGCCGACTGGAGGAAAACGGCAAGCAGCTGCTGGAAAC
>DKFG01000309.1:672-12484 GCA_002452325.1 Geobacter sp. UBA6802
ATGAACCCGGAACAGCTCTGGGAAACCACCATGAACCCGGACAACCGCACCCTGCTGCAGGTCAAGATCGAGGATTTTGTTGAAGCAGATGAGATCTTTACCATCCTCATGGGGGACCAGGTTGAACCCCGTCGTGAGTTTATTGAGCAGAACGCCCTTAATGTGGTCAATCTCGACATCTGATAGAGTTTTGTCGGTTTTTCAATTAGTTACAGTTTGGCATCATAACCTTAAAAAATCCTATAGTTGTTACAAATAGTTCAAGGCACTCGGTAGTATGTATCGAGTGCCTTTTTTATGAGGTAAAAATAAGGAGCTCAAGAAATTGCTGAATTAGGCAAAAGCAACAATACTCATTTGAAAAAGGATGCAGAAATAGTATGGCATGATTTTATTGTGATCTATGGCTATTCTGAACGTACTCTGTTATGAATACGTCAGGATAACGCAGAGATGCGCTTCCACCCTTGGTTAGCGCCGACACGGCGATAAGATGATCGGAGAAGGTCATGGAACCTGCAGTCGTGCAGCCCCCGCATATTCTGGTGGTAGATGACGGCACGCTTAACCTGAAAACGGTCTGCCTGATGTTGGAGCGAATCGGTTGCCGAGCCACGGGGGTAGAAAGCGGCCTGCAGGCGTTGCAGCTTCTGCGTGAGCAGTCGGTGGATCTGGTGCTGATGGATTGCATGATGCCGGAGATGGACGGGTATCAGACCACCCGCTTGATCCGTGATCCGGGTAGCGGGGTCAGAAACAGCGCAGTGCCGGTGGTGGCGCTTTCTGCACATATTGATTCTGCCTGCCGAAAGCTCTGCCGTGAGGTGGGTATGAATGATTTTATTGAAAAACCGATCTACGGGCAGCGACTGGTTGAAGTGCTGCAGCGCTGGTTTCAGCTGAAACCGTAGCAGGCAGCACAAAAGGGGAGACAGGACTATGGAGAATCAGACCCAGGCAAGTTACTTTGCACCTGTCGGCAGGGCTGACGAGCAGATGCTGCAACTTGAATTTACTATGGCAAAGGGGAGCGAGCTGATCAAGGCCCTGCTGGATGCCATGCCTGATTTTTTGCTGGTGCTCAACGAACAACGCCAGATTGTGGCGGTTAACCAGCGGTTGCTGGTGGCCTTTGGTGTAGGGCAGCCGGAGCAGCTGTTGGGATTGAGGCCTGGCGAGGCCCTTGGTTGCGTGCATGCGCCGGATGGTCCCGATGGTTGCGGCACTGCCCGCAACTGCTCGGTCTGCGGGGCAGTGCTGGCGATTCTGGCCAGTCAGGAGAGCGGTTTGCCCCAGCAGCGGGAGTGCCGCCTGGCCTTGGGCTCAAACGGCTGTCAGGCCCTTGATCTGGATGTACTGGCCACACCGATCACCCTGCAGGGACATCATTTTACGGTACTGGCACTGCGGGATATCAGCGATGAAAAGCGGCGCTATGTGATGGAGCGGGTTTTTTTTCACGATATCCTCAATAATGCCGGCGGCATCCGGGGGCTGGCAGCTCTGCTGGCCGAAGGGAGTGGCCCGGTAGAGGTGGAGCAGGAGTACAAGGAGCTTTTGCTCGGGCTGGCCGATAACATGATCGAAGAGATCAAACACCAGCGCAGCCTGATGGAAGCCGAGCAGGGGACATACGAACCACGCTTGTCAGCGGTAAACCTGCGAGAGTTACTGCAGGATATCAGACAGCTGTACTTGAACCATGACCGGGCCGGCGGTCGGGAAATCAGCATTGATCAGGCTCCTGACTGCACCTTTATCACTGATCGCACCCTGTTGCGCCGGATTGTCGGCAACATGGTGTTGAACGCCCTGGAGGCCTGTAAAATAGGAGATGTGGTTGAGCTCTGGGGCCACTGCCAGTCCGGTCGGGTGCGGATCTCGGTTACCAATCCGGGGGAGATGCCGCTGGAGGTACAGCTCCAGCTGTTTAAACGGTCATTCAGCACCAAGCAGCAGGAAGGGCGCGGCCTGGGTACGTACAGCATGAAACTGTTTGGCGAACGGTATCTGGGCGGGGTGGTCAACTTTATCTCCAACAACGGCATGACCACCTTTTTTATTGAACTGCCGATCACGCAAGAGCCGCCTGCACCAACATGATCCATCCTGACTCAAGGAGGAGGAGCAGCTGATGATACGCTGGATCAAAAACCTGGGTCTTGCCGCCAAGGCAACCGGTCTGCTGCTGGTGGCGGCCCTGCCGCTGCTGCTGCTGACCCTGGGTGAGCTGCTGCTGCTGCGCCACCATCAAAGTCACCAACTCAATGTCGGCCTGTACCTGGCGCTCCTGGTATATGTGCCCGGCTCCATTCTCCTCACCTGGTACGGCATGAGCCAGATTATCAGGCCGCTCAGACAGCTGGCCGAACACCTGCAGCAGCTTCCGGCCAAACAGGGGGAAGCACGCTTTCTACCGGTACGCTCAGATGATGAGATCGGCAGGCTGTCCACTGTCTTCAATAACCTGCTGCAAGAGCTGGATGACGACACCGCTGCCCTGGAAGAGGCAGCCGAGGTCTACCGGGTGGTCACTGAATTCACCAGTGAAGTGGCGGTCTGGCGGCTGGAAAACGGGGATATCCGCTACATCTCTCCCAACTGTGGTGAGGTCTTCGGCTACGATGCCGCTGAATTCTATGCCGAGCCGTCGCTGCTGGACCGCCTGATTGATCAGGAAGATCGTGAGCAGTGGCTGACCCACCAGCCCGGCAGCTGCTCCAGAGGGGGGGGCGGGCTGGAACTGCGGCTGCAACACACGGATGGATCGCTCCGCTACTTCCGGCACCATTGCCACCGGGTCTTCGACCAGCATGGCCAGCCCAACGGCATCCGCAGCAGCTGGTTTGATACCAGCGGCCAGCACCAGATGGAAACCACCATGCGCCGGTTGACGCGGGCAGTTGAACAGAGCGCCAGTATGGTGATCATGACCGACACAGTCGGCGCCATCGAGTATGTCAACCCTACCTTCTGCAGGATCACCGGCCACAGCGAGGCCGAGGTGCTGGGGCGCAACGTCAGCCTGCTGCGGGCTGAAGACAAGCCGGGCCCTGAAGAACAGGCCCTGTGGGCGGTGATCGGGAGCGGACAACAGTGGCGGGGCGAGTTCTGTAACCGTCGCAAGGACGGCAGCCTGCTCTGGGTGGAGAGCTCCATCTCTCCCCTGTTTAACCGCAGTAACGTGATCACCGGCTACCTGGCTGTGCAGGAAGATATCACCGGCCGCAAGCATGCTGAAGCGGAGATGGCCACCCTGCTCAGGCAGATCACCTTTGCCAAGCGGGAGTGGGAACAGACCTTGGACCACCTGCACGACTTCATCATTCTTACTGACCAACATCACCTGATCCGGCGTTACAACAAGATATTGGGCGATGTTGCCGGTCAGAAGATCGGCGACCTGGTGGGGCGTGACTGGCGTGAGCTGCTGCAGCAGTCCGGGTTCAGGTTTGTCAACTTCAGCGGAACAACCGGCGAACTGCTGCATGAGTACTCGCAGCGCAGCTACAATATCAGCGTCTATCCGATCCTGAATGAGCAGGAGGAGCATCAGGGGTATGTGGTCTCTCTCAACGACACCACTGAGCTGCGTGCTGTCGCCAATGATCTGGAACAGGCCCTGACCGAGCTGAGCGATGCCCAGTCCCAGATCTACCAGCAGGAAAAGATGGCTTCAATAGGCCAGCTGGCGGCCGGGGTGGCCCATGAGATCAACAACCCGATGGGCTTTATCACCAGCAACCTGGGGTCGCTGGACAAATATGTCGGCAGGCTGGCCGAGTATATCGGCGTTGTTGATCAGGCCATGCAGGGCTGCTGTGGCGGTGAGCAGTCTGCGCCGGTGGTGGAGGCCCGCAAGCGGCTGAAGATTGACCGGATCCTGGATGATGCCCACCAGCTGATTGCCGAGAGCCAGGACGGTGCCGGCCGGGTGCGGCGGATCGTACAGGACTTAAAGAGCTTCTCCCGGGTTGATCAGGCCGAGACCGCCCTGATCAACCTGAATGAGGCCCTGGAAACCACCATCAACATCGCCTGGAACGAGCTGAAATATGTGGCTGAACTGAACCGTGACTTTGGCGAGATTCCCCAGATCAGGTGCTTCCCGCAGCAGCTGAACCAGGTCTTTCTGAACCTGCTGGTCAATGCGGCCCAGGCCCTGGGTGATACCCGCGGCCAGATCACCATCCGTACCCGGCAGGAGGAGGACTGGGTGCTGGTCTCAATCAGCGATACCGGTTGCGGCATGCCGGAAGAGGTGCAGCGCCGGATCTTTGAGCCGTTCTTCACCACCAAAGAGGTGGGCAAGGGCACCGGCCTGGGGCTGTCCATCAGCTACGATATCATCAAGAAGCATGGCGGCGAGATTACGGTTGAGAGCGAACTGGGGCGCGGTACGGTCTTTACGGTGCGGCTGCCGGTGGAACTGCAGAGCTCTGAATCTTAACGCAGTTCAGAACCGTAACGCAGTGACTGCGGTTGCTGGACTTACTGAAGACAGCGGTTATACTGGTGGCAGCATCACGAGGAGCCCGGCCATGGCAGAACCGACATCACAGCAGTACCTCAAACGGATGCAGCTCTTGGTTATGCTGCTGCTGGCGATGATCGTGGCGCTCACCGGCTGGGATATCTATCAGGATTACCGTTCAGACCTTGATCTGATCCGGGAGCGGCAGCGTTCCTACTCCGCAGCCCTGGCCGAGCATGCCAACCGCACCCTGATTAATGGCGAGCTGCTGCTGAAGCTGGTGCAGACCGAGCTGCAGGCCCTGCCGGACCCGATACAGGTGCCTGAAAAGCAGCTCTATGACCTGCTGCACCGCCTGCTGCCTGATGCCCCCAACATCAGCTCGATCTTTCTGGTCAGCCCCCAGGGGCAGATCAAGGCGGTTACCCTGGGCTATCCCACCAAACAGATCGTGGTGGAGGACCGGGACTACTTTATCCATCACCGTGACCACAACGATACGCTCCCCTACTACTCTCGTCCCTTCCAGAGCAGAATTGACAATACCTGGCGTTTCAGTATCTCGCGTCGGTTAAACCGGGCTGACGGAAGCTTTAACGGCCTGATCGGGGTCTCTCAGGGGGTGGAGTACTACCAGCAGTTTTATCAGCACTTACAGCCCCTTGCCACCGAACGGATCAGCCTGTTACGGCGGGATGGCTATCCCCAGATTGTGGTACCGGTGCAGCAGCTGAATGACACGGTACGGCTGCTGGAACCACAACGGCTGTTCAGCAGCCACAGCGGCAGTTTTACTGGCAGGCTGTTTGAAAACGATCGCACGGACCGTCTCTGCAGTTTTCACCAGGTTGAAGGTGCCCCTCTGGTGGCAACGATCTCGATTGATCAAGCGGCGATTCATCAGGACTGGCGTAAAAAAACTGCCCTTAAACTGGCTTCTGCACTGGCAGCAGTGGTCCTGATCATCTGGCTCATCAGGCGGCTGAGCAATGAGCTGCAGCGATCCCGGACACAGTTGGAGCAGCTGGTGGCAGAGCGGACCAGCCAGTTAAGCGAGACCAGTCACGAGCTGGCCCTTAATCAGTTGCGGCTGGAGGCCCTGCTGGAGATCAGCCAGTATCAGGCCTCAGATCTGCAGGGGATGCTGGACTTTTCCCTGGCCAAGGTGCTGAAAATAACCGCCAGCCAGTTCGGTTATATCTACCACTATCATGAAGACCGGCAGGAGTTTGTGCTGAACACCTGGTCCAGAGGGGTCATGCCGGCCTGCAGCGTGACAGACCCCCAAACCGTCTACCAGCTGGACAAGACCGGCATCTGGGGCGAGGCCGTGCGTCAGCGCAAGGCGATTCTGATCAATGATTTTTCTGCAGAAAACCCGCTTAAAAAAGGGTATCCGGAAGGGCATGTGCCGCTTAACCGCTTTCTGACCGTGCCGGTCTTTGACCACCAGCAGCGGATTGTGGCGGTGGTCGGGGTGGCCAACAAGCAGCTGCCCTATACCGAGCAGGATCAGCAGCAGCTTGAGCTGATGATGGCCGAGGTCTGGCGGATTGTCAAACGGCTGGAGCTTGAGCAGAAGCTGGTGCAGGCCGGTCGGCAGTGGCAGACCTCCTTTGATGCCATCAGCGATTCCATGGCCGTGCTGGATCTTGATCAGCGGGTGCTGCGCTGCAACCTGGCCACCACCAGAATCCTCAACCTACCATTCTCCGAGATCGTTGGTCGCCATTGCTGGGAGCTGTTGCACCGGACCAGCCATCAGATTGACGGCTGCCCCATGGAACGGGTGCGCCAGAGCCGGGTATCTGAAAGCGAGCTGCTGTTTGAAGGAGGCCGCTGGCTGCGGGTAACGGTTGATCCGGTGCTGGATGAGCAGGGGCAGCTGGTGGGGGCGGTCCATATTATCCGCGACGAGACCGAGCGGATAACGGCTGACCAGGCCCAACAGGAGCTGCTGGCCATGCTGGAGGCGGTGCAGAATGAGCTGTATGTCTTCAGCCCCGATACCCTGCGCTTTGAATATGTCAACCAGACCGCCCTGCGCAATCTGGGGTACACTCGCGACCAGCTGCTGCAGCTGACCCCGCCGGATATGACGGTGATCAGGCATTCTGAACTGATCAGGCTGCTGATGCCGCTCCTGCTGGGAGAACAAAAGTCGCTCCTGTTTGAGACCGAGCAGCGCCGTGCCGACGGCAGCAGCTATCCGGTGGAGTCACACCTGCAGCTGGTACAGACCCATAGTGGCCCGCGCTATCTGGCGGTGGTGCATGATATCACCGAGCGCCAGCAGGCCCAGGCGCGTCTGCAGGAGGCCCTGCAAGCGGCCCGTAACTTCAGGACAGCGTTGGATTATGTCTCTGCCCACATCTACATCAAGGATCTGGAATCCCGCTATATCTATGCCAACCGCCCCACCCTGGAACTGTTCGGCTGCACGGCCGAAGAGCTGCCCGGTAGCCCGGACAGTCGCTTCTTCCCGCCTGAGGTGGTGGAGCAGCTGCACCTGATCGACCAGCGGGTCTTCAGCGGAGAACATACGGCTGAAGAGGTGGTTGTATCAATGCCGGACGGCAGCAGCAAGGTCTACCTTGAGCTGAAGACGCCATTCTATGCTGATGAGGAGAACGAGCTGATCTCCGGGCTGCTGGGGATCTCCACCGATATCACCGATCTGAAGCAGTCGGAGCAGGAGCTGCAGCAGCTGCAGGCCCAGATGCTGCAAAATGAGAAGATGGCCTCCATTGGCCAGCTCTCAGCCGGTATTGCCCATGAGATCAACAACCCGCTTTCCGGCATCCTGATCTTCAGTTCCTTGGCGGCCAAGGACAAACGGCTTGATCCGGCGTTAAAGGGAGATCTGGAGACCATCAGCAGCGAAGCCCAGCGCTGCGCCGGGATTGTCAAGGGATTGCTGGAATTTGCCCGTGATTACCAACCCAAGATGACGGTATGTGACATCAATCAGGTGGTGATTGACTCCCTGCGGCTGGTTGAATGTCAGTCAGTCTTTCAGAATGTCGCTATCCTGCGCCAACTGGCCAACGACCTGCCGCAGATCATGGCTGACCAGAACCAGCTCAAGCAGGTCTTCATCAACATCTTCATCAATGCGGGCCAGGCGATGCAGGATCTGAAGCGGGGCGAGCTGAAGATTATCACTGCCAGATCAGGTGATCCGGCAGGTGGTGTTTTAGTAAGAATTTCAGATTCAGGCTGCGGCGTACCTGCTGAACAGCTTGGCAAACTGTTTGATCCCTTCTTTACCACCAAAGGCACCGGTGGTACCGGCTTGGGGCTATCGGTTTCCTACGGCATCATTAAGGCTCACGGTGGCACGATCAAGGCAGAAAGTGATGTCGGCATGGGTATGACCTTTATTATCAATCTGCCCTGTTGTGCCGAAGGAATCACGCCCCCACCGGATACAGACCCAACCTTGCTTGCCTGATTCTGCCAGATCTGTCCACCGGCCTCAATCTGCATCTGAATGATGTACTCAAACAGGTACGGTTTCTGACCGATTCCGGCATCCTGGTAGAGGTTGCCGGGAAACGGGGATATTTTGCCATTCCACCTGCCGTCGGTACACCGTCAGAAGTCTGCAACTAGCCCTTGCCACAGGACTGACAATGAAAAACATTATTGAACGGTTTAGTCCTCTTAAAGTTGCTCTGTTTTACGCCTGTATTGGTGGACTCTGGCTTCTGTTGAATATCAGTATGCTGGTTGCCAATCTGGTCCTTGAACGGGATCTTCTGCATGCGATAGAACTACAGAGCGTCATCCTGATACTGGCAACCTCGTGGCTGCTTTACTTCCTGATCGTACATACCCGCAAGGACAGTTTATCGGGCAAATTAGAGCCGTTAAACAGGCTTGTTCGAGCCCTTAAGGCCTATAGCGAATGTCATCAGTCTCTGATCAGGGCTACTGATGAAAAGCAGCTGATGAACGATGTCTGTCGAATTTTCATAGAGGTTGGCGGTTACCGCATGGCCTGGGTCGGCCTGGCTGCGAATGATGCGGAAAGAACCATAACCCCGGTTGCCGGCTGGGGTGAGAATCGTGAATTTGTTGAGATATTCAAATCGACCTGCATGAACAAAGACCTTGGCAACGGGCCGATAAAAACCGCTATAAAAACCGGTAAACCGGTAGTGCTGCAGCACCAGCAGAAGGATGTAACCTGTGAGGTGTGCCGAATACGATGCCTGCAGCAAGGATTCTGCTCGTCAATCTTTCTTCCGCTTAACAACCAGACCCAGACCTTTGCCGCGTTGATGATCTATTCCTCAGGCACAGATACCTTTGATGCCGAAGAAGTTACTCTGTTAACCAATCTGGCCAGTGACCTTTCCTACGGTATAACCGCCTTACGCGTTGCAGAAGCAAACAAGGAAACAGAAAAACAGCGACAATTGCTTGCATCGGTTATCGTACAGATGCGCTCCGGGCTTTATCTTCTGGATAACAAGGGCACGATCGAATATGTAAATCCGGCTGCTGAGCAGATATCAGGCTTCACAGCAGCGGAGCTCGTCGGCAGTTCCATCAGAGAGTTGTTTTCCAACGAAAGTGAACGGAGAATCTGTGAAGCGATTCAACAGCAGTTGTCGGCAAGCGATGATGATCAGCCGGCACGGCATTTTCAGCATATACGTAAAGATGGCGTGGTATTTGAGCTTGATCTGACCACCTGGACCGTAAAGGGCGCTGATGGGGAAATATTGAATTATGTCGCCATGGTCCGCGATATCACCCGTGAACAGCAGTTGGAAAATCAGTTGCGGCGCGCCCAAAGGATGGAGGCCATCGGCATACTCGCCGGAGGTATTGCTCATGATTTCAACAATGCGCTGGCTTCGATTATTACCTGTACCGAATTAGCACTTGATACTGCGGAAGGCAAAGGTAGCAGCCTGAAAGAACTTTTAGAGGTGGTGCTTAAATCCGGTCAGCGTGGCAAGGAACTGGTCAGACAGATCCTGACCTTCAGTCGTCAGACAGAGCAGGAACGGCAGGAGGTAAAGGTTGATCTGATCGTAAAGGAATGTTTAAAAATGTTACGCGCAACCCTCACCCCATCCATTGAGATACGTCTGCAAATCGGGCAACGGCTGGGGGTGGTAGTTGCTGATCCGACCCAGGTGCATCAGATTGTTATGAATCTGTGTACCAACGCCATCCATGCTATTTACGGACAGGGACATGGCGTGCTGGAACTATTGCTAGAGACCTGTGAACTGGATCATACCTCCGCAGCGCAGTTCGTCAATCTGTTGCCAGGCAACTACCTGCGCCTCTCCGTACGGGACAACGGACATGGCATGAATGAAGCGACTCTTGAGAAGATTTTTGATCCATTTTTTTCAACCAAGGAGCAGACAGAAGGCACCGGCCTCGGGCTTTCGGTTATTCACGGAATTATCACCAAGCTGGGCGGCTCGATCACTGTAGCAAGCAAACCAGGCCAGGGAACCCGATTTGATGTGTACCTCCCTTGCCGTGAAGAGGGCGCCGCCAAAAGTGACCAGATTCAGCAAAATCTACTGCGCTCCTTTGGTAATAAACGGATTCTGCTGATAGATGATGATGAAAACCTGCTCTTCAGTGTAGATCTGCTGTTGCGTCAATTGGGCTATGAAGTTGTTTCCGAAAACAAGCCATTACGTGCCCTTGAAGTATTCACAAATAATCCAACCGACTTTGATCTGATTATAACAGACCAGGCTATGCCGGAAATGAACGGAATTGAGCTGGCATCCCGGCTTGCACAGGTTCGCCCCGACATTCCCATAATCCTCTGCACCGGTTACGATCCGACTGCAGGATATGGTGTGTCTGCAAACGGTGAAATTGTTGACTGTATCACAGAACTTGCCATTAAACCGCTTGAACGGCAGGAGATGGTTGCAGTACTTGCCAAAGTCTTTAACAGAGTACCCTGTAAAGGTAGATGCTGATGGCAAACATACTGATAATTGATGATGAGCCATTGATGTGTCGTTCGTTATCCCTGGTGATACAACAGAACGGTCATCAGACAACCTGCGCCGGTACCTTGGCAGCAGGACTTGAAAAAAATAGCGCCCAGACATTTGATGTCATCTTTCTGGATGTCAACATGCCTGACGGTAACGGTCTGGACTGCATCCAACAACTGATCAGCCATGCCAACGCCCCGGAAATCATCATCATAACCGGATTTGGTGATCCCCATGGCGCTGAGATGGCAATAAAGTGCGGTGCATGGGATTATCTCGAAAAAGGCGCTTCAGTCAAAGAAATCACCCTGTCTCTGCTACGCGCTCTTCAGTACCGTGAGCAGAAACTTGCCAGCCAAAGCTTGACATCCGGGATTGATTTTAAGCGGGAGGGGATTATCGGCACCAGTAAATGCCTGAAGGAATGTCAGGATCTGCTGACCCAGGCAGCCCTCTGTGATGCAAGTATCCTGATTACCGGTGAGACCGGCACCGGTAAAGAACTGTTTGCACGGGCTGTTCATATTGTCAGTGAACGGCGGGCCAATAAATTTGTTGTTGTTGATTGCGCTGCACTGCCGGACAACCTGATTGAAGGCCTCCTTTTTGGCCATGAAAAGGGTGCATTTACCAGCGCTGATCAGTCTCGTGAGGGATTAATCCTGCAGGCGAACGGCGGCACGCTATTTCTTGATGAAGTGGGAGAGATGCCGCTAACGCTACAAAAGGTCTTTCTGCGGGTACTGCAGGAACGACGCTTTCGCCCCATCGGCAGTAATCGGGAAATTGAGAGCAATTTCAGACTGGTGGCAGCAACAAATCGAAATCTGCAGCAGATGGTCCAGGAAGGTTCCTTCCGCTCAGACCTGCTGTTCAGAATGAGTACCTTTGCGATTGAGTTGCCTGCTCTGCGCGAGCGTAGTGACGATATATCGCTGCTGGTCAGGCATCATGCCGACAAGATCTGCAGTCAACACCACGTTGCCCCTAAAGATTTTTCCCCCGAATTCGTTCAGATGCTTACCGCGTATCACTGGCCCGGTAATGTGCGCGAGCTGGTCAACACCCTGGAACGGACCATTGGTATTGCATGAAATGAACCGGTACTCTTTCCCAAACACTTGCCGATGCAAATCAGGATTGAAGTGACGCGACAGTCGCTCAAAAAAGATCAGGTCAGTACAGACGCCAATTCCCCCTCTTTTGAATCTCTGCCGCAACTGTCAGACTACCGTGATGCAATTTATCTGCAGGCAGAACAGAAGTATCTGTATGACTTATGCAGAAGGCTGATAACAACATTGCCAAGGCCTGTGAGATATCAGGCCTGTCCACCTCCCGTTTGTAC
>DKFG01000084.1:0-887 GCA_002452325.1 Geobacter sp. UBA6802
AATCCGATAGACATCCAGCAACACATCGCCACAGCCAAGGGCCAGATAATTCTTACGGTGATAGTCACGGTCAAGAGGATCATCCAGCACAGCTGCCTGCGGATTGTTTTCCACCTCTGTACTGTTCATCGCCATATAACCTTCCTTCCTTGCTGTTACTGGAGCACTAACATAACGACTACCGATCTCCCCCCTGCTACAGATCAGCAGACAGGACAAGCGGGCGCTATAATGACATAGTGTGGAAGTTTAGTCCAATCAAACGATAGACGAAGAAATTCAGGGGGATGAAGTGCGGGGAAAGGTTTGTCGTGGTGGCCAGGAATAGCCACCACGACAAGGAGTGTGTGCTTTACTTCAGGCTGCAGGGAGCCTTGTAGCCAAAGCGGATGCCACCCCAATGCTTACCGTTGATAAAGATCGGCACCGAAAGATCATTCAGTATTTCACCGGTATCGCGCCGGTAGGTCTGCAGCAGAATTCCATCGGTATTCTTGGCGCAGCGCATGCCGGTGTTGTCACCAAAGATCCGCTTGGTACGGTTGTTGACTTTGTCCACTTCTGTATCGCCGGTCAGCGGCTTGCTGAAGCGCAGGTTGTGACAAGGAACATAGGCGTTGTTGTCAAAGCAGATGGCATAGGCTATCTGGCTGTCGCGATTAACAATGGATTCCTGCATTGGCGAGATAACCCGGTCAAAGAATCCGTCAAAACGGGTGGTGAATTTAGGTGGATCAGTTTTTTTGCCAAAGGGCTGATAGTTGCGATCAAACAGGTCAGCCTCGGACAAGGTGCCGTTTTTAATCGCCTCGGTAATGGCTGTCTGTACACCATTGGACAGCTCAGCGGCATAAGCCTTGACCTGATCATGGTAGTTACCCACCGAG
>DKFG01000084.1:899-6246 GCA_002452325.1 Geobacter sp. UBA6802
TGTTGGCCTTCATCATCTGGTTGGTACCGTGGGCAGCATCAGAAACATGATGGATTTTAGAAGATATTTCTGCTGTTACCGTCGTTTGCTCTGCAGCAGCAACGGCTATCAACTCACTCATGGTACGCGAGCTTGAGGCGCAGTTCTTGATCTCTTCCAACTGACGGCGAGCCTCTTCAGCCTGCTGCAGCCCGGTTTGCACCAAGGTGCTTTCCTTACGGATACTGGCCGCTGCACGTCCGCTTTCCTGTTGTATCTTGGCAACCACCCGCTCAATATCCTTAGTGGATTTAGTAGTCTTTTCTGCCAGTGAGCGGACCTCATCGGCAACCACGGCAAANNCGCCGGCCCGGGCCGCCTCAATGGCTGCATTCAACGCCAACAGATTGGTTTGATCTGCAATATCCTCAATCAGGGAAAGCATGTCGCCGATACTTGCTGAAGAACGTTCCAGTTCCGCAATACCGGCCAGAGTTGATTCAACACTTTCAGCAACACTGTTCATACAGTGCCAGGTATCCTGCACCACCGCCAGACCGGCACTTGCGGCACTATCCACCGTTGCCGAAAGCTCTACAGCCTGATGGGTATTCTCAGAGACATTCTGGATGGTACTGCTCATCTCCTCTGCAGCAGTGGCAACTGTATCGGCATGTTCCATCTGATCCTGCACTTCTTTGGCAATCCGCTCGGTGGCATNNGCTCACAGGTATGTCCCCCCAGCATACAAGCCTGCTGGTACAGCGAAGCGATGATTTCACGTACGGTCTGGGTCAGATGGTTGACTTCACCTGCCAAATGCCCGATTTCATCATCTGAGCGTACGGGCAGAATCCTGGTCAGGTCTCCCTCACCCTTGGCAATATCTTCCACCTGTGCAGACAGTTCACGAATCGGTCGCACCACCAGACGTGAGATCAGCAGATAGAGTACCCCGATGATCAAGAAGAAGAAGAAGACCCCCACCCCGGTCAACACCAGAGCCAGCTTTTTAGCCTTGGCAACCCCCTCTTCCAATGAGGTGACCAGCTGTAGTCCTCCCAAGTACTTGGGGCCGGCAGCATGACAGGCATTACAACGGGCTTCATTGGCAAGGGGGGTGGCCAGAACCAGAACAGATTTGCCATCAATGGTACTATTCTGTTCTTTCTGCCCCCCCGCCTCTACGGCCTGTTTGACCAACTCACTGGTCTCACTCCCGCTATACTGCTTGCCATCGGCATGGAACAGCTGGATTTTGAGCGCACCGCCGTTCTTGACCGTCTCATCCACGTACTTGTTAAAAACTGAAAAATCACCTTTCATCTTCAGTTCAATCAGGTCGTGCATCACGTTGGCTGCGGCCTGACGGGCGCTATGGCGCTGCAGATCAAGCATGGAAGTATAGGAGAGGTAGAGACTTAAGACACCAAGGCAGGCAAAGCCGATGGACAGAGTCACGGCGATGGCAATCAGCACCTTGGCAGTAAGGCGGACTTTAAACATTGGTAACACCTCCACGGATATAGGAAGTACGCAGTGTTGACCGGTTGCGGTATGGTATGCCGACTACCATAAACCGCTGTTTGAGAAAAAGCAAGTACGCAATAACATTGTTTTAGACGGAAGGGGCCGGTAGTAAACCTTTCAGCTGCATCAGCTCATCAATGGTTTTGGTCAGCAGCACCGGACAACCACGCTGTTCTGGCAGCCGCAAGTCAATGTCATAACGATCGCCAACAAACAGCACCGCTTCAGGGGGCAGGTCAAGCTCTCCCAACACCTGGTCAAGCACCTCCTGATCAGGCTTAGGCCGCCAGGTATCATTGATGGTGATCACCCGTTGAAAGCTTTCTTCAAGCCCAAGCGTGGCAAGGATTTTATTGGTTAGAGTCCGATTGTTATTGGTCAGCAGCCAGCAGGTATACCGTTGCTCCAACGCGAAAATCAGCGGCAGGACGCGGGGATCAGGCTCAACGTAATCGTGGGGGTCCAGCTCTTCTGCAAAGCGGCGATGCAGCTCCGGTACGGTGCCACCAATGGTTTCTATCGCAACGGCAATGGTTTGGACGGTGCCCCGCTCATCGGTCAGGCGTTGACGCAACTCCTTCAGGCGTGTACCACCCACTGCTGGCGGCACCCCCAGCAGTTCTCCGACATAGCGTGAAGCAGATTCCCAGATTATCTGTTCAAATGCTTCTGAAACATACAGGGTGCCGTCCAGGTCAAACACAATTGCCTTGATCAGGTCCCGGTTCACAGGCTGATACCACGCAGACAACCCAGCTTTGGGTCTGCCACCCCTTTGGACTGCACCAGCACTCGGAAGGTGTCACCCATCCCCCCTTCCGGCATGATTAGACGCTTGATGATCAGCCGCAGGCGCAGTTTGTCTTTTTCCGGCAGGTCTGATGCCTCAATTTGCTCCAGCTCTTCAATGACTCCCGCAGCAAGCAGAAAACGGGACTGTTCGCCAAACCAGATCGGCTTGAGCCCCAGCTCTTCACCCCGCTCAATCAGGGCGCTGAAGTTAATATGGGTGGTGATATCCTGCTGCCCCAGCCGCTGGTACGGATTATCCTCCACGGTATGCTTGTAATAGCAGAGCAGGGTACCCAGGTTCCGCTGGGGCGAGTATAGCTCAGCCTTGGCCCAGCCATAGTCAATGGTCAGGATAAAGCCCTGTTGCAGACATTCAGCCACATCTTCAAACCAGGCCAGGCCAGCCAGGGAGACCTCGGCTTCCTGCCCGGGGTGCAGCGGAATCCCAAAGCGTTCAAGATACTCCGCAAGCGCCGGGGTGGATGGTGCATCAGCTAGATCCTGCAGCTGGTCACCATCCAGCGTAACGTAGATCTCCTTCAAGCCCTGTTCACCCATCAAAACCCGGTGTACCGGCATGGCATCCAGCAGTTCATTCGAGTAGAGGACACCGCTGAAACGAAAACCGGGCAGCTCCGACGGGGTCAGCCAGGAAAGCCTGTCACGGTGGGCAGCCAGCAGGGTGGCCTGGGCCTCGGCAAGGCTGGGCTCCTGTTCCACCAGTACCAGCCGGACAGCCCGGTAACAGTCGACAGACCGCTCGGCCAGAAAATCCATGATATCGCAGGCAAGCCGACCATGACCGGCCCCGGCCTCCACCAGGGTAAACTCGTCAGGGCAGCCCAGGGAACGCCATGCAGCAATGATCTCCCGTGCAATCACCCGGCCAAAGGAGGCATGCACAGTGATACTGGTGTAGAAATCGCCGGCAGTACCCACCTTGCGACCTGGCGAGGTGTAGTACCCCAGACCCGGCTCATAAAGACAGGTAGCCATATACTCGGCAAAGGTGATCCGGCCTCTGGCACGGATCCGGTCGGCAATGATTGTCGGTAAGGTCGTCTCGTTCATGGAGGGTGATTATGCAGGGTCAAGGGTCAAGGGTCAATTTCACGCTCAGCTCTTTTTACGGTACCGTTCGCGCAGCCCCTTGACATGCCGACGCAGTTCCTTGCGCAGCTCAGGGGGCTCCAGCAACTCTGCATGGCGACCGTAGGAAAGTACCCAGGCCAGGATCTCCAACGTGCCGGAGGCCTCAAAG
The DNA here is from genome assembly GCA_002452325.1 of Geobacter sp. UBA6802. GTDB lineage: Bacteria > Desulfobacterota > Desulfuromonadia > Geobacterales > Pseudopelobacteraceae > Trichlorobacter. Next base: position 4,462 of record DKFG01000084.1, read on the forward strand.
GAGAGCAGCACCGAACCGTCCTGCTCAAGCTGTATCCGTTGCCCCGGACGCCAGACACGATCACGCACCAAGTGGCCGACATCCGCATCAAACCTGACCGTGATCTCCATCGGCTGATCCGTCACCAGACCGAAGGCATCGCCAAAGTTGGCCTCAGGCGTGTAATCCTCCGGTATGTCGAAACGCTGCCGGGTAACCTGTAGGTCCACGATCCGCTCCACGGCAAACAGTCGGATTGCCCGGCGGTTGTGGGCATATGCCAGCAGGTACAGCCCCCCCTTGGCCAGCACCAGAGTGTAGGGGTTGATCTCGTACGCAGCAGCATCCTTACCGCTGCGCTGGTAGGTCAACTTGATCCGATACTGATAGAGCAGGGCCCGGCGCAGTTCAGACAGCAGTTCCGATGAGGCAGCGTAGGTTCTAACCCCTTGGAAACGAGGCAGCGACACCCTGGTGATCCGTTCCAGCAGGGCCACGGAACGGGGGGGCAGCGAGGCATGAATCTTCTTGAAGATCTCCTCGATCTCGCTCCCGAACGGCTCCGGCGGCAGCAGACCGGCACAGGCCTTGAGCAGATGCAGTGACACCAGCTCATCCAGACTAAAGGTGATCGGCGCTGCCTGACGTCCTGCAGTAAGAAAACGGTAGACCTTGTGCCCTTGCTCACGTTTGGAGACCAGAGGATAACCTGCCTGCTGGATGGCTGCCAGATCACGGTGGACCGTTCGCAGGTCAACCCCGGTCTCTTCCACTAGTTCATCAAGGGTGATGCCGCTGCGTGTCTCGATCAGACGGATGACGTTGTGCAGACGTGCCGCCTGGGTGTAGTGGCCGGTGGGTTTTCCGCGATTTTTCATCAGCCCCCCTGTTGTTCTTTCCGGAACTCGGGTATACTTATGTACCTATATAAGGCGCAAAGGTACGTGATGTGGAACCACTTGACAACAGCTTTCTGACCTATCTTGCCACACTCTTTCCCTGGTTGGGGCACACCACCTACGGCGCTCTTTTTCTGGTGAGTCTGCTGGCTTCCACCCTGCTGCCGCTGGGTTCGGAGTGGCTGCTGGTAGTGCTGCTGCTGAAAGGACACGACCCCCTTGCCTGTGTGCTGACCGCCACCGGCGGCAACACCCTGGGAGCCTGCACCACCTGGCTGGCGGGACGCTACGGCGGCGACTGGCTGCTGACCCGGCTGTTCAGGATCAGCGAGCAACAGCGTCAGCGGGCTGAGGCGTGGTATCGGCGTTACGGCAGCTCGTCACTATTGTTTTCCTGGCTCCCGGTGGTGGGTGATCCGCTCTGCCTGGTGGGCGGGCTGCTCAAGATCCGTTTTTCTCTGTTTCTCGCTCTGGCAGGGACCGGCAAACTGGCCCGCTATGCTGCTGTGGCCTGGCTGGCCCTGCAGGCAGAGCGGTTTACACACTGACGTCATGAAAAGGAGTACGGCCATGAAACTATTCATTGCAGGGGGCACCGGTTTTGTGGGCAACCTTCTGACCGAGGAGCTGCGCAGCCGAGGGCACGAACTGGTGCTGTTAAGCCATAACCGCCGCAGCACCACCGAAACCGGCGTCAGCTACGTGACCGGCGATGTTGCCGTACCTGCCGGATATGCTGCTGCGCTGAAGGGGTGCGAGGCTGTCATCAACCTGGTGGGGATCATCCGCGAATTTCCGTCAAAAGGGATCACCTTTGAACGGCTGCATCTGGAGGCAACCGCCAGCATGGTTCAAGCGACCCAACAGGCCGGGGTGGTGCGTTACCTGCAGATGTCGGCCCTGGGCA
>DKFG01000084.1:6270-10864 GCA_002452325.1 Geobacter sp. UBA6802
AGCGGTCTGGCCTGGACCATCTTCCGTCCATCGCTGATCTTTGGACCCAAGGATGCCTTTGTCAACATGCTGGCCTCAAACCTGCGGCAGGCGCCGGTGATGCCCACCTTTGGCCATGGGAACTACCGGCTGCAACCGATCCACGGCCGTGACGTTGCCCGTTGCTTTGCCAATGCTCTTGAACGGCCCGAGACCGTTGGCCAGACCTATGAACTCTGCGGTCAGGATCGCCTGACCTACCGTGAGCTGCTGGACACCATTGCCGAGGCCATAGGCAAAGGCCACCCCTTTAAACCGGCCCTGCCACTGGCAATCATGCAGCCGGTGATCAAGGCGCTGCAAGGATTCTCTGCCTTCCCGATCACCAGTGATCAGCTGCAGATGCTTTTAGAGGAGAATATCTGCGACAGCTGCTGGCAGGAGACCTTCGGGTTCAAACCGATCCATTTCAGGGACGGCATCAGGGAGTATCTGGGACGATGACCCTGCGCTGCCTGTTGTTGCTGCTTCTGGTGGTGGTGCCGGTCACTGCGTTTGCAGCGCAACCGGTGCAGCGGGAAGAACTGGCTGATGCCCAGCTGCTGGAGGTACTGGCCCAGGATGGCGACTCCCGAAATGACCCGCAGCTGGGAGTGGCCACCTACTATGCCTCACGCTTTATCGGGCGACGTACCAGCTCTGGCCAGCGCTACCACCCGGACAAGTATACCGCTGCCCATGCGGTGCTACCGCTGGGCACGGCGGTGACGGTTGAAAACCTCAAAAGCGGGCAAAAGGTGGCGGTGACCATCAATGACCGCTGCAGAAAACGATCGTTCCAGCTGATTGACCTGTCACGGATTGCCGCTCAAAAAATCGGCCTGTGGGGCAAAGGGGCGGTCAAGGTCAGAATCACACCGATCACCAGACACGATCCCCTGCAGGAACTGCTTGAGGTGATAAAGGAGTAACCGATAATGCAACAGTTGTTTATCGCCGGGTGCGGCTACACCGGAACCAGGGTGGCCCGGCAGGCACAGGGCTGGAACGTGACTGCCCATCTGCGGGATCAGGACAAGGCGGCTGCCCTGCAGGCAGCCGGAGTGGCAACAATCTGCTGCAGCATGGATGATCTGGCGGATATCCCGACCTTACCCGTGCATAATAAGGTACTGCTCTACAGCATTCCTCCCCAGGGCGGCGGCTCCATCGACCTGCGCGCGCGCAATTTCTGCGCTGCACTGGAGCGGGACAACGCCATCCCCTCCCGGATCATCTACCTGAGCGCCACCAGTGTTTATGGCGACACTAACGGTCAGATCGTGACCGAACAGAGTCCGGCTGAGCCTGATTCAGCCATGGGCAAGCGCCGCCTGGATGCGGAGCAGTTGTTTCAGGAGTTTGGCGCCGGACACGGCGTGCCGGTCGTGATTCTGCGTGTCTCAGGCATTTACGGGCCGGGACGTTTGCCGCTGATGCAGATTGCTCAGGGGCAGCCATTGCTTAAAGAGGAGCTGGCCAGGCCCTCTAACCGGATTCATGTCGATGACCTGGTGCAGGTCTGCCTGAAGGTGCTTGAGCAGGGCAGCGGCATTTACAACGTCAGCGACGGCCATCCGGCCAGCATGACCGCCTACTTCAACGCCTGTGCCGACGCCCTGGGTAAACCGCGCCAGCCCCAGGTATGTCTTGAAGAGGCGCAACGCACCATGCCGCCGCTGCTGCTCACCTACTTCAGGGAATCCCGTGTGGTGGACAACACACGCATGTTGCAGGAATTGGGAAGTACCCTCATCTACCCCGATATGCTGCTGGGGATCGCCGCTTCACGGTAGTTGTGTCTAAGCTTTACAGGATGACAAAATATGGTACAAACGGAGCAGCAGCTCAAACAATTCACCAGAAAGCACACAAGGAGAGAACATCATGAAGCAATGGATCACTGCAGCACTGGTGCTATGTGTTGTTGGTACAGCACAAGCCGGATTCATGGACACAGTTGACAAGCTGGTAACCGGCAGCGAGCAGATACGCGAACAACTGCCGCCATCCCAGGGACAGCCCACCACTCAACCCAGTCATGAAGTCCCGGCGCCTGGAGAAGACCGCCACTATATCCAAGCTGACGATTATTTTATCAGCAACAATCCGTTACAGGGCAATGAGTGGATTTACGTCCAGCTGGCAAAGTTGACCACCGCGCCATCGTCGGCCACCAAGGGCGAAGCTGAATTTTTTAAAGTGACTGACGGCAACAAGCAATGGACGCGTCATTTCTGGCACAGCAGACTGGCCACAACTGCCGACATCAAGCTGGGCGCACACGTGATCATGTTTGAAGGGAATAACCGAGGGGACATTTATGACGCCCCCTCGGAGAAGGCTGCTGCCCGCAGAGACGCCTGGTTTATGGCCAGGGTGACTGATGTAAGTGACACCTACAAAGGGTTTGTCACGGTTTCAGGCGGTTACAAAGCCTCACTGGACAACCTGCGGGTGCCGGTTGTCCGCAAGTAGTTGCCTGCTGCAAATCTACACTGTGCTGTTCGAACGATACGGCCCGCAGCACTGGTGGCCCGGTGAAACTCCTTTTGAGGTCTGTGTCGGTGCTATCCTGACCCAGAACACGAACTGGGGTAATGTGGAAAAGGCCATTGCCAACCTGAAGGCAGCCGAGGTTTTGAGCGTGATCGGTATTGCCCGACTTGAGCCGTCTGCATTGGCTGAGCTGATCCGGTCTGCCGGGTATTTCAATGTCAAGGCAGCCCGCCTGCAAAGTTTTGTCCGCTTTCTGCAAGATCAACATCAGGGCAGCCTTGAACATCTCTTTAGCGCTCCCTGGCAGCAGACCCGTACTGAGCTGCTGAGTGTCAAAGGGATCGGCCCGGAAACGGCCGATTCGATCCTGCTTTACGCCGGGCAAAAGCCCAGCTTTGTAGTGGATGCCTACACACGGCGCATCTTCAGCCGTCTGGGACTGGTGCCTGAGGAGATCGGCTATGATCAGCTGCGCGACTTTTTTATGGCAGCCTTGCCGACATCAGCCAATCTTTTTAATGAATATCACGCACTGATCGTCCAGCTCGGCAAACAGCACTGCAGGCCTCGTCCCGGCTGCGAATCCTGCTGCCTGGCCCCGTACTGCCTGTACCACAGCCGCTGCTAACCTGCTTGGGGCTACAGACATTCTGCGTTGTTTGGCTTGCAGGTTATGGTTCAGTGCGTTATAGTTCAGATCATTAAAACGTTTGCGAGGCCCCACCACTGTGGGGCGCTCATCGCCCCTGCTGCCGCCCCTCCTGGCTAGCTGGGGCTTTTTTTGTGCTTCAGTTGACGCCCCTTGACAACTGTGCTTTAATTCAGCGCTGTGGATACCGATGCCTACATTGCCCTGGGATCAAACTTGGGGGACCGAGAACTGAACCTTTTGCGGGCAGTGGCCGAACTGGGCAAAACTCCCGGCTGCCGAGTAACCGCACTCTCCCGTTTTTATGAGACGTCGCCGGTGGGTATGCCGCCGGCCACCCCTTCATTTTACAACGCCGTGGCACGGGTAACGACGCGGCTGCAGCCGGATGAGCTGCTGAAAGAGCTGTTCAGGATTGAACAGGAAATCTTTGGCAGGATACCGGCAGCCGAACCTCAGTCGCGCCGGATGGACCTGGATCTGTTACTGTACGGCACACAGGAGATACACACACCAGACCTGACGATTCCCCACCCCCGGATGCTGCAGCGGCGTTTTGTATTGGCGCCGCTGGCAGATATTGCTGCCGACCTGCAGCCACCCGGCAGTACCGTGACCATTGCCGGACACCTGGCACTGCTCGCTTCCGAAGAGCAGGTTCAGCTGCTGGAGTAAATTAACTCATGATTCGTCTGCTGATCTGGCTGCTGATGGCCTATATCGGATACCGTGTTGTCAAGGCGTTGATGGCGCCCAAGTCGTCCGCCCCTGCTTCACCTGCCCTTGAGAGCGAAGAAACCGTGCAGGATCCGGTCTGCGGCATGTACGTTGCCAAGGCCGATGCGGTTGTCGGCAGACTGAACGGTGAACGTCACTATTTCTGCTCAATGGCCTGTCTTGAAAAATTTAGCGAACAGCTTGACCATACCACACCACCACACTGAGAACCGGAGGCACTCCCATGAAGTTCTTCATCGACACCGCTGATGTACAGGAAATCCGAGAAGCCCATGCCCTTGGCCTGGTTGACGGCGTAACCACCAATCCCTCCTTGATTGCCAAGTCGGGTCGTAAGTTCAAGGATGTGATCAAAGAGATCACCGCCATCGTTGACGGTCCGATCTCCGCCGAAGTGATCGCCCTGGATGCCGAGGGGATGGTCAAGGAGGCCAAGGAACTGGTCAAGATCCATAAAAACATCGTCATCAAGGTGCCGATGACCCCGGAGGGGCTGAAAGCGACCAAACAGCTCTCCGCCAAAGAGATCAAGACCAATGTGACCCTGATCTTTACCCCGATGCAGGCCCTGCTTGCTGCCAAAGCCGGAGCTACCTACGTCTCTCCTTTTGTGGGCCGTCTTGACGACATCTCTCAGGACGGTATGGGAATCATCGAGGAGATCCGCACCATCTTCGACAACTACGGCTA
>DKFG01000050.1:0-2418 GCA_002452325.1 Geobacter sp. UBA6802
AGCTCCTTGATCTTGGGGATACAGCCGCCGCAGGCACCACCGGCCTTGGTGAAGTTGGTCACCTGCTCGGCTGTGGTCAGTCCGTTATCGGCAATCACCCGTTTCAGAAAGGCATCGGTAATGCCAAAACATTTACAGACCAACGTCCCCTCATAGTCAGGATAGGCATGGCCATGGCCATGGTCATGCTCGGCATCGTGCTCCGGCACCTCAAGGCCACGGTATTTGTAGATTGCCACCTCAAGCGCCTCCTGCCCCATGACTGAGCAATGCATCTTCTCTTCCGGCAACCCCCCCAGAAACTCGGCAATATCCTGATTACTTACCGCCAAGGCCTCATCCAGTGTCTTGCCTTTGACCATTTCAGTCAGGGCCGAAGAAGAAGCAATAGCGCTGGCGCAGCCAAAGGTCTGAAACTTGGCATCAGCAATCTTTTCCTTGTTCTCATCCAGCTTCAGATAGAGCTTCAGGGCATCACCGCAGGCCAGACTACCAACCTCACCCACTGCATCAGCATCAGGTATATCCCCAACATTGCGTGGATTCAAAAAATGGTCTTTAACTTTTGGGGTATAATCCCACATATCCAGTACTCCCTCTATCCAAGTATAAATTGCTTACCTGCTGCCATTACCTCAGTCAGTCGCCCCTCCGTTGAAGCCTCACCATACAACCGTACCACCGGCTCCGTCCCTGATTTACGGAACAGCATCCATGAACCGTCTGCCAGCAGCAGCTTGACGCCGTCAACGGTGATAACATCAGTTACTGCTGCTCCTGCAATTTCTTTGGGCACAGCAGCCACCTTGGCCGGATAGGCAGCTTCCAGTTCAGGGGAGAGTTTCAGGTTATCACGACGGGTAATAAAGGTGCCCACCTCGCCATAGAGACGATCCAGCAATTCCCGTACCGTTTTGCCTTCACGTGCCACCATTTCAGCAACCAGGAAGCAGGCCAGAATGCCATCCTTCTCCGGCACATGGCCTTTAATCGTGAGCCCGGCACTTTCTTCACCACCGATGACAATTTTATCCTGGGTGATCAGTTCGCCGATATATTTGAAGCCAACCGGTGTCTCAAAAACAGGCATACCATGTTTTTTTGCCACAGCATCAACAAAATGAGAAGTGGCCACACTGCGCGCCACACCACCACTCATCTTGCGAACACGAATCAGATAATCAAGCAGCAGGGCAATGATGTAGTTGGGCTCAATGTAGCTGCCATCGGCATCCAGGATGCCAAAACGGTCGGCATCACCATCGGTTGCAAGTCCAAGGCAAATCTGCGAATCATTCTTAACCAAGGCAACGAAGTCGGGAATATGAGCCTCGGAGGGCTCAGGAGGCTGACCGCCGAAATAGGGATCCAGGTGGTCGTTGATTATCGTGTACGGTACCCCACGCTTCTGCAGTGGAGCGTCCAGGTAACCGCGGGCCGTTCCGTAAAGCGGGTTCAAGGCCAGCTTGCCCATTGATTTAAGCGCATCAAAATCAATCTTCTGCTCAAGAGCCGACAGATATATTTCACTGGGATCGATCAGCTCAAGCAGCCCCCGTTTCTGTGCCTCCTCCTGGGACAGCTCGCCATAGCAGACCTCACCCATCATCTCATTGGCACGCTTCTCGATATCTTTGGTGGTCTCCGGCAGGGCCGGCCCCCCCCAGGAAGGGGAGAATTTGATACCGTTATATTCAGGCGGGTTGTGGCTGGCCGTAAAATTGATCCCCCCGGCCGCGCCACGACGCAGAATCTCGAATGAGATGACCGGTGTCGGCACATCACGATTGCAGAGGAATGCCTTAATCCCGGCTGCAGCCAGTACCGCAGCTGCCTCCTCAGTGAAGCGTTTGCCCATAAACCGGGTATCACGACCGATGACCACCCCTTTGTCCGCCTCACCGGAAGCCTTCAGGTGGTCGGCAATAGCCTGGATAACCACCTTGACATTTTCAAAGGTAAAGTCTTCGCACAGGATACCGCGCCAACCGGATGTACCGAATGCAATTTGAGCCATGCCTTCCTCCCGCGACAAAATAAGACAGCTTTTATCTTGTTAGGCTACTACAGAGCAGTGTCAGCGTCAAGCGCACATCAGCAAAAACTGGTGCGCTGTAGAAATGTATGGACAGTTTATACGGTTTTTGCTATTGACTTCTTCTTTTTAGAATTGTTAAAGTTTAAATCCAGTTTAGCTGAATTACTTTGAGGAGGATGTTCAATATGCAGTGTCAAACCGTGCTTTCCGGTACCGAATGTACCTTCATGGCAAAAGGGGGTTGTGTATTCCCCGGTGGCTCCTGCCAGACCGTTGTTGAAAACTGTGAGGGTTGCGAGCGGATAGTAACCGGCAGCATCGGCCAGGTCTGTAGCGCTTACCCTGCCCCGTCAAAAAAATGGGCCAACGGCATCTGCAAC
>DKFG01000050.1:2447-26782 GCA_002452325.1 Geobacter sp. UBA6802
CTCAAGGCATCCAAAAAGGCCTCCGGCGGCGGCAAGGGTGGCAAGAAGAAGTAAACGGCATCTATCTGCCACGCCTGCAGGTTACAGGGGGGAGCGCCAGCTTCCCCCTTTTTTACACCAGCTTAGGAGCACACCATGACGGCCACCGAGTTGTCCTGTCCCTCTTGCGGAGCCACAGTCAAGCAGTATCGCAATCCCTTCCCCACCGTTGACATCATCATAGAACTCGACCGCAAGATCCTGCTGATCAAACGTAAAAACCCGCCCTACGGCTGGGCACTGCCGGGTGGTTTTGTAGACTATGGTGAATCGCTGGAACAGGCGGCACTGCGGGAGGCCCGAGAAGAGACCGGCCTGGTGGTGAACAACCTGCAACTTCTGGGGTGCTATTCTGATCCGTCACGGGACAGCCGGATGCATACCATCTCCACCGTCTACTACGGCCAGGGGAGTGGTACTCCACAGGCTGCCGATGATGCCGCTGATCTGGCGTTGTTTGACCCGCGCTCACTCCCTGCGCCCCTCTGTTTTGACCATGCACAGATAGTGGATGACTACTGCAAAATAAGAGGTTGTTACGGCGTTTGATCCTGCTGCGTCTCCCTTTGAAACTTTTCGCGTAACAACGCTAACGCCTGATCAGCAGGTAGCGGTCTGCTGATCAGGAATCCCTGTACCTGATCACAGTTATTCTCTCGCAGGAAGCTCATCTGGTGTTCCGTCTCCACCCCTTCGGCAATAATCTTCAGGTTCAGACTGTTGCCCATGGCGATGATGGCCGAGGCGATAGCGGCATCGGTAGTGCTGTTCTCCACATCCCGCACAAATGATTTGTCGATCTTGAGCGTATTTACATTGAACCGCTTCAGATTGGAGAGTGACGAGTAGCCGGTGCCGAAGTCATCAATGGAGATATGCACCCCCAGGCTGGCCAACTCATTGAGCACCTCAACCGCATACTCAAGGTTCTGCATGATCACACTCTCGGTAATTTCAAGTTCCAGCAGTTCTCCGGGCATACCGGTTTCGCGTAGTGCCGACTGTACGGTATCAACGATCTTGCTGTGCTGCAGCTGATAGCCGGACAGGTTCACCGCAACCCGCAGCCCCTCCTGCACCCCTTCGCTCTGCCACTGCACATTCTGCCGGCAGGCTTCACGCAGCACCCACTCTCCCAACTCGACAATCAGCCCGTTCTCCTCGGCCAGCTGGATAAACTCAGTGGGAGAAAGCAACCCCAACTCCGGATGCTGCCAACGCACCAGCGCCTCGGTGGCAATGATACGATCACTGGACACGTCCAGTTTGGGCTGATAGTAAAGACGGAACTCGCCTCGGTCCAGCGCCCGGCGCATGGAGTTGACGATGGTGAAACGGCGCGAGGCGTTCTGATCCATACCGGCATCGTAAAATCTGACGTTGTTCCGCCCCTGAGACTTGGCATGATACATGGCTATATCAGCCTTTTGCATCATGGCATCAATGTCTTCTTCATCATCAGGACAGATGCAGACCCCGCCACTGGTGGTCACAAACAGCTCATGGGCTCGAATCAGAAACGGCTGGGACAGTTCCTGCAACAACTTGTCGCAGAGCATGGCAATATCATCATTGGATGCGACATCAAGCATCAGGACCACGAACTCATCACCACCGATCCTCGCTACGGTATCCGTTTCCCTGAAACAATCCTTCAGACGCTGTGCAATCATCCGCAGCAGTTCATCACCCACCGCATGGCCGAGGGTGTCGTTAATGATCTTGAAACGGTCCATATCGAGAAACAGCAGGGCAAACCGGATCTGCATCCGATGGGACAGGGCCTTGGCCTGCTGCAGTCGATCATGCAGCAGAATCCGGTTGGGCAAACCGGTCAGGATATCATGGTGTGCCAATTTCAGCAGTTGTCGCTGAGCCAGGTTCCGCTCTGTAACGTCGTGGCACACCCCCCAGAAGACCGGCTCAACATCATCCATGCTGCAGGGTGAAAGGCTGACCTCAAAATCAAGCTCCCTACCCAGGGCCGTTGAATGCAACCGGATCTCAAAACAATCCACTGACTCACCGCTGCGCAGTTTAACGAATTTCCGCTGCAGCAGCGCCCTTCCCTCTTCATCGGTCAAGTCAAACAGGTTAAGCCCCTCTGGCAGCTCACCCTGAAATCCTGCCAGTTCCTGTCCGACGTGATTCAGATATTTGAGACTACCGTCCAGACCGCTGCAGAAGATCAGATCATGGGCAGTGGCGATGAAGCCGGCCAGGGCGTCGTCGCGCTGACGAACCTTCTGGTCATCATAGCGGATCTTGCCCATCAAAAAAGCGCCAAAGATCGCCACTCCGGCATTGAGACCAGCCACCCAGATCCACATCAGCAGTTCAAACTGCAGGATCGGCGTATCAATCTCGATGAAGGGCATCCGTACTGAGGCAATAAAATCAGCATGTTCAGCACAAAGCAGCAGACCGTACAGCAGAGCACCGGTGATGCCGCTCACCAGCACCTCCCGTTTTTTCACAAACAGAAAGGCAGCCTCAAGGGTCACCACCAGATAGGCTGGCCAGAACCAGCTGATTACTCCACCACTCCAGTGAATCACAGCTGTAACAAAAAGTAGATCAACCAGCACCTGCAGGTACAACAGCAGGCGTGAGTGACGCCAGACTCTACAGGGCAGGGAAATCAGCGGATAGGCCAACACAAAAAAGAGTGCTGCCAGTTTTAGCGACAAGCTCCACTGATCCAGATGAAAGATCGGAAGATCCACCTCAGGGACCAGCATCAGTTCTGCCAGCAGCACATACAGCAGCAAGGCCGAAATCAGGCCCCAACGCAGCCTGACCACCAAGCCCACCCGCACGCACTGTTCAGTCAGCCGCTCACGAATAGAGCGGTTGCGCAGCCCAGGCTGGATCGACTCCAGCAGCAGATCAAACCAGGCGTTTTCGGGCCTTGTTTCAGGTTCTGGCTGGTGTGGCTGACGCATCATGGCTGCAGGAAATTCAGGGGGGGAACCGCGGGAATCAGACCACGCTTGGCCGCAAGGGTATAGTAACAGGAGAGTCCGGCCAGATGCTGGTCATCAAGGGTATAGGTAATGGCATTTCGCCAGTAGTCTGCCAGCGAAGCAGCCCCGATCCAGCCTGCCTCCGGGGCGCGGGCGGCCAGCAGCTCGGCATCCGGCACAATCCGATCACGCGCCTGGGCAAGCAGGCGGCAGAACTGACGCACCGCATCCTCTTTGCCGCTGCCGGAATGTCGATTCAACAGCCAGAGTGCATAGACAAAAGGCAGACCGGTCAGACGCAGCCATTCTTCTCCCAGATCGTAGCAATAAGGAGCTGATGCTGCAGCAGCAGCCTGCAACGCCTTGTCACCGATCAGAAGCAGCCCCGGTGCCTGCTGCAGCGCTTCAGACACCGGCAGCGAGCTACGCTCAACCGTACAGCCGGAAAGCCCCCAGCGCTCTGCCAGCAGGATCTGCAGCAGCACCACCGAGGTGGCTGATTCACTGCTCACCAGCAGTTGCGCCCCCCCCAGCTGTTCTGCCGGGCGGTCAGTAAGTAACAGGACACTTTTGACGGCCCCGCAGGAGCCGATGCAGTTACCCGGCAGTATCAGGTACTCCGCAGCGTGACGACAGAACTCGATTGATGACGAGATGCACAGGTCAATCTTTCCCCGTGCCAGAAGGTCATTTAACTCAGCCGGCACCCCGTGGACGACTTCAGCATCTATTGCAGGCAGTGCAGACTCAAGCTGCATGAACAACGGCGTACAGTTGGCGTAATCAATCCTTCCCACCCGCAGCATCATTGCACCTCTGCATATAGCTGATCCGGGTCAGGCAGGTTGAAGCGGATCAACTCTTTCTCCAGGATCTGACCCGTGGCCTTCCACAGCTGGGTTATGGCATTGACGTAGGCCACCTGGGCCTTGATCTGGTTATTTTTGGCAGCGGCCAGATCGTTCTCCACATCCAGCACATCCTTGGTGGTAGCCAGCCCCACTTCAGCCTTGCGAGCCCAGGCCCGCAGCCGTTCCTCAGCAAAGGCCCTGCCCCGGTCTGCCACATCAAGCTGCTTGAAGTTGGCCTCTACCGCCCGCACGGCCGAGCGGACCTCATTGGTGATCAGCTCTTGCTGGTTACGGATCTCCAGTGCCTTCTGCTCAACCTTGAGCCGGTTCTTACGGTATTCGTTCTCTGCGGCCCGATTGCCCAACGGATAGCTGAAGGTGAGGCCAACCCCCCAGGTGGGATACTTGGTACTGGAAAGCCGGTCCAGATCCTGGGGATAGGTATTGCCCAACCCGGCTGAGGAAGCTGAAGCCGACAGCAGCAGATCAGGCCTGGTCCGGTTGCCAGCCACCCGGGTCTGCAACTCCAGCAGCTCAAGGCTTCGCTTCAGCTCCTTCAGTTCAGGTCTGTGTGCCAGCGCCCGGACAATCTCAGCCTGTTCCGCCACTTCGTAACGCCCCTTGGACGGCACCTCAACGGTTTCCAGCGTGGTGCCCGGCTGTATCTGAAGCAGATGAGCCACCACATCTATCTGGTCACGTACCGCCCGTTCCGCATCTATCAGCTCTTTCTCGCGGCTGGCCATGCCGAACTCAGCGTTCAGGATCTCCATGGCCGGCATCACCCCGGCCTTCACTCTGGCCTGGGTCTCCTGCAGCACACGACGGGCCAGATCCAGCGAGACCTTACGGACCTCAAGCTCCTCCCGCAGGCTGTAAAGCTTGAAATACTCGTTCCGCACCGTTGCAACGGTACTGATCAGCTTGCCCTGCAGCTTCTCCAGCGAGACATATTTGCCAAGACGGGCCACATCAATGTTCAGCTCGGTTGCCTCACGTCCAAAGTTCTTCAACAACGGCTGACTAATGTTCACCCCCAGGCTTGACTGCCAGTAATTGGACATACCGATACCCATACTGCCCTGATCAGAGCTTTGATAGGTATTGTTAAACCCGAGGCTTGCCGTGGCGCCGCTGGCAAACAGCTGGCTCACACCGGCATTCAGCTGGGTAGTACGGGTCCAGTACCGGTTATCGGCAAGGGAGGCAGAATAGCTGGAGCTATCATTGTAGTTGGTTAAGAACGTGATAAGCGGGTTATAGATTCCCCTGCTCTTCTGATACTCAGCCTCCTGTTGCGCTGGGTTATAACGCTCCACCTGCAGGTCGAGGTTCTTCTCAACCGCACGGGCAATGGCATCAGTAAGCGACAGCCTGATGGTTTCAGCATCGACTGCAGCAGGCAGCAGGAGCAGCGCAAGCAACAGCAGAGATCGTTTCACAGCAGCACCTCATTCTGGCCCACAAAAAGCAAGGGCGGGATTTCCATCCCGCCCTTATACCACATCTTATCCACAGCTTTCAAATATCGTCCTCAGCAACATAGTCGGCATACTCGTCAGCCGACATCAACGACTTCAACTCATCGCGGTCAAGCAGTTCCAGTTCAACCAGCCAGCCGCTGTCGTAGGGGTCATCATTGATCAGACCGGCATTATCCAAAATTTCATCATTGACAGCCAGCACGGTACCGCTGACCGGCGCATACAGCTCTGCCACGGTCTTGTGGGCCTCAATGGAACCCATTGAATCCTCCTGATCCGCCTCGTCACCTTCAGCAGGCAGTTCAACAGCAGCTATGACACCCAACAGATGCTGCGCGTAATCAGTGATCCCCACCACGGCCCGATTACCCTCAACCCGTAACCAGACATGTTCTTTTGAGTATTTTAATTCATCAGGAAAATCCATGGGCTACTCCAGCACAATCCGCTCAAGGAACGAGGTATCAACGTTCCCTTCGATAAAGTCTTTGTTGGTCATGATCCGCTTGTGGAAGAAGATGGTGGTCTTGATCCCCTCAATGATGTACTCATCCAGGGCACGGGCCATACGGCGGATTGCATCCTCACGGGTCTCGGCATGTACGATCAGCTTGCCGATCATAGAGTCATAATGGGGCACCACGTTGTACTGATCATAGACAAATGAGTCAACCCGCACACCCAGGCCACCCGGCTGGTGATAGGCGGTAATCTTGCCGGGGCACGGAGTAAACTTGAACGGATCCTCGGCATTGATCCGACACTCAATGGCATGACCATTGATCTTGATATCCTCCTGCTTGTAACGAAGCGGCAAACCGGCAGCAGAACGGATCTGCTCGCGAATGAGGTCAACACCGGTGATCATCTCCGTCACCGGATGTTCCACCTGAATACGGGTATTCATCTCCATAAANNACTCGCCGCTCTTGTCCAGCAGGAATTCAACTGTGCCGACGCTGGAGTAGTTAACCGCCTTGGCAGCCTTGATGGCAGCCTCACCCATGGCGGCACGGGTTTCAGGCTTCAGCACCGGACAAGGCGCCTCTTCAATGATCTTCTGATGGCGGCGTTGAATGGAACAATCCCGTTCCCCCAGATGGATGCAGTTACCGTGCTTGTCAGCCAGAATCTGGATCTCCACATGGCGCGGTTCAACACAGTATTTCTCTATGTAGACATCCGAATTGCCGAAGCCGGCCTGGGCCTCGGCCCGGGCGGTGGCATATGCGTTGGACAGAGTGGCCTGGGAGTGGACGATCTTCATGCCGCGACCACCACCACCGGCCGTAGCCTTGATAATCACCGGAAAACCGATTTT
The DNA here is from genome assembly GCA_002452325.1 of Geobacter sp. UBA6802. Classification (GTDB taxonomy): domain Bacteria; phylum Desulfobacterota; class Desulfuromonadia; order Geobacterales; family Pseudopelobacteraceae; genus Trichlorobacter. The sequence goes on from DKFG01000050.1 coordinate 9,109, forward strand.
TTTGGCGATTTTGACCGCCTCATCCACTGATTTCACGCTCTCCTTGGTACCGGGCAGGATCGGCACCCCGTGCTCGATGACTGCCTGACGGGCGGAGATCTTGTCCCCCATCACCCGCATGCTTTCAGCAGAGGGACCAATAAAGGTGATACCACACTGCTCGCAGACTTCGGCAAACTTAGCGTTTTCAGAAAGAAAACCGTAGCCGGGATGGATCGCCTCGGCATCGGTCAGNNCTGATGATGGCGTTGATATTCAGGTAGCTCTGGCTGCTGGGGGGGGGGCCGATGCAGACCGACTCATCAGCCAGCTTGACATGCAGGGAATCGGCATCAGCCGTGGAATACACCGCCACGGTCTTGATCCCCAACTCCTTGCAGGCCCTGATGACCCGAATGGCGATCTCGCCCCGGTTGGCGATAAGAATTTTATGAAACATTGCCGACTCCTAGAGTTTCTGGATAACAAACAGCGGCTGACCGAATTCAACCGGCTGGGCATTTTCCACGCAGACCTTGACAATCTTGCACTTGAACTCGGCCTCAATCTCGTTGAACAGTTTCATTGCCTCAACCAGACAGAGCACTTGGCCCTTTTCAACCACCTGACCCTCCTCAACAAACGGGGCGGCTTCCGGCGATGCAGCACGGTAGAAGGTGCCCACAATCGGCGAGTTGATCGTCTCACCGGTTGCCTCGGCCACCGGCGCTGCGACCGGTGCCGCTACCGGAGCGGCAGCTGCTGGCGCAACAGCAGGGGCCGGCATGTAGGCAGGGGCTGCGGCCATCTGTACGATCTCGGTCTTCTGGCCCCGCTTGATCACAATCTTCTCTTCGGCATTATCCATCTCAAACTCGGTAATGTCGGTCTCGGTAATCATTTTTATCAGCTGCTTCAAATCTTTCACATCCATGTGCATTCTCCTTCAGTTCGTTCAAAGTATCTGTAGCTGCTTTGGGGCTGTAGTCAGCAGACGACAGCCGTCTGCAGTCACCGCCACCGTATCCTCTATCCGCACTCCACCGAAACCGGGGATATAGATACCCGGCTCAATGGTAAACACCATCCCTTCTTCAACAACCGCATCACTACGGGGTGAGACAACCGGCTTTTCATGGACAGCAAGCCCCACACCATGACCAAGCCCATGACCAAAATACTCACCAAACCCCTGTTCACGGATATGGTCGCGGGCCACGGCATCCAGCTCACGGCAGGTTATGCTGGGTCGTACTGCAGCAATGGCACGGTCGTGGGCATCAAGCACCACCTGGTAGATCTCCTGCTGTCGCTGACTGGCGCCTCCCACGGCAACGGTCACGGTTTCGTCGGAATGATACCCCTGCTGTACCGCCCCGAAATCGATAGTCACCAGATCACCGCTCTCAATCCGCTTGTTTGAGGCCCGACCATGGGGCATCGCCCCTCGCACCCCTGAAGCCACAATGATATCAAAGCCGGCCCCTTCAGAACCATTGCGACGCATGGCGAACTCAAGCTCCAGAGCCAGGTCTGCCTCGACCATGCCGGGGCGTACCAACGGCAGCACCGTCTCTAACGCTGACGAGGCCAGGGCCGCAACATCAGCCAGCAGCTGCAGCTCCTGTGCATCCTTGCAGCTCCTGATCGCATCCAGTTCCTGGCCCAGCGGCACAAAGGTTATCTCAGGCAACCGAACCATCATCCCCTGGTGGGCACTGACCGTGGTATGGGTAGCCTCAAAACCGATGCGTCGGACCCCTGCCTGACGGATCAGCTCGGCAATCCCCTCCTGACGCTGCGACTGTTCAACCACCTGAACGCCGGACACCTCTTTGTCGGCCTGCACGGTGTAACGGGAATCGCAGACAAACCAACCACCCTCAGGACTGAGCAGCAACGACCCTTCAGAGCCGCTGAAGCCGGACAGGTAGCGCAGATTGATCTGATGCTCAATCAACAGCAGGTCAAGATCAGATTCGTCAAAGAACCGCCGTAGTCGTTGGCGTCTGCTTTTTAGCATAACTGAAAGCAGCCCCTCAACCGAATTCTCTTATAGCAAGAAAGTTCCAGAAAAGCCCCTAGACTAATTTTTAATATGATTGAAAAGCGCTCGCAGCCCAAGCAGATAGCTGTCAACCCCGAAACCGCAGATCTGCCCCAGGGCCAGCGGTGCCAAATAACTGTGGTGCCTGAACGGCTCACGCCGGTGGATGTTGGACAGGTGGACTTCAACAAAGGGAAGGGCTACGGCAGCAAGGGCATCACGCAGGGCAATGCTGGTGTGGGTATACGCCGCCGGGTTGATCAGGATACCGTCATACTGCTCCGGCGCCTGCTGTACGGCATCAATCAGGGCCCCCTCGCTGTTTGACTGAAAGAACCCGAGGGTACATTCAAACTCGGCAGCCAGCGCCTCCAAGGCACCGTTGAGATCATCCAGCGACAGGGTGCCGTAAATACCGGGCTCGCGCTTGCCCAGCAGATTCAGGTTCGGACCGTGCAGTACCAGAATCCGCATGATCAGCTGACCGATTCCACCAGTTGCAGGGCTCGCATCCGCAGCTGGTAACGCGCCTTACCCAGATTACCCTCCTTTGCCATAATAAATGCGGCAAAGAACTCATCGTTCAGAACCCGGATAATCATCCGGGAGCCGGTGGTGCTGATGACGATCTCTTCCATCGAACCGGCGCCAAGCAGTTCAACGGTACGGCGAATCTCTTTAATGACCGTGCCGTATTCGACCGCCATGGTCTGCACATCAAACCCGGCCTGCCCCTGCTGCACCTCGTCAATGGCAATGCAGTCATATCCCATCAGCATTACCGCATAAGCACCCTCAACCTCTGCCAGCATTGAGGTCAACAGTTCTCTCAGTGACATGTGCGCAACCTCCGGATATTCTCCAGCCATCCTTCCAGTATCACCACGGCATCCGACTTGTCGGCCTCACCATGAACAGGCAGAGCAACCGACGGGGCCAACTGCTCCATTGCAGCCGCCGCAGCCTGTTCAGCAGCTGCAGTATCCTCTTCCTGCTGCTCAAGCCGTGCGAGGCGATCAGCCGCCTCACGGTTGTCCGGCTGACGTTCCAGTATCGTCCGATAGATCTCAATCGCTTTGTCAGTAAATCCCTGGCTCACATAGAGCTCAGCCAAGGTTGAAGTTGCCATGGGATCCTCGACCGGCTGTAATTCTGCTGCCGCCTCAAGCGGCTGACGCCAGAGCGATTGCAGATCATCGTCCGATGGCGCAGGTTCAGGAGCCGGGGGGGAGATGGCTGCCGACGGTTCCGGCAGGGACCAGACCGAGGCAATCGTGGGCGGTTCAACCGGCTCTGCCGCCGACAACACAGCTGCAGTCGGGGCCTCCGGCGTCAGGATCGACCAGGGATCGTCGATCACGGCAGTCACCGGCTTCACCCGCTCAACCAGGGTATCATCAAGAGCCGGCTCCGGCTTGACCGGTGCAAAGACCGGCTCAAGGGCCTCCTCTTCGATAATATCGTCCTCGGTAAACTCAATCAGCTCAAGATCGTCCTCAACCATATCAGCGCACCGACGCTGCAGCGCTTCAAACTCAACCCGTGCGGTCATGTCGGCAGGCGAGAACTCAAGCAGGGTCTGCAGGGCTTGCAGCGCCGCACGATCCTGTCCGGCCTCACGGTACAGCTGGGCCAGCATCCGTTGTGCCTCGGCATTTTCAGGCACCGCCTCGGTCACCACCTCCAGCGCTTTACGGCACTCATCCGGCAGCCCCTTCTGATGACAGACCCGCGCCAGGGCCATCTGGCCGGCAATATAACCGGGGTGCCGTGCCACACCGGCACGGGAGGTGGACAGGGCATCATCCAAGAGACCGGCCCGCAGATAGACCTCTGCCAGGGGGGCAAAGCAGTACGAGGACGGCTCCTGCTTCAGCCGTTCCTCATAGGCCTTGATCTCGCTCCAGAAGGACTCCGTTGACGACATGTTGCCTACCTCCCTGTCCCACAGGCTTCAACCAGTCCGGCCGGTGTTACCTGATGAAATACATGTGTACCGATGCCCCGGTTGCAGACGTACTGCAGCGTACCGGAGCGGCTCTTTTTATCACGTGCCAAGGCCTGCACCAGCGCCTCTTTCTCAACTGCCGGGGCAACGGTCGGCAACCCCATCCGCTGTAGCAAATGCACAATCCGTGTAGCATCACCGCTGCTGCAGTACCCTTCACGCACTGACAGACCTGCTGCCATCACCATGCCGATGGCCACTGCCTCGCCATGCAACAGATCGTGATACCCGGCCAGAGTCTCAAAGGCATGTCCCAGGGTATGACCGTAATTCAGCACTGCCCGCAGGCCCGATTCCCGCTCATCCTGCTCCACCACCCAGGCCTTGATCTCGCAGCAGCGGGCAATCACCCGTTCCAGCAGCTGCGGGTTCAGCTGCAGCAGCCCCTCAACCTCGGCCTCCAGCAGGGCAAACAGCTCAGCATCCAGTACCACACCATACTTGACCACCTCAGCCAACCCGGCCCGGTAGTGGCGCTCCGACAAAGTCTTCAGCGTACCCACATCCGATAGCACCAGCCGGGGCTGATAAAAGGCGCCGATCAGGTTCTTGCCCAGGGGATGATCAATACCGGTCTTGCCACCCACGCTGCTATCCACCTGGGCCAGCAGTGTGGTTGGCACCTGCACAAACGGGATGCCGCGCAGATAGGTAGCTGCGGCAAAACCGGCCAGATCCCCCACCACGCCGCCTCCCAGGGCCACAACAAAAGAATGACGGTCAAGCCCCCCGGCAATCAGCTGGTCATAGACCTGCTGCAGGGTGGCTGCCGTCTTGAACTCTTCACCATCGGGGATCTCAATCATCACCGGATGAAAACCGGCTGCCTGCAGCGCATCCACCACCGTCGCTGCGTACAATGGTACCACCGTGGGGTTGGTAACCACCGCCGCTGTACCCCGCAGCCCGACCGCACTGCAGGCGTTCCCGATGCCAGAGAGGAGCCCTTCACCGATGGTAATATCGTAGGCATGATCAGCAAGCGCAATAGAAACAGTTCTCACGGTTTTGTACAGCACCTTTCCGTGTAAAAAACAAGTAGTTGAGCGGCGACATCTTCCAATGTTTTCCCGGTGGTGTCAATTCTAATGTCGGCATCGGCATAAAACGGCTCGCGCTCAGCCATGATCCCGGCAATACGTGCTTCCAGCGGTTGCTTACCCTGCAGAAGCGGCCGGTCATCGGCCTGGGCCAGACGTTGCGCCAGCTCCGACACATCAGCAGTCAGGTTTGCCACCAGACCAAGGGCATGCAGCAGCCTGCGGTTCTGTTCACGGATCACGGCGCCACCACCGGTTGCAAGCACCATTCGTTCACGACCGGTCAACGAGGTCAACAGCTCCGTTTCCCGCTCCCGGAAGGCTGTCTCCCCCTCTTCAGCAAAGATCCGGTTGATGCTCTTACCAGTCTGTTCCACCAGCAGCGCATCAAGATCAACAAAGTCATAGCCAAGCCGCTCAGCCAACAGTCGCCCCACACTGCTCTTGCCACTACCCATCGGCCCGGTCAGGATGATCGGCAGAGCCATCAGAACTCCCGCAGTCCGGCCAGGTAGGCATCACGATTACGCAGCAGCTCTTCCAGCGCATCGCCGCCAAACTTCTCCTGCAACGCCTGGGCCAGCTCCATGGCTACCACCGCCTCAGCAACCACCAGTGCCGCAGGTACCGCACAGGTATCAGAACGCTCAACCGAGGCCTCAAACGGCTGATGGCTCACGATATCCACGGAACGCAGCGGGGTGTACAGGGTAGGAATCGGCTTCATGGCTGCCCGCAGAATCAGCGGCTCACCATTGGTCATGCCCCCTTCCAGGCCACCGGCATTGTTGCTGGGCCTGGTATAGGCCGAGCTAGCCCCTTGCTGCAACAGGGCCGGATCGTACATGAGCTCGTCATGCACCTGAGAACCGGGCCGACGGGCCGTTTCAAACCCCAGCCCCACCTCAACCCCCTTGATGGCCTGGATGCTCATCAGCGCCATAGCCAGACGGGCATCCAGCTTACGATCCCACTGCACATGACTGCCCAAACCCGGCGGCAGCCCCAGCACCTGAACCTCAACCACCCCGCCCAGGGTATCTCCGGCAGCCTTGGTATGGTCAATCAGCCGCTTCATCTCAGCCTCAGCAGCTGGATCGTAACAAAACAGCTCCGATGCCGCAGCCCGTTCCCACTGGCGCTGATAAGGCTCCAGCGATGACGCGGCCTTGATCCCCCCCAGTTCAGTCACCAGACCACCGATGCGCACCCCTGCCGCTTCCAGCAGCTGCCGCGCCACTGCCCCCACAGCAACCCGAACCGCTGTCTCACGGGCACTGGAACGCTCCAGGATATTGCGCACATCACGGTGGCCGTACTTCATGGCCCCGCACAGGTCGGCATGGCCGGGACGAGGGCGGGTGACCGGCTCTGCCAGGCCCTCATGCTCCGCCAGGGGCGACATCTTCTCCAGCCAGTTTTCCCAATCGCGATTCTTTACAACCAGTGTCACCGGTGACCCCAAGGTCTTGCCCCAGCGTACACCGGACAGGATCTCAACCGTATCCCGCTCGATCTTCATCCGGTCGCCACGGCCGTAGCCCTGTTGACGACGTGCAAGCTGTTGATTCAACAGCTCGGGGCTTAGTGTAAGGCCCGCAGGCAATCCTTCGATAATGGCGGTCAACTGGGGACCATGGGATTCACCGGCCGTAAGATAACGCATACCAGACAACTCCTGCATTCATTAGGGTAATGGATCGGCAGAGTAGCACCCAAGACAGGCAGAGAGCAAGTAAAACCCCGCCACTTGACAGCGGCAGGACCTGGTGTATAGTTGCCGCCATGTCACCTCCGATCCTGCCCATTGCAACCGCTCTGGCCCCTGCGGCCCCGTACAGTCGTGCTCTGCTGGTGGAGCAACTGCGGGGGCTCATCAGCAGACCTGCTACCGGCTACCTGGCCATCACCGCAGGCGAGCGGCTCTACCTCCTGTTCATCTTTCAGGGCCGACCCTACGCAGCCGGGCTGCTGGTGCACGACAAACCGGCACAATTGACCATCACCAACCTCTGTGCTCAATTGGCATCTATCCGCGACAACTCCGGCACACTGGCGCTCTATGAAACCGACCCGGTGCTGTTAAAATCCCTGTTGGTGTTTCTCCAGGATGAGCCAGCCGCCAAAGGCCCGCTGCCATTGATCAATCTTGAGGGGATGGTACAGCAGATCCATGAGCAGGCAGCCGATGCCCTGGTGGTGCTGGAACGGGACGGCAGGCACAATTTCTTCTTCTTCCTGGACGGTACCAAGACCGCTGCCTACTGGTCGGAAAAACCGCTTGATGACCTGACCGGTCTGCAGGTAGATGAGCAGATGCTGCTGTATGCCTACCAAAAGGCGGATCACCCGGTCAACGCTACCATCTATCTTACCCTTAACACCATGGAGTCGCGGGATTCATCAACGGTTTCGCTGGAAGGGCTGGTACGGCTTTTTGCCGAGGCCGAGGAATCCGATAAAACTATCGGACCGGGCAGTCTCACGCTGCCACATTATGAACAACTCAGACTGCAGGTACTGGAAGGGGATCAGGCAGGCACCACTCTGGGCGGTGCATTGCCCTGTGTACTGGGCAGAAAGGACGCCGACATCATCATCAATGACCCGATGGTCTCCAAGCGGCATGCCGCCATTCAGTGCGTCAACGGCAGGCTGGTACTGATCGATCTGCACAGCACCAACGGCACCACCTTGAACGGAGAACCGGTTACCCAACGGGAACTGAAGCAAGGAGACCGGATCGGCCTTGGCCAGACCCTGCTGCAGGTAGAATCGATCAACCCCTCGTAAACAGACGCTTCATCCCGCCCAATAGTCCTTTTTCAGCTTCAGCAGCCAGTAGGATTACCGAGATATTATCCCGTCCGCCCCGGCCATTGGCACAGGCCACCAGCTCTTGGCAGGCTGTCTCCGGAGAGGCAGCCACACTGATCAGGGCAGCAATCTCCTCATCAGCCACCATGCCGGACAGGCCATCAGAGCAGAGCAGCAGGCGATCACCCGGCTGCAGGCTCAACTCATTCAAATCCACCAGCACTGATTCCTCATGGCCAACCGCCCGGCTCAGCACGTTACGGCCCTGGGCAAACAGCGCCTCATCCCTGGTCATCAGACCGGCCCGTACCTTTTCTTCAATCCAGGAATGATCCTGGGTCAGCTGTCGCAGCACTCCACCACGCAACAGATAAGCCCGGCTGTCCCCCACATGGGCAATCGATACAGTGCTCCCCTCAACAAGCATGGCCACAACCGTGGTCCCCATGCCGCGCCACTCCGGCCTGGCAAAGGCAGCCTCAAACACCGCCCGGTTGGCAAAGCGCACTGCCGATCCCAGCAGATTGGCCGCAGCCGAATGTCCGGCAACCGCTTCACCCACCAGCGGGGCATGGCCTTTGGCAGCCATCTGCAGGTAATCCTTCAGGGTATCCAGACAGATCCGGCTGGCAAACTCGCCCCCCTTGTGCCCCCCCATGCCGTCGGCCACGACATACAGGTTTAGAGAAGGCTCCAACAGAATGGCATCCTCATTATGGGGCCGTACCCGGCCCACGTCAGTCAGTCCAAAGGCGGTCAGGTGCATAGGTCACCCCAATTTATGCAGACACATCTTGACATGCTCCACCACCTCGCTGGCGTTCTGATAACGTTTGGCCAGATCCTTGGTCATCAGACGGTGGGCGATGTAGGCACAACACTGCGGGACATTCGGATCAATCTGGGTGATCAGCACCGGCGGCTTGTTGGCAATGGCGTACATCAGCGCGGCGATGCTCTCACCGGTAAACGGCTTCTGGCCGCAAAGCAGCTCGTACATGGCTACCCCCAATGAGAACAGGTCGGAGCGGCCATCCACCTTCTGACCGGCCACCTGCTCCGGCGACATGTAGCTGGGGGTACCCAGCACCGTGCCGGTCTGGGTAGCGGATGAGGTGGAGATACGGGCGATGCCGAAGTCGGCAATCTTGACCGTACCGTCGTTCAGCAGCATGATGTTGGCCGGTTTGATGTCGCGATGCACGATCCCCCTGGCATGGGCAAAGGCCAAGCCTTCGGCCGTGCTGCCGATGATCCGCAGCAGATCTTTCACCGGCAGCAGCTTGTCCTTCTTGATGTACGGAGTCAGGTCAGAGCCTTCCAGCAGCTCCATGGCCACGTAGGCCAGGTCCTCCTCTTCGCCAACATCATAAATCGTCACGATATTGGGATGGTTAAGGGTACCGGCTGCCTCGGCCTCACGGAAGAACCGCTTCTTGGTCTCTTCCAGCAGGTCCGGGTCCACCTCTTCAAACCGCACGGTCTTGATCGCCACCTGACGGTTGATCTTGGGGTCCTTGCCCAGATAGACCACCCCCATGGCGCCCCGGCCCAGCTCTTTCTGGATCTCGTAACGTCCAATGGTGGGGGCCGAGACCGTCACACCACCCGGACCGGCGATGATGGTACCTTCACGCCGTCCGCTGCCGCCAAAGATCATGGTCTCGCCCGCCACCTTCATGGTGGCGATTCTCTCCCTGATATCCTTGTAATCACCAGCGGTCAGGATATGCTCGTAGACTGCGCCGGATTTGTTGAACATCCGCTTGCGCTCAAAATCAAGGGCCAAGTTGTAGAGCAGATCCTTGACTGTCTCATCTTCAATCGGGCATTTGCGAAACTTTTCAAAGGCCAGATCCAGCAGCCCCTGGCCCTGAAACGAGAGCCCCAGCATCTTGTTGGTCTCGATGCTGTCACTCTCCACCAGCTCGTTACGCCGTTCGGTCACCATGTAGCGCAGCGAGACCTGGGCGGTATAGCCGATGGCCAGCACCAGGGTCGGCCCCACCATCCCCAGCCAGAGCCCCTGCCCCATGAACAGCCAGACTGCAGCGCCATTCCAGAGCAGCAACAGGGCCAGGGCAATGGCGGCACTGATGCCGGCCTTCAGACGCGGCATGGCCAGAGCCAGAAACAGCCCGAACAGCAGCATGGCCCCCAGTTCCACCCAGCGAAACCAGGCCGGTCGTGCGATATGATTATTGTTGAGCAGGTTTTCAAGAACCGTGGCCATCATCTCAATGGCTGGATAGGTGGATTGCAGCGGCGTAACCGTAAACCCGGCAATACCGGTAGCCACCGGACCGATCAGCACGATCTTGCCCTTAAACTGCTCAGGCCACACCGCGCCTGAAGCCACGTCAAAAAAGGAGTAGGTGGGAAAGCTGCCAAACCCGCCGCTGTAACTGATCAGCATCCGGGCCCGCTCATCAACCGCCACCTTCAGCTTTCCGGCGCTCAGGGTACCGGTATCGATCTTCAGCTCTTGGGGGTTGATACGCAGATACTGCAAGGCTGCCTGCAGGGCAAACGATGGGAACAGCCGCCCCTGGTACTGAATCGCCAACGGTTCACGGCGCACGGTACCATCACGGTCCGGCTCAATGTTGATATGCCCCAGGGCACGGGCCTGCCCGGCAAAGGGAGGAATCGGGGCGGTCAGCTCGCTGCCTTGCAGGAGCCGGACAGAACCGGCGTACGGCACGGAGGATTTTTTCAGGTAGGCCGCCAGATTGGGGTCTGGGTTGGAGGCCTGTTCCCCAAGGGTAAAAAAGAGCGGCAGCATCACGGTGCCGGTGCCGGACAGGGCCTGGGTCAGCAGGGCATCGTTATCCAGGCGCTGGGCAGACTGATTGATCGCCTCAAGCACTACAGCGCTGCCCCCCAGGCTGGCCACGGTTTCCTGCAGCGCCTTCATCTCCTCAAGGCCTGAATTATGGTCTGCCTCGGTGTAGAGGATATTGGTGCCGATCAGCGCCGGCTGATACTCGGCAAGCTGAGCCAAAAGCTCGGCCATATAGCCCCGTGGCCAGGGCCAGCGCCCCAACCGTTCGATGCTGCCATCGTCTATGGCCACCAACACCACCGGAGACTGGGGCTTCTTGGCCCGCAGCCCGGCCCGCAGGTCATACAGTTTGTACTCCAGCAACTGCAACGGATACCAGTTCAGCAGCACCGCCAGCGCCAGCATCACGGTGACCAGCATCCCCACCAGCCACCCTTCCTGTAACATCCGAGGAATCTTCATCACTGCCCCTCTCACCTGTTTGCACTCACTGTACCGCACTTGGGCGATGATGCAAGCCCTGCTACTCCCACAGGCTTTCAGGCAAGATCTCCCCCAGTAGTAGCGACCGTACCAGATCAGGCCTGCCCAGAAAAATCGAAACCCCGGCGCTCAGCTCAATACTGCGGCTCATGATCTTCTGTTGGTCCAGCGCGTGCGCCAGGGCACAAAAGGCTGTATCAATCACCAGCTTGCGGGTCGTATCCATTGGTACGGCAAAACTGCTGTCAAAGACCGACGGATCCAGCACCTCGCGACAGGCTGCCTGATCCAGCGAGGTAACACCGCGACAAACCAGCGGCCTCACCGGATAAACGCCGCAACGACCGGCCTGATCCAGAAAGGGGCAGACGGTACTGCGGTGAATCCGCTCACTATCCTCCATCCAGCGCACCCGCACCGCCTGCTTCCGCAGTTGATCCAGCAACAGCTCCCGATCTCCCTCGGGGGTCCGCATTTCAAGCCAGGCCGCAATCACCGCCGCTTCAGGCAGCAGCACCGCCACGTTCAAAACGCAGCAGTGGGAGCAACCGGCCCGGCAGGCCACCTCACGATGACCAGCCAGCTCCTCAACACTATCAACAAAGGCAGACATAACCGCTGTCAGCCCCTTTTGATCATGGGCCGTGGCCAGCAACTCGGCTGCCACCTGAAACAGTCGGGATTCAGTCTTGCGCAGATCAATCTTGTGGTCCTTCATACCAGCCTCCCCTACCCCAGATGCAGCTCATCCAATGACAGGCGGTAGCCCGGCAGGAAGTGATCAAGGAAGTAGATCACCTCCGGCAACGGGCTTTTCCGCAGGCTTTCCAGATGCTCCTGGCCTGCCCGCTTGAACTCAAGGTTACCGGACTTTTCTTCTTCTATGCACTTGATCAGGGCCGCGATCTTGTCGGCTGCCTTGATGATCGGCTGATACTCCTGATCCTGCTCCTCAAAGAAGAACAGCGGTTCATACACCTGTGACAACTCCGGCGGCAGCATGGCCAACAGCTTCCTGCGGGCACGGTCTTCAAGCTGGTGGAACGATCTTTTGAAATTGGGGTTAAAGTGCTTCACCGGCGTCGGCATATCACCGGTAAAAATCTCGCTGGCATCGTGAAAAATGCCGTACATGGCCGCCTGGTTGGGGTCAAGCGTACCGCCATAAAAGGTATTGCGGATCACAGCCAGGGCGTGGGCCAGCATAGCCACATCCAGGGAATGCTCTTTGATGTTCTCCGGCTGAGTGTTGCGCATCAGCCCCCAGCGGTNNGGGCCAGAAAGGCGAAAAAATCGTGGCGGTTGTGGGTGGGTGATGGTTTCATGGCACAGGCTTTCTTTGGTAAAAGACAACCCCAACCCGCCTGATATGTTCCAGCAGGTCAGGATTGCTTATCTGGTGCAGCAGGGAAAGATCAATCGTATAGGGCAACAGCAGGTCATCCAACCGGTTTTCTATCTGTAGCAAGCAAGCATGGGTAACCGCATCACCCTTGATGGTCAGGTCAATATCCGAGCCGTTGCGGAAGGTACCCTTGGCGCGGGAGCCGTAGAGTATCACCTGCTCAATCTCCGGCACGTCGGAAAACACGCTGGTAATCCTGGAGATCACCCCTTCTGTAAGTCCAAATCGAAGGATGTTTTCAGCCGACATCCTGTAACTCCTGCAATTTTGCCTCAAAAGTTACGAAAAGGTCGAAATAGCACGAGAGTATCTTGCCGACAATCTCGGTAGCAGTGTCTTCATTGTAAGTATGGGAAGATTTGTTACGGCTGACAATCATCTCCATCCAGCCCTCGCCATCCTCAATCAGTCCCCGCTTGAACGCCTCGCGGGTGGCGTCACGCGAACCGGTAATGGACGTAGTACCTTGGTACTCAAAGAAATCCTTACAGACATTCCAGGCAAGTTCATGAACAAACTCAAAACCTTGAATCAGCCCTTGCTGCTCCAGCCTGGACAGCGGGCGCTGCCTGCTCAACTCCACCGCCTCGGTCAGTTGTACAAGAGCTTTGCGGTAGTTACTGAAACGTTGCTGCCAGCGGATATCCTGGGTGGTCATGGAAAACTCCATTAAGTTTGTATGGGTAACTGCTGTTTTTGTCAGATTCAGGTGTTCTTGAATATAATTCCAGTCCTTGACCAATACCAATAAATATTATAGCGTGGTGTCATAATGGCATTGACAGAGGTACTCTCATGCAAAAAAACACCAGTGTAACCCTTGGCAAACACTACGAAAACTTCATTTCTCAGCAGGTTGCCCAAGGCCGTTTCGGTTCGGCAAGTGAGACAATCCGGGCCGGTCTGCGGCTGTTGGAAGAACGGGAAACCAGGTTGTCTTTGTTGCGCCGTTCGCTGGTTGAGGGAGAAGAAAGCGGCACCGCTGATTATTCGCTTACAGGCCTGCTTGCAGAACTTGACAGCGAAAATTGCAACTGATGCCTTCTTTTACCATAACCAACATGGCGAAAGCTGATCTGAAAGAGATCGCCAGATTCACACAAAACCGCTGGGGGCGTGAGCAGCGTGATTTGTACCTGCAAATGCTGGATGTTTCATTTCATCAGTTGGCTGTCAACCCGCTTAAAGGGAAGGATTGCAGCGATATCTGCATTGGCTACCGCAAATTGCCTGCTGGCAGCCATCTGATTTTTTACCGCCAAACACCTGCCGATACTATCGAGATTGTCCGTGTTTTGCATGGGCATATGGACATTGAAACTCGCCTTTCTGAACCGTAATCCACCCTCCATCAGCGGCTGTGTGCAAGCCTCCTGGTTATGCACCTACTTGCACTGAAGCTAATTAACGGGTTCCTGAGACATCTTGTGCTCACCTTTGAAATAGTGCCCACCTTTACAATTCTCTGAATCCCGCTTTACTCGATGTTCGACATGATCTTTTGGGCCATGCTGAACATTTTGCTTGTGGACTCTGACGCGGCCATGACAATGAACGCACCTAATATTGGTCTGTTCTCCGCTAGTTAATGCGGAAACTTCGACCTCTACCCATTTCCAAATTTTCTCATCATTAATTTTGAATAGGCACCTCTGCTCACATTTTGTCATCAAATCATGGGACATGATCCCCTCCGCCACCGTAGAGTTTTTTATTGACCTGTTCACCCGTACACGCCCGTGAACCGGTGATCTTCCCATATGAAACATTTATTCGAAGCAAGACACCTCAACTGCCGCCCTCTCCTAACCCACATCACTCCGGTGCCAACAGAAACCGCTCTCTATGTTTCGGACGAATCAAAGAGAAATGCCGCCGGTCAGTGGTAAGCACCGTACTGGCTTTCAAGCGCTCGGCAACGGCAACCACTGTAGCATCCACCAGGCCAATATTAGCATCGGCATAGGCTGTCAGAATCTCCAGGGCACGGGTCATATCTGACTCATCCACCTGTTCAAGCTTCAGCTCACCATTGGCAAGCGACCTGACAAAGGCGGCCTCTGCATCGGGAAACAGATGGGTATTCAGCAGATAACAGGCTTCAGGAACCACTGTCACCGGCACCACCATACGCCCTTTGAAACTGCCGAGCCAGGCAACGGCACGTTGATGCCAGGCATCACGACGGTCAGCCAGGGCGTAGATGACACCGGTATCCACAACAACCGGCGCAAGAGATATCACTTTTGCCACAACAGCTCCTCATGCCGTTCGGCAACCGTGCTATCAGCGCCTTCACCAATGCCCACAAACGATAGCGATGCACCGGTGGCCAGACGATTATCAGCTACATAGCGTTCAAGCGCCTCACGCACCACCTCAGCAACACTGCTGTTCTTTTGTCTGGCAAGATTTTTAACCTCTCCCAACAGGTATTCATCTGCAAAAATGGTTGTTCGTTTCATGACACACACCCCCTATGTATGATGTATGCTATATGACCACGCCATGTATGTCAATACTCGGAATACTACGTTATGGTCAGCGGCAGAACACTGTAATCCGAAAAAATCAAGTAGATATTCCGAATAAATGCAGTCAATAATCCGACAAAACTGTTTAATCAGTCCAGAACGGTCAAGTCTCAACATCTGGCAAAAATGGCGCATTGTTGATTACGTTTGACATAGGTCTCAAAACACCGCGACAGCACATGCTCTGCGTTTCCCCTCTACCCCACCAACCATGCCGCCGCATCCCGGCTGAAAAACTCTTCCAGTGGGATCCCCTGGCTGCCGACAAGTAATGTTTTTGCCGCAGGATAGCGCTGTTTGAAGCGGGCAAGGCCGGAATTTCTGCCACTTCGCCCGCTTTTTACCTCAATGGCCCATACATCCATCCCTCGCGTGACGACAAAATCAACTTCATGATCGCCGTCGCGCCAGTAGGTAATGCCGTATTCTACTGAATTCAGGCTATTACACAAGTGGGCGCCCACCGCATTTTCAACCAGCCGACCCCACCAGATCGTGTCTGCCAGCGCATCCGCATAGGTCCGCACCGAGAGGGCATTTACCAGCGCATTGTTCCAGAGTACCAGCTTTGGACTGCTTCCCCGTTTGCGTTGAATCCCCTGGGAGAAAAGCTCCAATCCGCTAAGAAGAAATGCTGCCTCAAGCAACTTTAGATAGTGGGCCAACGTTGTGGTATTGCCGGCGTCGTGGAGCTGACCAAGCATCTTGGTGTAAGAAACCATCTGAGCGGGAAGAGTGGCAGCCAGGGCAAAAAGGTGACGCAGCAGCACCGGCTTGGTGATTCGGGACATCTGGAGAACATCGCGGGCCAGGACCGTTTCAATCAAGGAATCCGTAACGTAGCGTTTCCAGTCGCTCTCCGGTTCCATAAATGCGGCTGCTCCGGGATACCCGCCGAAGTAAATCCACTGTTGAAGACTCCAGCCAAAGGCTTCCCGGCATTCTGCATAGCCCCAATGGGTGCAGCGATGCATGAAAAAGCGCCCGGCCAGGCTTTCAGTCAGCCCTTCCTGCATCATCAGCGCCGACGATCCGAGAATCAACAGACGGATTTCCGGGCCGGTGTGTCGGTTATCCCACAACAGCTTGAGGGTTTCACTCCACCCCCGTGCCTTCTGCACCTCGTCGAGCACGAGCAGTACCGGTGCCCCCGCAATCGTTGCGTCACTGACTGCCCGACGCCATTGGGTTTCAATCCAGTTATAATCAACAGGAACCGGGCTATCAGCTGTCGAATAAAGGCTTTTTATATCAATAGCTTCCTGAATTTGACGGGCAATGGTGGTCTTACCCACCTGCCGTGGCCCGATCATGACATGAATAACCGGTGTGGGACGGGAAAGTACGGCTGTCAGCGATGCGAAGAGCGGGCGATTGTAGTCCATAACCAGCTAATACCACTACACAAAACAAAGCTCAAGTAAAATTACTCAATCATTGAGCAAAATTACTCAATCACCAAAAACGTCTTTTCAGGAAATGTGGAGCTTTTCGTTCAGGCCAGCGGCGGCAGATTCGGGATGAGACCAAGGCGACGAGGAGGGGGCGACGCAGGCGTACTCTGTAGTACGTCGAGGAGACACCGACGAGTAAACGCAGGTATCGCCCGAATATGTCGTCGCCAATTACACCCGCTCAAACGTCTCAAAAAGCGTCTTGTAATCATCCAACGCATACCTATCCGTCATACCGGCCAGATAATCGGCCACGGTACGCTCCACCCCGTTCTGTTCTATCCGACGGTGGTATTTTGGGGGCAGCAGGTTGGGCCGCTTCAGATAGGTTTCAAACAGCTTGCTCAAGACATGCTCGGCCTTGACCCGCATCTTGTCCACCTTGTGATGCCGGTACAGCTTCTCTTTCAGAAACTTCTTCAGAGCCATGTTCTCCTGTTCCACCTGGGGGCTGAAATGCACCAGCACCCGGTTGACCCGGCGCAGGTCATCCAGGCTGGTAATGTTGTACTGCTGGATATTGGCCCAGGTGGTTTCACAGATATCCGTGATCTGCATACCGATCAGGGCACTAACCGTGCGGGCCACCAGCCGCTTGTCATCAATGGCCGGGTAGCGTTCCCGCACCCGGTCGGCCATCCGTTGCCACACATCAACTTCCTTTAGCTGCTCCAGGGTCAGGTAGCCGGATTTAATGCCGTCATCAATATCATGGTTGTTATAGGCGATCTCATCGGCATAGTTGATCAACTGGCCTTCAATGGAGGAGACTGTACCGGGCAGGAACTCATCCAGAATTCTGGTGGGCATATCATGGGGCGAGGAGTGTTTTAAAATCCCTTCCCGCACCTCCCAGGAGAGGTTCAGACCGTCAAACCCGGCATAGCGCTCTTCAAGTTCATTCACCACCCGGAACGACTGGTAATTGTGCTCAAATCCGCCATAGCCCTGCATCAGCTGGTTCAGCACCTCTTCACCAGTATGGCCAAAGGGGGTGTGGCCAAGATCATGGGCCAGGGCCAACGCCTCGGTCAGATCCCCATTCAGCCGCAGACGCCGGGCAATGGCCGTGCCGATCTGGGCCACCTCCAGCGAGTGGGTCAGGCGGGTGCGGTAATAATC
>DKFG01000050.1:26790-27143 GCA_002452325.1 Geobacter sp. UBA6802
CGGCGCAATGGATAATCCGGTCACGATCACGTTCAAACACCGGGCGGGGGTCGTCAGAATCTTCAGGGTGCTTGCGCCCTTTGGAGGCAGCGCTGGTGCAGGCGTAGGGGGCAAGATCAGGTCGTTCGCTGTAGTCAAACATGGTAGAAGACTCCTTGCAGCAGAGGTAGGTCAAAGAGTACTATCCGGCTGTATACGGAGCAAGTGTTTTATCCATCGGAGGCAAACCATGACCAACCAGGAAATGCACACTCTACTGGCCCTTGACCGCTCCACCCTGCCACCTGATGGCGGCCCGGAGTTCAACCGCCTGATCTTCTCCCGTTCTCCCTACCTGCTGCAGCACAGCCGCA
>DKFG01000050.1:27186-29237 GCA_002452325.1 Geobacter sp. UBA6802
TATGCCACCTGCCACTGGTGCCATGTCATGGCCCATGAATCCTTTGAAGATGAGGAGGTGGCCGACATCCTCAACCACGCCTTTGTGCCAGTCAAGGTGGATCGTGAGGAACGGCCTGATCTGGATGAGTTCTGCATGGCTGCCTGCCAGACCATGACCGGCAGTGGTGGCTGGCCCCTCAACTGTTTTCTCAAACCAGACGGCACCCCGTTTTATGCCCTGACCTACCTGCCCAAAGAACCGCGTCGCGGCATGCCCGGTTTTCTGGAGCTGCTGGAAAACATCGCCCAGGTATGGCAGCACAAACCGGATGCGGTGGAGCGCAATGCCACCAGCCTCATTGAGGCACTCCGGCAGATGGCTGCCCATCCTGACGACAAAACAGCAACGGATGTAAACCTGCTGGCAAATCAGGCAACAGCCACCCTGCAGCGGATTTACGACCCGCAGTATCACGGCTTTGGCAGCGCCCCCAAGTTCCCGATGCCCCCCTACCTGCTGTTCCTGTTGAACCAGCCTGACGCAGCAGCACAGAAGATGGCGCTTGATACGCTTAAGGCAATGCAACAGGGCGGCATCTGGGACCAGTTGGCAGGGGGCATCCATCGCTACAGCACCGACCGCCAGTGGCTGGTGCCCCATTTTGAAAAGATGCTCTACGATCAGGCCCTGGTGGCCTACAGCGCCCTGCAGGCCTACGAGCTGACCCGTGAAAACACGTACCTGGAAATGGCCGATAACCTGCTGAACTTTGTACTCACAGAACTGACCGCACCGGAAGGCGGCTTTTACTGCGGGCTGGATGCCGACTCTGAAGGGCGCGAAGGGGCCTGCTATGTCTGGCACAAGGCCGAGATTGAGCAGGTGCTGGGTGACGACGCCGCAGTCTTTTGTGCATGGTACGGGGTAACCGGCAAGGGGAATTTTGAAGGGACCAGTGAACATGTGCTGTTTCAGGCAATGCCGGACAGCCCGCCACCAGCCAACCTGCAGGAGCTGCAACAGCAACTGCTGGCCGTCCGCAATAAACGACCGCAACCGCTGCGGGACATCAAGATCCTGGCCGGCTGGAACGGCCTGACCATCGCAGCCCTGGCGCGGGGCGCTGCCTTAACCGGCAATCAGAGGTGGCGGGAGACAGCTGAACAGGCAGCAGCGTTCATCATTGCCAACCTTACCCGCGCTGATGGGCGGCTGCTGCGCAGCTGGTGCCACGGCAGCCCCTCGACCATACCGGCCTTTCTGGAAGATTACGGGTTTCT
Organism: Geobacter sp. UBA6802; assembly: GCA_002452325.1. Classification (GTDB taxonomy): domain Bacteria; phylum Desulfobacterota; class Desulfuromonadia; order Geobacterales; family Pseudopelobacteraceae; genus Trichlorobacter. The sequence continues at coordinate 28,449 of DKFG01000050.1, forward strand.
GGCATGGGGGCTGCTGGAACTGCATCAAGCCACCGGTACAGCCCATCACCTGCAGCAGGCGGCACGGCTCTGTGATGAGGCTCTGCAGCTGTTCAGGCAGCCAGATAGCCGCCTGGTGACCAGCGGCAATGATCAGCAACCGCTGCCGCTCTGCCTGCTGGACTGTCATGACGGCGTGATTCCGTCCGGGGCGTCGACACTGGCGCTGGATCTGGTACTGCTGGCAACAGTAACCGGGGAGGAACGCTGGTTGCGGGAGGCGGATCAAGTGCTGCTGCATCTGCTGCCGGGGTTGGCAACACAGCCGGTCAGCGGGTTATGGTTGTTGCGGGCCGCCCAGCTGCGGGAAAGGGTCCATAAGCCCCCAAAAGCATTTTGAAACACAGAGCAACAGAGCAACAGAGCAACAGAGCAACAGAGCAACAGAGTTGAAGCCGTTTCTATTTCGTTGCGTCGTTGCGCCGTTGCGTGAAACGCTTTTTTGGGGGATCAACGGTAGTGGTACAGACAGAACTCCGGATTGTCCAGCCCTTTGCGCAGCAGTTCTTCCAAGGCCTCGGCCGTCAAGGGGCGACTGAAGAAATACCCCTGCAGTTCGTCACACTTGCGGTGATGCAAAAACTCAACCTGATCCTGCTGTTCAACCCCTTCTGCAATAACGGACAGCTTCAGACTGTGCCCCATTGCCACCACCGCCTCCACAATGGCGGCAGCATCGCCGGATGTCTCGGCGATCTCCTGCACAAAGGATTTATCGATCTTGAGCCGATCCAGGGGAAAATGCTTCAG
>DKFG01000050.1:29319-71994 GCA_002452325.1 Geobacter sp. UBA6802
TCCAGCTCCAGCAGGTGGGGCGGCAGCCCGGTCTGTTCCAGCACAGCCCGGACGGTTTCGGCAAAGTCAGCCTCCCGGAACTGTTTGGCCGATATATTAACGGCCATCCGCAGTGGTGGCAGACCTGCAGCAATCCACTGCGCCCCCTGACGACAGGCCTCCTGCAGTACCCAGGCGCCAATCAACACAATCTGCCCGGTATCCTCAGCCAACGGCACAAAACGCTCGGGCGAAATCATGCCAAGGCAGGGATGCACCCAGCGCAACAGCGCCTCAACCCCCACCATACCACCTGATTTGAAACTGACCTGGGGCTGATAGCAGAGGTGCAGTTCACCCCGCTCAAGGGCATAGCGCAGGTCGCTGCTCAAGGTCAGCTGTTCAAGGGAGGTAGCATGCATCTCCGGCGTATAGAAACGGTAGGTATTCTTCCCCTGCTCCTTGGCAAAATACATGGCAGTATCGGCATTCTTAAACAGGGTGCCGACCGTATCACCATCAACTGGCCAGAGCGAGATACCGATGCTGCCGCTGGTAAACACCTCGCGGCCATCCAGCTCCATCGGTCGTGATAAATCTTTAAGCAACTTGTCGGCAATCTCTTCTACGCACTCTCGGTTGGTAATTCCCGGCAGCAGCACCACAAACTCATCCCCACCCAGCCGTGCCACGCTATCGCAGCTGCGCAGGCAGGCCGTCAAACGTTCGGCCACCACCTGCAGCAATAGATCCCCCACGCTGTGCCCCAGGGTATCGTTCACCTCCTTGAAACGGTCAAGGTCAATAAACAGGATCGCCACCATCTCGTTATAGCGACCGGCCCTGGTCAACATCTGGGTCAAACGGTCCTTCAGCAGCACCCGGTTGGGCAGGCCGGTCAGGCTGTCAAAAAAGGCCAGACGCTCAATCTCCTCCGCTGCGGCGCGCCGCTCGGTAATATCGGTATACAGCAGCACCATCCGGTGAACCCTGCCCTCGGCATTCTTCAACGGTGTCCCCACCAGGTGGTAGTGGCGACCATCATGCACAAAATCACTCTGTTCCACCCGCCGCTGGGTTGCCATGATCTGGTCAAGGATGCACTCTTCCTGCTCATGGCCGCAGATCAGGCTGCGCAGACACTGGCCAATCACCTGCCGTTCTCCGGCAAACAGGGCCCACTGGCTGTAAGAGTTAAAGGCCACCACCTTTGTGGCATCATCCACCACCACAATGCCGCCCCCTGCCGAATCAAAGATCGCCTGCAGTTCATCACGGGTGGCGGAAAGATCATGGTTGGTCTTATGCAGATGCTCCAGCACCTGCTCAAAGGAATCGGTCACAATTCCGATCGGATCCACTGCCAGCAAGCTGGCATCATCAAGCTCCTCTGCGTTCAGCGGTACGGTCCCCATCACCTCCAGCAACCGGTTAGTCTTGGCGCGAATGTAGCTGATCAGCTCCTGATTGCACGCTTCAGCTGCTGCCAACCGCTGTTCTGTGGTCATGGTATTACGCTCCGCAGATTGCAACACGATAGTGTCCTTCCTCCTTATTCACCTCAACCCGATACCCCATACTGCTCACTGCATCACTGATATGGGTCACTGAACTGCGATTGTCCGACAGAAACACCAGACAGCCCTCGCCTGACCGTAACAGCTCTTTGTGGCTGTTTACCTCCCGCAGGGCAATCAACAGGGTCGAAGGACAAATCTGGCCGCGCAGATCAACCTGTTTGCATGATGTTGAAGACATAAACAACTCCTTTACTCGGCAACAGCGGGCATCACCAGTCGGTTCAGCAGCAGGCCGCCCAGCCAGGCACCGGGCAGCAATCCTGCCAGAAACAGCAGGCTCTGCATAGCCAAAATCGGCAGACCGCCAAACAGATGCCAGATATTGCAGGCCGGTGCCATACGCGATGCCAGCCCCATCAGCAGCCCACCCAGCAGGGCCGACACCACCTGACGCCAGGGCAGACGCAGATGCATACGCCATTCACCCAGCAGCAGCGCAGAAAGGGCCGAACCTGCAGCGATACCGATAATCAGCGGAAACTGCACCAGCGCCACCCCGTCAAGGGCCGGTCCCGGCCCGCCGGTCAGTGGTCCTCCCCCCAGCGGCGGCAGATAGTTGAGCGGCTGCAGCTGAAAATAGGGTATTCCGGCCACCAGCTCCGGTGAAAACGCCTGCAGCGCCACAGCACCCGCCTTACTGTACGAGGTGGTTATCCCCATCGGCATCCCCAGCACCAGCACCGAAACCGTACCGATCAGGGCCAACCACAGCGCTGCCTGCCACGGCTGCAGATAGCCGTCCACCACACCGTTCTGTCTCAGCGTACCCTGCCTGAACCATACAACAACACACCCCAGCAGCAGACAGCCGGTGGGGATGGTCAGCAACCAGGGCGGCAGGCTCAACAACTGCGGCAGGGTAACAGCCTTGGTGGGCAGTGCAAACATGCGGGAAAAAGCAGCCCAGGCAGGATGGATAAAGGCATAGAGCGTGCTGCCGACAATCAGGCCGACCAGAGCCAGCAGACTGGGAAAACGGCCTGCCCCCAGCTTGTAGAGGGTGCCGACCACACAGCCACCTGCCAGCACCATACCGATGCCAAACAGAAAGCCCCCCACCAGGTTAACACCGGATGGGGGGCCAAAAAACGGAAAAGGAACAGTAACCAGGCCGGAGAGACGGACCAGCTCAAACAGCACCAGAGAAAGCCCCACCAGCAGCACCAGCGTCTTCAGCAGCAGCGTGCGGCGAAACAGAAACAGATCACGAAACATACCGGCAACGCAATAATCAGAGCGGTGCATCACATAACCTGCCCCAAACCCCAGCAGCAGTCCGACAGCAAGCATGATGATCAACGGTGTTTGCATGGTATCGGCACTCCCCCGCTACACAAAGATAGCGCAGGATACACTGAGCAGGCCGCCAGCGCAATCTTCTGCAGCCAATGTCAGCAGCAACTCATGCCACGCGGCCTGAGTTGTGAGCCCCCGACAAAGGCCGGTACTCCAATCCGTTATTTCTTGCGCTCAGTCATCCAGTGGGCAACTGTTGCAGTCAGGGTCTTAAAACTGACCGGTTTTGCCAGAAAGGCATCCATGCCAACATCAATGCAGTGCTGTCGTTCCGTCTCAAGCACACCGGCGGTCAGGGCAATGATCGGCAATCGTGGGGCGCCGGTTTCACGCTCCCACTGTCTGATCTTTTCCGTTGCCTCAAAGCCGTCCATGATCGGCATCTGACAATCCATAAACACCAGATCAAAACGGGTCCCTGCGGTAACGGCCTCAACAGCCTTGCGGCCATCCTCCACGCTGGTCACCTGACCGTCAAAACGTGAGAGCATCACCTCAAGCAGCATCCGATTGACTGAGTTGTCGTCCACCACCAGAAAGCGGTTGTCGGCAAGGGCGTGCTCAACAAGACAAGCCTCCAGATCAGGACTCTGTTCCTGCTCGTCCGGAGCGGCATCTTCTGCCCGTTCCAGCTTGACACGGAACCAGAAGGTAGACCCCTGTCCAACGCTGCTGGTGACACCGGCCTCACCCCCCATGATGGCGGCCAGGCTGCGTACGATTGACAAGCCCAGACCGGTACCGGCGATCCTCCCTTGTGCCGTGTTTTCCAGTTGAGAGAAACTCTGGAACAGAAGCGGCAGTTTGTCCGGGGCAATGCCAACCCCGGTGTCGGTCACGGAAAACTGCAACATGGTCTCTGTTGACGAGCTGCTGATATCCTCGGCTCTTATCTGTACAGACCCCTGATCAGTAAACTTGATCGCGTTGCTGACCAGGTTGGAAAGCATCTGGCGCAACCTGACCGCATCGCCCCGATACCGCTGTTGCGAGCTGCCCTGCCAGATTGCAGTCAGCTGCAGACCGCGCTGGCCTGCCATTTCCGAGAACAGCCCGCTGATGTCGTCCATCAGCTGAGCGGGAGAGAACACCATCGGCGTCAGCTCAACCTTGCCGGCCTCAATCTTTGACACATCAAGGATGTCGTTCAGGATCGTCAGCAAGGTCTGACTTGAATTGAGCAGGGTTCGGGCGTAGGTGCGCCGGTCCTCCTCCTTTACTTCAGGCAGCAGCAACAACTGGGCCATCCCCAGGATACCGTTCATCGGAGTGCGGATCTCATGGCTCATCGTAGCCAGAAAATCTGATTTGGCCTTGCCCGCAGCAATGACTTCCTGCTGTTCCTGATCGATCCGCAGCACAAAATAGTAAATCAGACCGTAGATCAGAGTCAGCACCAGCAGGGTGATCAGGGAAAGCATCCAGACCACCTGATTAGCATGCTGCAAGGGATGGCTGAGGGGAACGCGGATTGAGATCAGGGCACGGATAGTATTGGGGCTTTCAAAAAAACCACGTACGGCGTCGTATTGAGCAATCATCTCGGCCGGGGCATCCTTGGGGTTGCCATGACACTTGAGGCAGGCAGCACTGGAGCGGTCAACAGGTACGGCAACATGGAGGGTCGGCACACCATCCTGCTGTACCACTTCGCTCAACTCTTTAATTTCTCCCCGGTTCATCCGGTCAAGCAGGGCACTTTCAAACTGGTCAGCCTGATTGATCGGGTTACGGGGGTTATCGGTTGCAAGCTTGAAGTACAACGGCGGCAGACCGGATTTTTCCCGTTCCTTGCCCAGCAGCTCTTTCACGTTACGGGCAATATAGGTAAACGACATGACCTTGGAAGAAAAATACTCTTCATACAGCTTGCCTTCAGCCTTCAGACGGTAGATTTCCGGGCGCTGGATACCGGCCACATAACTATGCACCGCCTTATGGTTCAGCAGTGCATCGAGCGCGGTCTTTCTGGCCTCACTGATCGCATATGACTCCATGTTCTCGTGATAGATCACCACCAGCACTGCGTAGGCCAGGATAAAGACCGGCAGCAGGATCAGCAGTTTTTTACGGTTTTTGGGGAGGGCCGGAATCCAGCGGCCAGGTATCTTCATTATGCTATCCTCCACAAACCTGGTAAGAATCACCAGGCCAACTCTCTCTAAAAAAACAATCCTGATTAACGTCAATCTTCCGTTTCAACCTTCTCTCTAGAGGGAGAAAGGTAGATTCTGAATCTTGTGTTAATCAGGTATCACAACGTTCGGTCAGTCGATCTTGACGCAGTTTCTACCCGACTCCTTGGCCTGATACAGCAGCCGGTCTACCCGCTGCTGCATCAGATCAACCGTATCACCGGGCACCCAGCCGGTTACCCCGAAGCTGGCCGTAACCATACCCACCCCCTCGGGCTGGTCGGCCTGCAGTGCTGCCCTCAGCTCCTCAGCCAGCACAGCAGCGGCGTCAACGGGGGTTGTCGGCAGCAGCAGCATAAACTCTTCACCACCCCAGCGGGCCAGCAGATCTGAGGTGCGAATCCGTCCCTGCACCAGCTTCACCAGGTGCTGCAGTACCTGATCACCGACACCATGGCCAAACCGGTCGTTCACCTGCTTGAAATGATCGATATCCAGCATCACCAGACTGAACGGGTTATCGTGACGCTCGGCCCGGTACAGCTCCTTCAGCAGGCTTTCCTGCAGAAACCGGCGATTGTAGGCCCCGGTCAGGGGATCGGTAATGGAGCTGAGTCGCAGCTGTTCCTCCAGCTGCTTTTGCTCACTCACATCCCGAAAGACCGAAACTGAACCAACCACCCGCTCACCGGCCAGCATCGGCTGGCTGGCAACCTGCACGGTCAGCAGCTGCTTGTGCTTGTCCACAAACTGCTCTTCCCCCTCATACCGTCTCCTGGTGTTGATCACCCGATAGATCGGGCACTGTTCCAGTGGAAGTGCTCCCAAATCGTCGTGATAATGAAACAGGTCATGGGCAACAGCCCCCAGCAGTTCATCCGTACGATAGCCCAGCAGTTCGGCTGCCCGCTGGTTGGCAAAGGTTATCAGCCCCCGGCTGTCCATCACATAGACCCCGTCGGCGATATTGGCGGTGATCAGCCCCAGCTGCTGCTCCTGCTCCAGCCGGGTTTGCAGGTTGTAGAGAAACAGGAACAGAGCGGTCCCCCCAAACAGCACCAGCACCGTAAAAAAGAGCAGATTCAAGGTATGGGCACGATACAGCTCGGCCAGCTGCGGTGCCGGTACAAAACTGAGCAGTACCGCGCTGACCGTGCCGTCCGTGTCCTGCAGCGGGATCACCCCCACTTGAGTCAGCCTGCCCTGGTGCTGCAGGGCCACGGCCCCCGGCTGCTCTTTTGCCAGCAACAGCCGAAAATCCCGTGCAGATTCCAGCTGCGCATAGAGCTGTTGGGTGGCCCAGCTAAGCGGTGCGGCGCTGTCAGGCAACTCCCGCAGAGGGTCCTCCACCAGCCAGTCCTGCGAAACCAGCGAAGGGACGTACCACTTCTTGTGCTCCTCCAGCAGCTTGGGCAGCAGCACTGATCCTTTCAGCAACAGCAGGAATTCGTTCTGCGGTTCAAGCTCGGAGAGACTGCGGCGGATCGCCTCAAACGGCTGGGAAAGCTCCACGCTGCCCAGGTGCCGCCCCTGATGAATAATCGGAAACACATTGCGGAAACCGGTAACAACCCGTCCGGTTTCAAAGCCAAAGACCGGCTTCAGGGTGCGGTTGGCCGTCACCACCGAAGGGCGTGAAGCCACCAGCGAATCACCTGAATTGTGCGGGGCGTGAAAACGGAGAAAAGAACGGCTGTCAGGGGTATGAAAATGCAGCTGTCGCACATTACGCTGCATCAGCTGCTCATAGAGCGGAGACAGCTCGCGGTACAGACGGGCCCGGGCCGCCACCTGGCGCTTAAGATCATCGCTGCCGCTCGCAGCCATACACTCCAGCACCACCGGCCGGGCCAGCAGCCCGTCAAAATAGCCCTGCATCGCCACCTTGTAGGCCGTACTGACCGCCTGCCAGACCACCTGCTGTGCATGGGCTGTGCCCTGCAACTGCAACTCCTCCTGCAGGTTGCGCTCATGCAGCAGATAGGCAAAGCCGGCCAGCCAGGTCAGCAGCGACAACACAAAAGCAACGGCCAGGGTACGTTTATGTCGGATACGGAACCATCGCATGACTCACCTTTGCCGTAACTGATAACGCTCCAGCTGCTGATACTGTGCATCCACCACCGGAGAAAAACCATGCCTGCCAAACTGCAACCCGTTACGTTCCTGGGCCGTCAGCCCCAACAGCAGCTGGCGCAGCTCAACTATCCGTTTCGGCGGCAGATTAGCGCGGCTGGCAACCAGCAAAAAACCGGGGAAAGGCGGCGTCTCTGCCAGCACCCGCAGCCCCAGATTGGCGTATTTTAGCGCCAGAGCCGTCTTCATGGTACCGACCTGATAGTTCCCCTTGGCCACGGCCAGGGCAACCTTATCATGGTTCCCCAGATAGGTATAGGAGAGCTGTTCAACATCCCTGCCCTGCCGATTAAACAGGTAAGCAGCCGTCAGATAGCCGCAGGTGGAGAGGGGCTGGGGCAGGGCAACCGGTCCCTGCAGCTGGGCAATGGTGGATGGTCCGTCATAAGCCGTCACCAGGGCACAGGTGTAGGCAGTGCTTCCATCCGCCTCATTAACCACGACCAACGGTTCGGCCCCGACCTGCATCTGAAGCAGCTTAAGGTAGGGCAGCGCCCCCAAGTGCAGAATATCAATGGTACCGCGCTTGAACTGCTGCAGAATATCCTGATAGTTGGGGATGTACCTGACCTGCACCGGCTGCTGCAGCCGCGCAGACAACAGGGCTGCCAGGGGGCGGGCCCTGGCGATCACCGCCTCAGGCTGCTCCAGCGGCAGCGGCACAAACACCAGATCACGGGCCTGTACAGGAAAGACGCCGATACAGCACACAAAAAGTATCAGCAACAACGGGGCAAGATAACGCATACCGATACTCCGTACATCCGGCAAAGGGGTGTGTCCTTCAACCTGCACAAACCGTTCGGTGGTTACACGTCTGTTTCTGCTTCGTCACCTGAGGATCCACCGCTCCATGACAGCCTTCAGTTCTTCCCGCAAGAGCGGCTTTGACAGAAAACCGTCAAAACCTGCGCCGATGAGTGATTCATGATGGTTGCTGCGTATATAGGCAGTCTGGGCAATAACCGGCGTACGGGGTCTGCCCGACTCCTGTTCAAGCAGACGGAGCTGCTGCAATGCCTCAAAGCCGCACATCACCGGCATCTGGATATCCATCAGCACCAGGCTGAATGACTTCCTCTGGTACTGTTTGAGTGCATCGAACCCGTTTGTAGCAATCTGCACCGCATAGCCTATCTTGCGTAGCAGCGCCGCTGTTGACTGTGCGCTAAGCGGATCATCCTCTACCAGCAGCACCGCACAAGCGGCATCAGAGCTTGTCAATTCAGGAAACTCCACCGGTTCCAGCGGCAGTTCCAGGGTAAAGGCGCTGCCAACGCCCGGCGTGCTCTCCAGCTTGATACTCCCTCCCAACGCCTTGGCCAGTCTGCTGCTGATAGCCAGCCCCAACCCCAACCCGTCATAGCTGCGGGTATTTGAGACATCGGCCTGATGCATCAACTCAAAGATAGCTTCCTGCTGTTCCGGGGCAATACCGATACCGGTATCAATCACTGTCAGACGAACAAGGCAGCAGTGATCATCCGCCGACAAAGCAGATAGCCGAACCGAAACTCCGCCATGTCTGGTGAATTTAATCGCATTCCCCAGCAGACAGGCCACTATCTGGCGTACCCGCACCAAATCACCCTTCACATGCTCCGGCACACCAGACAGCAGCTCAAACGTCAATTCAAGCTTCTTTTCACGGGCAGCAGCCCGATAGAGCCTGACCAGATCCCGTATGACCTCATGCAGCGGAAAGCGCTCATCGGCAATAGACACCCCCTCGGTCTCCATCCTCACCAACTCAAGAAGATTATTAACAAGGATCAGCTCATTGGCAGCCGAGACCTCGATGATATCCAGATATTCATGTTGTTCATCAGTCAGGTCGGAACAGGCCAGCAATTGAGTGCCACCCAAAATACCGTTCAGCGGGGTGCGCAGTTCATGGGAGATATTGTTTAGCAGATAGGTCTTCAGCTTAAGCGACTCTTCGGCCAACAGCCGTGCCGCACGGGTTTCATCCAGAGATGTAAGCCGTTCAAATCGTGTCCAGCACACCTCCATCAGCAGCTGTGCCTGCCGCAGATCCTCAGACGTGTAACGGCCCGGCTTGTTGCCCACCCCGGCCAGGGCCACGATCCGCCCTTCGTGGAATACTGGCAGACTCATGTACCACAGAAGCGCCGGTGGGGCCGCCGATCCTTCCTGATCAGAGGTATCTGCTGCGTACTCGTTACTGATAATTCCCCGACGTTGCCGGACCGCCTCCCCCCACAGACCAGCCTTGTCCAGTTCAAGAACCAACGGCGCAGCTGAAAGGCCATGAGCCTCAAGTACCGAGTCCGTGCAACTGAACATCGTCAAAACCTGTGATGTTTCATCATAGCCGCAGATATAACCGATGCTGCTGCCGGAAAGGGCGGTCAGTTCTGCCAGCGTTTTGTCCAGAAGATCGTTTGCCGAGGCAACCGGTTGAGCATACAGCCGCAGCAGCGCTTCCTGGCACTGATTGTGTTGGACCGTTCGGCACTTATCCACCCCTTGAGCCGCCAGCATCTGCGCCACACTGCTAACCAGCCTGACAACCCCGTCAAACTGTTCCTCGGTGATCAGCGGCACCTGCCTCAACGCTGTCAGAAACGTCTCTTCATCAACCCCGTAACGCCTGGCCACCTGCCGATACTGTTCAGGATCAGGCGGTTCCAGAAACACCTTGCCAAACAGTAATGTTCCCAGACAGCAACCGTCAACAACCACAGGAACCACAGCATTGTTCAAGCCAAACGGGCAAACCGTACGAAAGGTCTGAAAGCACTCTGTAACGTTGCTGACCAACTGCTGGCGATCCCGACTGCAGCAGGATGCGGCATCGCCACCTGATGCCAGGTACGCCGTACAGAGCACAGTATTTTCACTTTGCACCAGCAGCGTGCCGTCAGCATCGGTCAGTTCTACCGATACACCGGTAACTTCAAAAAGCTGGGAAAAGAAAATACGCAGGTGCTCAAGATCAAAAACTGAATGGGAATGAGGGCTCATCCATGAACCTTTCAGGGTGTAGTTCGGATTACGTTGAAAGAGAGCCGCTTGCTCTAGGCACCGGTATAGCGGCCTTTTCTATATCACGTCCTGAAAGTGTCCGTATATAGGGTGATCACCCTGTCAACAGCTGCTTTCCTGGTACCGCAGCAGTGCCAGATGCAAAAAGAAAGTACTGTTGCCACAGTTGGTATTCCAGATAGTCAGGTAGGGGTTCTTCAGCCGGGCATGGAGTACCCGACGCAGCCGGGTACGAGTAAACGGATCAGCTGTACCGCTGTTGTTTCTGCTGCACCCGATTCAGCAGGTGCAGCAGAGCAGTGCCGACCAGTGCCAGAGCGGCACTCAGCAGCAAAACGGGAACACGACCCTGGCTCAGAGGCGTCGACATGCAGGGGAAAGGCAATCAGCCGATCTGACGAACCCCGAAGGTCTCCAGCAGCTGCAGTTCATCAAGCAGCGCGTACAGCCGCTGATCACCGGTCAACAGGGTCAGCCGCACCTTGTCGCGGTTGACCAGCTTCATCAAAAAACCGATTACCGCCGAAGGCAGGGCAAAGGAATCCTGAAAACGCAGGGTAATGGCTGATGCGCCCCCTTCAACCAGCTGCTGGATCTCTCCACGTAGTGCCATGCTGTCGTCAATGGTCTTGACGTTGCCGGTAATGATCACCTCGGTGCCATTCTTGCTAAGTTCCATACTCGTTCCTCCTCCTCGTCAATTCATCCTGAAAAGTCTGCAGCAGCAGCACCCGGTTGCCGGAAGGGCTATGCCGCACCAGATCAACCGAACGCTCCATAACCCTGATACCCCGACCTGAAGGGGCACTGCCCCCCACCCGGCGGCTCCTGATCTGCTCTGCATCAAAACCGGGACCGGGATCACTGATCTCGCACCAGACCAGCACCAGCGAGCCTGATGGAACCAGGGTCAGGATCAGCCCGATCTCGTCACCGCCCTGGGGCGATGCCGCCAACACCAGGTCATCATACTCACCTTCAAGCATCAGGTGTTGCTTGTTCTCACCCATCCGCAGAAAACCATGTTCAAAGGCGTTCAGCAACGCCTCACTCAAGGCCAGTTCCAGTGCATCCAGCCGTTCACCGGCCAGTCCGGCAGCTTCCAGCTGTTGAATCACTTCATGCTGCAGGCTGCTGATCCCCTGCAAGGTCGGCGCCCCCCGCAGACAGTACTGCGCTGCATTGTGCCCTCCCCCTGCGCAAAGCAGACGAAGCAGCGTAATATCGTCGTCATTTTCATCATCATTACAGTGCAGTCCGTACTGCTCAAACAGCTGGGATGCCGTGGCCGTGGAGCCGAAATCATTGATCAGCCGCTCCCGGTAACTGCCACCGGTCCGCATCTGCGCATCCCCCAGGCCGTCGGTCGCCAACAGGATATCGCTCACCCCTTGCAGGTCAATCTCCTGAAAGACAAGCGGCGGAGAAAAGGAGCAGACCGGCGGATTGGCCCCCGGCAACCGTTCCACCTGCCCCCCTCGCTTCAGCAGCAAAGCCGGCATGCCGCAGCAGACCAGCCGAGCCCGCTGCTGGACAGGGTTAAGCTCAAGCAGCAGACAGCTGAACACCTCATCCTCCAGCAGGTTCTGGGCGGCAAAGCCGATTGTGCGTTTGACTGCAGTATCAAAGCAATACGGCGCACAACAGGCATTGCTGAAGAAATGATTAAAGAAAGAAGTGGTCAGCATTGAGGTGACAGCGGCAGAGAGGCCGTGTCCCATGGCATCGGACAGGAAGATGACGATCCGGTTATCGGTATGTATCATAGCCGCATAACTGTCGCCGGACATGATATCACGGGGCTGCTGCAGCAGATCCAGTAGCCAGCCCCCCTGCCCGTCAACCGGCAGATACTCCCCGGCAAACTGATTGCGGACAATGTGCCGTTCCTTGGCCTTGGCCAACTCTTCCTGCAGCGAGTGGTAGCGGTTGCGGTAGCGCAACAGCTCAACCTCCTGGCTACGTGCAGCTTCGGCAAGCCGCTCAAGATGCAGCTCACGGGTCACCCCAACCAGCGCACGCTGCAGGGCATCGTTGCGGATCGGTTTGGCCAGAAATTTGGAGACCCCCAGGTTGATCGCCTCAACCAGATCCGCATGCTCCAGTGAGGCGGTCATCAGCACCACCGGCACCTTCTGGTTATGGGTACGGATCTCGCGCAGCATGCTGATGCCGTCCATGTTGGGCATCATCAGATCAGTCACCACCAGATCAGGCCGGTGTTCCAAAAACAGCCGCAGCCCCTCAACCCCGTCCGATGCCCCGTACACCTGGGTAAAGATCCGCTCCAGCATCTTGCTGATAATGGCGGCGCTTACCGGATCATCCTCCACATACAGCACAGAAAGCTGCTCGGTATAGCTTTTCAGGGCAATATCAATCATAAATGCCCCCCACCTGCCCCATCGGAGACACCAACAGAATGTTCCCTCCCGCCGGGAAGAAGGTGGGGGAGTGGTGAGGAGCGAGAAGGGAGAAGGAACAATACAGGGCACAGCCTCCTAGCATTTAAAGCGACTCAGGTTCTGACGCAGACCGTCCGATTTGACCGCCATGGCTGATGAGACCTCCTCCACCTCACGGGCCACTGAGCGGTTCTGCTCCGCTATCCGGCTCATGTCGGACATCAGCTCCATCAGCTGCTTGGTCCGGGTGGCAATAAAGGTGCTCTTGCGCACCAGTTCAGAAGAAATCTGCACTGCGGCTGAAAGTTTATCACCTGAATCACCAGCCGTGGTGATCAGACTACGGGTAGAACCGGCAATTTCCACCATCCGCTGCGAGCTCAGCTCAGTCTCACCGTACAGACGCTCTACGTTGCCGACCACTCCGGTCACACTCTGGTTGATCTGCAAGAGTGAGTTCTGGGTCTTGGCTGCCAGCTGCCGCACCTCATCAGCCACCACGGCAAAGCCGCGCCCCATTTCACCGGCCCGGGCCGCCTCAATGGNNGCCAGCAGGTTGGTCTGATCGGCAATGTCTGAGATAATTTCCAGTACCTCGCGAATCTTGCCGGCATTGGCGGTCAGCTCCTGCATCTGGGCGGCCAGCTGACGCTGCTTCTCTGCCTCGCCAATAATGACCGATCCGGCGGTGTTCAAGTCAGACGCAAACTGCACCATCACATTACGGGTGTTTTCTATGGTTTCCGTGGTGTTGATGGCCATCTCTTCGGTAAGATCCAGGTTACGCCCCACCTCGTCGGCCAGAGAGCCGCTCTCTGCCACTATCTGTGCCTGCTGCTGCACCGTACCGCTCAGGTTGGAGGAGATATGGGAAAGTTCCTGGCTGGCTACCGCCGTCTCGGTGGCGGTCTCCTTGGCCGTTGTCACACTCTGCTGCACCTTGTCGATAAAGCGGTCGATAAACCCGGCTGCCTCACCAATCTCATCGGCACGTTTCAGGTTCAGACGGGCGGTCAGGTCACCCTCGCCCTGGGCCAGATCCGATGCCACATTAACCATGTTCTGAATCGGCTTCAGCACCCGGTCGTTAGCCACCTTGAACAGCAGCAGCATACCGGTTGCCGTGCAGACCAAAAACCCTCCCAGCCCGTACATCAGGTACTGCAGCCAGGCGGCAAACTGCTGATTTTTTTCTTCAAACCCCTTGCGTTTGATCTTGACTGCCTGCTCAAGATCTGCCTTTAGAGCGCGCCAATGGGGGGTTTCCTTGCTGTTCAGATGGGCGATGGCCCCCGGCAGATCACCGGCTTCACCCAGGGTGCGCACCTCGGCCCGTACCGGCTGCAGCGCCTTCCAGTTGCTGCCGATACTGTCCAGGGGCAGCTTGCCCTTAACCAGTGTTGCGGTGTTGGTATCTTCCAGCGCTTTCTCAAAATCTTTAGCCGCCTTCTCATAGTTGGCCTTGGCCTTGTCATCCTTGGGGTTCATGATGATGTTGCGCAGGGCCTGCTCACCCTGTAACCCCTGGGAAAGCATGATGTGCAGATTGTCGAACACCACCACGTCACGGTAAACCATCTCGTTAAACTTGGCCTTGACCGACAACGTCATATAGGCGAAGACAGCAATGATCAGAGCCATAATAACCGCAACAGCAAAAGCCCCGGACATGAACAGCGATTTTATCTTCATGGCATACCTCGGAAAAGACAGGGGCAAGGGGCAAAGACCACATTTTCCGTCTTTTCTTGACCCTTGACCCCTGCCCCTTGACCCCTGCCCCTTGACCCTGTTTATTTACACTCTAAACTGACGCACCTGCCGCTGCAGCTCTTCAGCCAGACCTGACAACTGCTGGGCCGCCTTGGCAGACTCGTGGGCAGACTGTGAACTCTCCAGCGCCACATCGTTAATCCGGCTGACATTACCGGCGATCTCGCCGGTGGTGGCGGTCTGCTCCTCCGCTGCCGTGGCGATCTGGTTGATCTGCATGGTCACATCGTTAATGCGGGAGAGGATCTCTTGCAGGGCCTCGCCGGAACGGGAGGCATCTTCAGTGCCCTGCTCGACATCCTTGACCCCCTGCTCCATCTGCTGCACCGCAGCCTTGGTCTCGGTCTGGATCGCCTTGATCATGCCGCCGATTTCACGGGTTGCCTTAGTGGTCCGCTCTGCCAGGGCCCGCACCTCATCCGCAACCACTGCAAAGCCGCGTCCCATCTCACCGGCCCGGGCCGCCTCAATGNNTCTGGTCGGCAATATCCTCAATGGTACCGGCAATGGCGCCGATCTGATCGGAACGCTCTCCCAGGGTCCGCACGGTCTGGGCTGAACTGCGTACCCGCTCGGCGATCTGCTCCATACCGGCAATGGTGGAAGAAACCACGCCCGAACCGGCAACCGCTGCTTCACTGGCACTCTGGGCCCCTTCAACCGCTATCAGGCAGTTGTTGGCTATATCAGCGCTGGTGGCGGCCATCTCTTCGCTGGCCGTGGCCACGCTGCCGGCCTGTTCCACCACTGCCTCGGTCCCGCCGGCAATGTTCGAGGCATTACCGGTAAGCTGGGCAGCTGCCGTGGCCACCTGGGCGCTTTCCTGCACCACCGTGCTCAGCACCCGCTGCAGGTTGGCCAGAAACGCGTTAACGCTCTCGGCCACCTGGCCGATCTCATCATTGCTCTGCCGGTCAAAACGTTTGGTCAGGTCATTATCCAGGGTCAGCAGGAAGGTTGACAGCGCGCCTACCGGCTGTACCACCACCTTTTTCAGCATCATGATAATCACGGCCACGGCAATCAGGCCCATCACGGCAATGGTGATCAGCAGGTTGTTGGCCAGACTGAAGACCGGCTTGATCTGCTTGTCATACTCGGCCCGGGTCATGCCGGTCAGATGCAGGCCGTAGACCTTGCCGTTCATATCCTTGGCTTCAGTGGCGGCAACAAAGTAGTTATCGTTCAGCTGGGTCTTATCCTTCAGCAAGGTGGCGTAATCGGCAGACTTGGCAAAGGCCACGGTGGCCTCATCAAACCATTTTTTGTTGGCAGTCAGGTACTTGCCGCCAATCTCCACGTCACTGGTCTGTTTTTTGAACGACTCAACATCAACCGCCCCTTTATCAACCAACAGGATGTAAAACGCCTTTTCCCCCTGCATGAATCGGCTGATACTACCCACCCCGAAAATAGTCTCCACCATGCCAATCATGCTGCCGGAGGCGTCGTTGATCGGCACCATGGCGCGCAGGCCGACCCCTACCCTGCCCAGCTCAACACCCCAGAGCGGCTTTTTTTCTGCCACTGCCTTCTTGACCATCTCGCGGAATGAGATGTCGTCATCGCGCTTGTCCATTAAACTGCGATAGAAGCTGGTCATATCAGGCCGGATCAGATGGAAGCCAGTCCCCTTGAAATCAGCCACCTCAAACTCCTTGATGATCTGCTTCAGCTCTTTCTCGGCAATGGTATAGTCGTTTTTCTGCAGCGCCTCGACCGCCTTGGCATTATGGGCAATGGTGATCCCGTTGGTCAGCAGGATATCCAGCTTACCTTTGATCTGGGTATCAACCTGGGCCTGCAGTGATTTAGCCAGCGTCTCACTGCGGTCTGTCACCAGCTGCGTCCTGAAATAGTACAGATACGCCCCCAGCACCACAGCGATAATCACCACCATACTGCAGATAACCGTCAACAGTTTTCCGGTAATGCTGCCACTCATTCTTTGCTGTGCCATTGCTGCCTCCCTTACGAACAAAATCTTATTTTTGCGCCACTCTACCAGACCTTTACTAATCTGCAAGCTGATTACGCACTCTCATTAAGAACCCGCTGCCAGCCTTCCTTATTATTCAACAACCATAAAAAAGATGCGCCGCTTCTGAAATATCGTGAGCTGACAATCCAAGCCTTCTGGCACGCACCTGCCATCCTCCAACCACCTTGCAAACCCGGCTTAAAATCTCCGCTGCCTGATCCTTCCCGAGGCGATAGTACTCTGCGGTTTCCATCACCACACGCATATCAGGCTGCCGGGTATAAAGATCCAGAGCAAGGGAGTGCTCTTCTTTCTTGAAAGACGGATTCATGTCAAAAGCCGGGGCAAGCCGCCATCCGGCTGGTCGTCTCATAAAACCGTGATTACGAAGATGGTCGTCACGATTGGCAGTCGCAACATTGAAAACCACTCTGGTGAAAAGTTCAGCAAGGTCACGGTTGACATGATCCATCTCTCCCCAGGTAGCGATAAACTCGGCCAACTCAGGATAACCGGCATCCTCAGTATCCTGATGTCCGGTCATGGTCATGGCTGACGCAAAGAAACATCTGGCTGCCCCAACCCGGTCAAATCGCTGCACCATGAAGGTGTGATACCCGCCCCCTATCTGCATGAGGCGGGAAGCAGGAACCGTGATACCGCACTCTCCAGCAAGGTCATGCAGCAGCTTTTCCCAGAGTGCAACATCATACTCATCATCAGCTGACGGGAACTTGGCAATCCAGAGGCTGCCGTCCTCATCAACCAGGTTTGCCTTCGGACGAGCGCCGCCAAGAGACGAGCCGGGTGCCACCAGAACCTTCAGCCACTCCCTGATCTTGTCCGGGTCATCCTGCTGCTTCTTGCTCAACTCAAAGGCCACGGCCTGCAGTTCGACAATCCGGGCAATCGGCGGCGCTGAGCGCGCTTCATCAGCCAGAAAGATATCTGAAGCCGGACGGCTGAATCGGAGTGCCCCCATACGGGTGAAATCCTGAACGCCCAGCAGGAATTCCCATGGGCCAAGCGTTCGTGGTGTGCGTCCCTGTTCACGGGCTTCCACCGCCTCCCTGCGCTTCATCAGGACCTGTCCCCATCGATCGGGACAAGAATCCATAAAAACCCCGAAATTGGCGTGGCCAGGGTAAAAATCGCCAGCTGTCAGATCCAGCTCAGGATCAAGCGGAAAAGCATGGGCCTTCTTCAACCAGGCCGGGTTATAGGCAAAGCGTACACTTCCTCTGTCGCCGCGAGCCAAGGTACCGATCTCCTGCAAGGGACCGAAAGCCGGGTCGTCGAGCCAAACCTGGATATGCTCACGCTGTGCCCTAGCCATTTGGTTCGCCACTGTGACGAGTCCTTCTGGGTGCCCGTTTCCGTTGGGGCAGCGTCTCATCCTGAAGACGCCGACCCAATGCGTCTTCTTTGGCAATCAGCCCCAGATCTTCCTGAAGCCCCAAGACCCGCAGAACCTGAACGTATACTCCCAAGGATACTGACGGGTTGCCCTGTTCAACCTTGTAGAGCGTTGGCCGAGATATATCAGCCCTTACACAGACCGTCTCCATTGAAAAACGCCGACGCAGGCGCGCATCCCTGAGGCGTTGCCCCAAGGCTTCCAGCTCTTTAGCGGACGATGGATAGATGACACTGACTCTGTTGCTCATAATGTTAATTATTGTTTACAAAAACACGATAAATGTCAACTTACGTTATCATTAAATCAGAATCACTACAGATCTTCTCTGCTAACCGCTGCCACCACCCGCTGCAACTCATCCCTCAGTGCCGTCATATTCAGCGGTTTAGGCAGGTACCCGTCAAACCCGGCCTGCAACAGACGCTCGCGGTCGCCCCGCAGGGCGTAGGCAGTCAGGGCGATCACCGGCGTATGGCCGCCATGCTGCTGTTCCTCCTGCCGGATCAGGCGCAGTGCCTGATCACCGTCCATCTCAGGCATCTGGATATCCATCAGGATCAGGTCAATCCCTCCCTGCTGCCAGCGTTCCAGGGCTTGCCAGCCGTTTTCCGCCGTTGTCGTCGTCCCAAGCCCCAGTTTACCCAGCAGCCCCTGCAGATACATCAGATTGGTGCCGTTATCCTCGGCAATCAGCACTGTCAGCGGCGGACCTTCCCAGCCGGTCTCCTCCGGCTGCATCATATCCGCGCCCAAACGGTCCGCTGCCGCACTACCCGCCCGAAAGGGAAGATCAAGACAGAAGCAGCTGCCCTGACCTTCGCAGCTCTCAACCGTGATCGTACCCCCCATCAGGTTGGCCAGCTGCAGGCAGATGGACAGTCCCAGGCCGGTGCCGCCGTAGCTGCGTGTGGTGGAGGTGTCAGCCTGGGCAAACGGTTCAAAGATCCGCTGCTGCACCTCAGACGTCATACCGATGCCGGTATCGCGCACCGCAACCCGCACCAGGGTGCTGAACTGCTGCTGTTCCAGCAGATCAGCCGTGATGGTGATACTGCCCGTCGGGGTAAATTTAACGGCATTGCCAAGCAGGTTCAGCAGGATCTGCTTGAAACGCAGCTGATCCCCCTTAACCACTTCAGGCAGCTCGTCAGCCAGCGAGACTGTCAGATCAAGATGTTTCTTGAAAATGGTGGACAGTTGCGTATTGACCACATCCTGAATTGACTGCCGCACTGAAAAATCACGGCATTCCAGCTCCACCTTGCCGGCTTCTATCTTGGAGAGATCAAGCACATCGTTGATCAGGGCCAGCAGGCTTTTGCCCGAGCTTCTGATACAGTCCAGGTACTCCTGCTGACGGGGGGTCAGCTCGGTAAAGCCCAGCAGTTCGGCCATCCCCAGCACCCCGTTCATCGGGGTACGGATCTCATGGCTCATGTTGGCCAGAAACGCGCTCTTGGCCCGGTTGGCTGATTCTGCAGCAAACTTGGCCCTGCACAGTTCTTCTTCAGCCAGTCTCCTCTCGGTAATATCCCTGGAGACACCAACCACTGAAATCGCCGTACCATCAGCCCCCAGCACCGGTGTGCCGGTCGCCTGATGCCAGTGCCAGGTTCCGTCCTTGTGCAGGGTGCGGTATTCAGGTGTCGTGCTGACCTCTTTGCTGCTCAGGACATTTTGCAGATAGCCAAGACAGGCAGGTAGGTCATCACTGTGGACAATCAGTTGAAACTGTGAGCCGACAATCTCTTCCGGCTCATATCCGGTAACCCGTTTCCAGGAGGGTGAGGCATACAGGAACCTGCCATCTGGAGCGAGATGCCAGATCAGATCCGAAGAATTATCCAGCAGCAAACGGGATTGGGCATTGCTCTTCTGCAGCTCCATCTTCCCTTTTTCCAGCTCTTCCGTCTTTTCAGCCACTTTTCGGCGCAGCTGGCGGTTCCAGACCAGTACCAGCAGTGTTCCTGCCAGACCGACCGATGAAACAGCCAGCAGATAGGGTACTGCGCGCCCCAGCAGCCCCTGCTGCGGCACCAGCGCTGTGCCCAGCCACTTGCGATGAATAATATCAACCACCCCGACCTGCTGTGCATATTTCACGCTTTTAGACAGGATTGATGCCAGCACGGGGCTGCTCTTGCTTACCGCCATGCAGTTTTTACCCACATACAGCGGCTCTCCCACCCGCTTTGCCCACTCGGTCAGGCGGTTGCTGTAGAGGTAATAGAGTACAATCTGCTCATCACCAATCAGGAGATCAGCCCGGTCTGACAGCATGGCCTCGGTGGCCTCGGCAAAGCTATCAGTGGCAACCAGCTCAAATCTGATCCCCTTTGCTTCCAGGAACTCTTTGGCGTAATCACCGCGTTGGATGGCGATCCGCTTGCCGTTCAGATCCGCAAGCCCGGTGATATCCGGTCGGTCGGCCTTGACAAAGATAGAAGCGGGTACATCAACAATCGGCTCGGTGAAGCTGAATTTTTCAGCTCGCTTCTCGCTGTAGAATAGACTGGTGATCACATCGGCCTTGCCGGACAGCACCGCCTGCTGGGCCTCCTGAAATGACATGCTGTCAAAACGGGTCTCAATGCCCAACTCAGTGGTAATCCAGCGGGCAAGTTCTATGCTGATGCCGTCAAGGGTGCCGTTTTTCTGACGAAACTCAAAAGGGGGGTAGCTGGTCTGGCTGACAAACACAATCGGCCCGTGGGAGGCCAAAAATGACTGTTCTTCTGCGGTAAGGCGGGGCTTTTCAGCAGCCCCCCCCTTGGCACCGGGGGCACCCAGGGCAATTACCATAAAAATGATGAGCAGCAGATATGGAGTAAAACGGGTCATGCTTCCCTCACGTGAGATCACCGCTGCTGCAATGGGTGCTGATCATTTAAACGGTGTCTTTTTACCATTTGTTGCAACGACCTGTATATGAGGTGATCTCCCTACTGTCGGCCTGGTGATGCAGCAGTCGTCACCCGCTGCAGTTCAGCAGCCAAGGTGGCCAGCCGGAACGGCTTGGTCAGGTAGCCGTCAAATCCGGCTGCCAGCAGCCGCTCTTTAGTGCCGCACAAGGCATTGGCGGTCTGGGCCACCACCGGCGTGTGACGGCCCTGTCCGGCTTCGGCGCTCCGTATCAGCTGCAGCGCCTCTTCGCCACCCATCACCGGCATCTGGATATCCATCAGGATCAGATCAACCCCCCCTCTGGACCAGCAATCAACGGCAGAACGGCCATCACGGCAGATCTGAGGCCGATGTCCCAGTATCTTCAGCATCTGTTCTGCCGTGTGGCTGTTCACGGTGTTATCCTCGGCCACCAGCACGGTCAACGGCGCAATGCCGGGCAGCATATATGCCGATTCTGATGAAACATCAGCCGCCTCGGCAAACAGCGGTATACCGAACGGCAGCTCAAGATGAAACCGGCTGCCCAGCCCCGGCTCGCTCTCTACCGTGATCACGCCTCCCATCAGCTGGGCCAGCTTGCTGCAGATGTTCAGGCCCAGGCCGGTGCCGCCGAAACGCCGGGTAATGGTGCTGTCTGCCTGACTGAAGGCCTGAAAGATGGTGTTAATTGTGGCCGGGTCAATGCCGATGCCGGTATCGGCCACCGTGATCAGGATCTGGACGCTTTGGTCGTGCTGCTCTGCCACGGCAGCGGCGATGGTGATGACCCCCTGCTCGGTAAACTTGACCGCATTACCCAGCAGATTCAGCAGAATCTGCTTCAGNNCTGCAGCTCCAGCTGCAGCCCTTTCTGCTGCATCCGCGAACGCTGGGTTAACACCACATCCTGCACCGCCTTGCGCAGCGAAAAATTGCCGTAATCCAACTCCACCTTGCCAGCCTCCACTTTTGAGAGGTCAAGGATGTCGCTGATCAGGTCAAGCAGGCTGTCGGCAGAGACCTCAATCGACTCAAGATATGCACGCTGTGCCGGGTTGAGAGCGGTCAGCCCCAGCAGCTGCGCCATGCCAACGATGCCGTTCATCGGCGTGCGGATTTCGTGGGACATGTTGGCCAGAAANNGAAACTCGCTCTTGGCCCGGTTGGCTGACTCTGCCGCATCCCTGGCCGCCGCCAGTGAGGTCTCCAGCATCCGGCGCTGGGTCATATCCTGTTTAAAGGCCACAAAACCGCCGTCCGGCAACGGAGCCGCCACCACCTTTACCCAGATGACTGAGCCGTCTTTACGCCTGAGCGGCAGCTCATCATCAGCAATGCCGAAGGTCTTGACCGCCTCAAAGTGACGTAACGCTGCCTCGCGGGACTCATCAGTCAAAAGTACGGTCATCGGCTTGCCCAGCAGCTCAAAGGGCTGGTAACCGAACAGCTCGGCGCCGGCCCGGTTAACCTCGTAGAACCGCCCTTCGTTGTCCACCACAAAGATCCCCAGCGGCGCTACCTCGACATACGAGCGGAACTTCTGTTCGCAGCAGACCAGTTCCCGCTGGAGCAACGCCTGTGATGCCAGCTGATCCTGGCGGTATTTCAGCAGCAGGTGGTTTTTGATCCGCAACCGTACGATAGACGGGTTGTACGGCTTGGCAATGTAATCCACCGCCCCCAGTTCAAGCCCTTTTACCTCAAACGCTTCTTCGGCCATGCAGGTCAGAAAAAGCACCGGTATATCGGCCAGCGCGGGTTGTTCCCTGATCTTTTCAAACAGCTGATACCCGTCCATCTCCGGCATCACCAGATCCAGCATAATCAGATCCGGACGCACCACCTGCAGCAGGTCCAGCGCCTCTGCACCGCTTTGGGCCTTCAGCACCCGGTACTCCTGCTCAAGTATCGAGACCAGCATCTCAATGCTCAACAGATCATCATCAACCACCAGCACGGTCTGGCCATCAAGCGCCTGTGTCATAACGTCTCTCATTCAGATCAGCCCCACCTTGACGGCATATCGCACCAGCTCGGCCGTGGAGTGGACCCTCAGTTTTTTCATGATCTTGGTACGATGGTTATCAACCGTCTTGCTGCTGATCCCCAGGCTGTCGCCGATAAAACGGTTATTCATACCGCAGGCAACCAGACGGACCACCTCGCACTCACGCTCGGTCAGGGTTTTAGGCAGCGGCAGCTCCTGATCGTCCACAACCGGCGGAATCAGCCGACTGCTGCCATCGGCAACACTCCTGACCACATCCAGCAGGTCAGTCATGGCGTGGTGCTTAAAGAGATACTCATTGGCCCCGCAGGAGCGGGCCCGCTCAACCAGCAACTGGTCGTCGTGGGTGGTCAGTATCACTATCGGCGTCAAATTGTCTGCCTGACGGAGCTGCGCCGTTACCGACAGCCCATCCATACCCGGCATTGAAAGATCCAGGATCGCCACGGTGGGACACAGATCAACAATCGTCTGCAGGGCCTCATCGCCCCGGCTGCATGATGCGACAATCCGCATGGACGGGTCGGTTGCCACCAGAGAGTGTACCCCCTGCAGAAAAATAGGATGGTCATCGGCAACAACCAGGGTGATCTCGCTACGCTCTTCCATCTGCACCTCCGTTTTGCCCCTGCCCATGATCGGCCACCACTCGCAGCAGCTCTTCCCGCAGCAGCATCAGACTGAGCGGTTTGGCCAGGTAACTGTCAAAACCGTTTGCCAGAAACCGCTCCCGGTCGCCCCGCAGGGCGTAGGCGGTCAGGGCAATGATCGGGATATGCCCCCCCTGCTGCTTTTCCTGCTCACGGATCAGCATCACTGCCTGATCACCGGACATCACCGGCATCTGAATATCCATCAGGATCAGGTCAATCCCCCCCTGCTGCCAACGCTGCAGCGCCTCTGCCCCGTTGCGGGCCTCAACCACGGGCAGCCCCAGTTTGGCCAGCAACCCCAGCACATACTGCAGGTTCATGGTATTGTCTTCAGCCACCAGTATGGTCAGGACAGGACCATCCCAGGTGGATCGCACTGCCTGCTGCTGTTCCTGCAGCACACCGGTGCTGCTGATGCCAAACGGCAGCTCCAGCTGGAAGCTGCTGCCCAGCCCCGGCGTACTCTCCAGCGCGATATCTCCCCCCATCTGGTGGGCCAGCTGGCGGCAGATGGTCAGCCCCAGCCCGGTACCGCCGTAGCGGCGGGTGGTGGAGCTGTCGGCCTGGGCAAACGGTTCAAAGATATGCTGCTGCGCCTCAGCCGACAGACCGATGCCGGTATCCCGCACCGTGATGGCTACCTGAGCACTGAACTGCTGCTGCTCAAGCAAGCGGGCCGTAATGACGATCTCGCCCTGTGCAGTAAACTTGACCGCATTACTGAGCAGGTTCAGCAGGATCTGCTTCAGCCGCAGCTGATCCCCCTTGACGATCTCCGGCAACTGCTCGTCCAGATCAAGCCTCAACTGCAGCCGCTTCTTGTGGATAGCAGATATCTGGGTATTGACCACATCGTTGACGGCCCGCCGCAGCGAGAAATCCATGTATTCAAGCTCTATTTTACCCGCCTCAACCTTGGAAAGGTCCAGGATATCGTTGATCAGGGCCAACAGGCTGTCACCGCTGCTTCTGATACAATCAAGGTACTCCTGCTGATCCGGGGTCAGCTGCGTAAAGCTCAGCAGCTCGGCCATCCCCAGCACGCCGTTCATGGGCGTACGAATCTCATGGCTCATATTGGCCAGAAATTCGCTCTTGGCCTGGTTGGCCGCCTCAGCCGCCTGCTTGGCCTCTTCAAGGGCCTCAGCAGCCTTGCGCTGTTCGGTCACATCCCGCATCAGCTCCAGCATGCAGGGGGTACCGTCACTATCGACAAACGGCAGCGCCACCACATTGAAGACGGCACCGTCAGGATGACACAGCTCGGTTGACAGAGAACCGCCCTGTTTTAATCGCTCTTCATAGCGGCAGTAACTGCAGGGGCTGTCGGAGCGTCCCAGCTCCTGGTAGCAGATCAGGCCGGTTCGATCGCCGTACAGCCGCATGAGCGCATCGTTCATGTAGCGTATCCGATACTGGCGATCGATCAGCAGTACACCAAGGCCGCTATCGGAAATGGCCTGAAACAGCAGGGCCTGCCGCTCCTGCCGGGCAATCTGTTCGGTCAGGTCTTGCATGGTGCCCAGGGAATGGAGCGCAGAACCGTCAGGGCCAAAACCGGTTTCGCACTGCACCTGCAGGTAGCGCACCTGCCCGTCAGGCAGCAGCAGGCGGTGATTGCAGCTGAAGTTGGTCTGCTTCCTGATACTCTGCTGCCAGACCTCCAGCAGAGATTCCCGATCATCAGGATGCACCCGCTCCAGGTAGCGCTCAACCGATGGACCGTTTGCCGGTCGCAGCCCCAGCAGGGTAAAGATCATTGGCGACCAGCGCACCTCTTTGGTACGGTGGTCCTGTTCCCAGTAGCCGATCCTGGTCAGCTCCTGGCTCTTCAGCAGCTTGCGGCGTTCCAGCTCAATCTGGCTTACCAGGCCATTGAAGGCATCAGCCAACTGCTGCACCTCGTGTGTGTCGTCAGCCTCTGCGGTCTCAATCCGGTCCAGTTGCCGGGGGTCCATACCGGCAATGGAGCCGGCCAATCGGGACAGGCCGCCGGTAATGGTACGGCCCAGCCACCAGGTACCGCCGATACCGGCCAGCACCACCAGCAGCATCCCCCCCAGGTAGACCAGACGGAAACGTTTGACCGGCTGAAACGCCTCGTCCACCGGCAGATTGGCCGCCAGTATCCAGTTGTTGGTCTTCAGCCGCCTGAAGGAAGAGATGCTGTGCAACCCTTTGCTGTTGACCGTCTCGCCGCTTCCCTCAAAACCATCCAGGGCCAGATCAAACATACGGTTTACACCCGGCAGCACATCCTGCTGCATGATCCGGCTGTGGTCAGGGTGGATGATCATGGTGCGGTCCGGGGCAAAGAGAAAATAGTACCCGGTTTTACCCATCTTTGCCTTGGTCAGGGTATGGAAGAAGCTATCCTGCACCAGCAGATCCATGGCCCCGCCCAGAATCGCCACCAGCTGCTTGTTGGCATTAAATACCGGGGCGGTCATCATGATGGTGGGGCGGCCATGCTTGGAGGAGGAATAGGGGTTGGAGATGAACGGCTTGCCGGTCTGCACCGTCTGCAGGTAATACTCACGAAAGGAGAAATCTTTGCCGCGCCGCCCCGGCAGCCGGGGGTTTTCCACCAGCAGATGGCCATCGGGGGCAAACAGAAACAGGCCGCTGTTAAAGATGCTGCGGATGCCGGTGCGATTATCAAGCCAGGCCTGAGCGGTATCAGGATTATTCAGCACCCCCTGGGGCAGCACCCCGGCCACCCCGATCAGGGCGTTGTGGGCCGAGATCAGCTTGTCGTCCAGTCCCTCGGCAACACTGTTCAAGGTGGCATACTGCTGCAGCTTGATCAGATCAACGGTCTGCTGTTTGAAATACAAATACGTGGCAATGGCGGTGCCGCCCAGTACCAGCACCAGAAACAGGGCGACACCGGTTACCAGCCGTTGGTTGATGGTGTTCATCTTCATACCTGCTCCCACTGACGGATAAAGGTGGTGTACTGGTTGCAGAACTGCTTAAAGGACTGCTCCAGCTGCTCAAGAAGCAAGTCGGCCTGCTGCAGGGCAACACCGCCACGGCCCAGCTGCTCCAGCTGAAATGCAAGCTCGGCACAGCGCACGGCGCCGCTGTTCAGTGAGGCCCCCTTCAGGCCGTGGGCCTCGCGGGTAAAACCGTCGCGATCATCTTCCTGCCCAAACTGCCGCAACCGTGCCAGCATGTCGGGAAACTCGGCCACAAACAGCTCAGTCACCTGGCAGGCCAGCTCCGTATCGCCATCCAGTCGATCAAGCAGCCCTGCATGATCAAAATCAGACACGGCCTGCACCGGTACCGGGTCAGACGTATCCGCTGCTATTTGTGGCCCACCCTGCTGCAACAGACGGTTGATGCAGGCCAGCAGGGCCTTGGGCTGCACCGGCTTGTTGAGGAAGTCATTCATACCAGCCTCCAAACAGTTCTGACGATCCTGCGCAAAGGCATGGGCGGTCATGGCAACAATCGGCAGCCTGCGGTTCTGTTCTCCGGCCTCGCCTGCCCTGATCCGTCGGGTGGCCTCAAAACCGTCCATAACAGGCATCTGGCAGTCCATCAGGATCAGATCCACCGCTGAAATCCGTAGCATGGCCAGGGCCTCTTCGCCGTTAGTTGCCTGCAGCACGGTGTGTCCCTGCTTCTGCAGGATGCCGCAGGCAACCAGCATGTTGACGTTATTATCCTCCACCACCAGAATTCTGGCCCTGCTCAACGGTGCCGTTTCCTGCGCCGGTTCATCGACTACAGCCAGTCCAGCGGCCTGTTTATCGCTGCAGCAGCCAAAGGGGATCGCCACGGTAAAAGAGCTGCCCTGTCCGGGCCAGCTGACCACATTGATGGTACCCTCCATCAGCTTGGCCAGACGGAGGGATATGGCCAACCCCAGCCCGGTGCCGCCGAATTTGCGGGTAATAGAGCTGTCGGCCTGGGTAAATGGATCGAACAGGCTCTCCAGCTGGGCACGGGGGATGCCAATACCGGTATCCTGCACCTTGCAGCGCAGCAGTATCCGACCGTCATCCAAGGGCTCGGTCCAGGCCTTCACGGTGATGGTACCTCGTTCGGTAAACTTGACTGCATTGGAAAGCAGGTTCAGCAGGATCTGGCGCAGTCGGGTCAGATCCCCCGTCAGACAGGCTGGCTCCAGTTGTTCAAAACGGCGGACCAGTAGCAGCCCCTTGGCATCGGCCTGGGGTGTTACCAGCTCAAGCAGCTCTTCCAGAGCCGTTGCCGGGTTAAACGGAAGCTGCTCCAGCTCAATCTTGCCAGAATCGATCCTGGAAAAATCCAGGATGTCGTTGATAATGGCCAGCAACAGCTGGCTACTGGCCGTGATGGTATCCAGATAACGCTGCTGCTCTTCAGAAAGCGGGGTCTCGGCCAGCAGCCCGGCCATGCCGATCACCCCGTTCATCGGCGTGCGGATCTCGTGGGACATGTTGGCCAGAAACTGCATTTTTGCCTCTGCCGCCTCTTTGAGTGCCTGCATGGCCTGTTTTTCAATCGAGATGTCACGGCCCACCACCACCAAGCCCCGACGACGACCATCCTTCTCAAAGCAGGGCAGCTTGGTAACGGCATAGGTGCGGCTGCCCCCTTCCGGCAGCGGTATGCTCTCCTCGCAGTAAAAGGCTTCTCCGTGCTGCCAGGCTGCCTCGTCTGAAGCGCCACAGGCCATGAAGGCATCGTAATAGAACGGGCTGAACGGTGCCAGTTCAGCATCGGTCTTGCCCTGATACGCCACCCCTTCCAAGCGGAACAGCTGCAGATCGTAGCGGTTTGCCAGCAACCAGCGCCCCTCGCCGTCTTTCAGGCAGATCACACCGGGGATCAGATCTATCAGCTCATGCAGCCGCTCTTCAGAACTGTGCAGGGCGGTCTCGTTCTTACGGGATGCCGTGATATCGCGGCTGACCCCCACCACCCCACGCACTGCGCCGTGAACATCCCTGAGCGGCGCTTTCAGCGTATCCAGCAGCACCTGGCGACCATCAGGATAGGTAACCCACTCCTCGTTATGGCGCGGTGCCCCTACTTCCAGTGTCAGCCGGTCCTGCTGCCGGAAGAAACCGGCGGTCACCGGGTCAAACAGCTCGCTGTCGCGTGCCCCCACGATCTCTTCACGACTATGGGCAACCAGTTCGGCAAAGGCCGGGTTGCATCCCAGATAGACCCCATCCAGATCCTTGAAAAAGATGATGTCGCCGGTAGAGGCCATCACCGCATCCAGTAGGGTGGTACGTTCCTGAACCCGCAATTCCAGTTGTTCATTCAGACGCTTCAGCTCAAGGGATTGATGCAGCAGGCCAACCATCATCTGCTGAAAATTGACAGCAAGTCCCTCCATTTCATGAATCGATGCAACGGGCCATGTCACCGGCTCGCCCTGCATCACCCGCTGCGGCAGGGTACGGGTAACCTCCACCAGCTGTTCAAAAACCCGCGAAAATCGGCGGGACAGCCAGTGGGAAAGCAGCAGGCCCGCCAGCAACAGCGGGGCAACGAATAACAGGGTTCCCGTTCCCCTGCGACCGGTTTCAAGCAGCAGCGGTTTGAGCGACCACTGCACGGCCAGGGACCACTCCGGCAGACCGACAAGGGGCTCTTCACGGTAATAGAACGAATCAAGTCGGCGCTTCATGGCCCCGATTCCCGGCTTAGGGGCCGGGTTCCAGAGCTGCAGCCCGTCCTGCAGCGTCTGCAGTGTGCCGTCAACAGGCAGATAAAACTGCTGCATCGGCTGCCATGCCTTGTCAGTGCTGAACACCACCCGGCGCTGCGAATCCAGCAGGGTAAGCGTAATCGGATGGTTTTTTACCATCTCACTGGCCAGCACCTGCAGGTCATCCAGATTAAAGACTGTAATGAGTGCCCCGTGGTAACGCCCCCCGCCATGGATCGGCGCCGCCACGGCCAGCCGGGGACCGTGCAGACCGATCGTGCCGACAAAAAACTCAACCGCGCTGTGGAAAGGGGGCTGCCTGATCTTTTGCAGATAGGGGCGGTCACTCATATCAATGCCGATGGTGGAACGTCCCTTTTCATCAAACGCAGGGGTAAAGGCCCGGGTTATGCCGTTACGGTCAACAATGATCTGACGACTGATGCCCTGCTTCCCCTGTTTCAGCCGTTCCAGCTGCGACTGCAGCAGCTGTGGCGACGCCTGGGCAGGATCAGGCAGCACGGCAGCCAGATCGGCAACCTGCTGCTGTCTGGCCGTAAACCAGAGATCCAGGGTGGTTCGGGCAACAACGCGGCTGAAGCGGATTGTGTTTGTCTGTGCTACCTGCAAATCCAGTTCAAAACTGCGGGTCAGGTTGAACCAGACATACCCGACAGCCGGGATCAGCACCAGCGATGCCACTCCGGTAAACAGCAGTTGGCGTAGTGTCGGCTTGTGCGGTCGATCAGTCCGCTGCACAACCCAGAGCAAAAGACAGATAACCTGGGCCAGCAGGGCGTTCAGAACCCCGTTAACCCCCTGCTTGAGCACAATCAGCCAGACCCCTGATGACTCAAAATCCATGACGCCGCCATACAACAGCCAGATCAGTGCCGGAGCAGCGGTACACCAGTAGAGACAATCAGCGGGTAACAGACCAAACCTGCGACGCTGCACCAGCAGGTACACCGCCACAATCTCAGCCGTAAAGATCAGCATGGCCCAGGGATGATGCCAGATGAAACAGGTTGCAGCAGCAGCGGTCAGACCCGCCACCATGCCGACCAGGGGGCCGAACAGCTGCAGTGCCACCAATGCCGCAATAGAGCCGAACAGCAGATCTGCCCCGAAAAAAAGCGGCAGCTTCAGCCAGTTAAGCGCAAAACCGGCCAGACCGAAACCAAGGCCAATCAGCAGGCTGCGGACAGGTTGACGCAGGGTTACAGAGCTCATACCGCTCCCTCTGTTGTGCGGCCAGCCAGTAACCGGCTAGCCAGTTCCCGTTCTTCCTGTTTGTCCTGCAGCCGGTTACGAATCTCCGCAAACCTGGGCAGATGTTCCAGAAAGAGCGTAAGCAACTGCGGATCAAAGAAGGTACCATACCCCTCTTTCATAATCGCCACGGCCTGTTCCATGCTGAACGGCTTTTTATAGGGGCGCTCCGACAACAGGGCGTCAAAGATATCCACAATGGTGACGATCCGGGCCGTCAGGGCGATATCCTCACCGCGCAGGCCGTTGGGGTAGCCACTGCCATCCCATTTTTCGTGGTGCTGCAGGGCAATGGTACGCCCCAGCTCAAGAGAAGGGAAGTTGCCCGCCTCTGCCAGCAAGGTCTCTCCCAGCGTGGTATGCAGGCGGATGGTCTGCATCTCTTGGTCAGTCAGTCGCCCCGGCTTCAGCAGCACCTGGTCCGGTATCCCCACCTTGCCCACATCATGCAGCGGTGAGGCCAGCCTGATCAGCTCGGTCATCTCCTGCGACAGACCGGCCAGGGTGGCCAGGGTGGCGGCCATTTCACTGATCCGACGGGTATGCTGGCCGGTCTCCAGATCGCGGAACTCGGCCGCACGGCCCAGACGCAGGCAGATCTCGTACTCGGCAGCACGGGAGAGGGACAGGGCCGCCTCGGCAGCGCGATTGGCCCGTTGCAGGTCACGGTTGCTTGTGTGCAGCCTGGTGGTGATGACACTGATCTGACGGCCCAGCAGACCGCCCACGGTCAGCACGGTCAGCACCACCAGACCCACCAGCAACGTCTGGCCGTTGCTATAGCGCTGCTCTTGCGCGGCCAGGGTTGTCTCCAGCTGTTGCATCCGGGTGGCGCTTTCGTAAAAGATCCGGTTGGTGTTTTCATGGAGCCTGACAAACAGCGAAGAGGTCTCTTTGAAAAACAGCTTGGTCTCCATCTCGGCAGTGGAAAGCCGGGGAATGCTGCCGGATTCGCGGGCCTGCTCTCGGCGCTGCAGCAGCACCTCCACTTGATCAGCCTTGACCTTGATCAGCTCAATGTGCGGCTCCAGCTCTATGGCAGCCAGCAGACTGGAGGGGTCATCAGGATCAGGGTGGTACACCACCCGACGTTCCATCCGGTCAACCCCTTCCAGGTTCAGACCAATCTGCTGGCCAAAGTTACCCCCCTGTTGCAGTACGTTCAGCGACTGCTGTACCCGCTTGATACGCCCGTTAATCTCTTCTCTGATCATGGCCTGACGCCGCAGGCTGGTGGAGGTGGCCATCCGTAAAAAATCAAGCTCCATGGCCATTACGGTGCGGGAGATATCTTCGGCAATAAACTGACGGGCCCGTTCGTTGGCCCCCTGCTGTTCCAGCTGTTTCAGCAGACGCGACGTGACACTGTTGATGACCGTGATGGCGATGATGCCGACGCAGAACAGCAACAGCAACAGCAACACGGTACGACCGGCACGGGGCAGGCTGGGGCTATCTGGAAGCGTATCGTGTTGTGGTTCCATAGTGAGTAACCTATTACTTACCAAACCCGTATTCCTGCTGCTCTGTCGCTGGCTGGCTGCGAAACCGCTCATACTCTTCACACAGACGATCACGCAGTTCCTGCTGCTGGTCAACACGGCCTTCACGGATGGCCCTATCAAGGTTGGCAGCAGCAGCAGCCAGGGCACAGGCCCCCACGTTACCGGCCGAGCCTTTGATGGCATGGGCCTTTGAGCGGACCAGCTCCGGATCGCCTTCGGCAAGCCCCTGATCAAGCAGGGCCAGATGCTCATCAGCGCTCTTGCAAAACATGGCAACAAATTTCTCCACCAACCCCTCGTTCCCTCCCAGCCGTTCCAGCAACGCCTTGCGATCAAAAACCATCGGCTGTTTCTCCTCAGGCCCTTCGGCCACGGTCACCACAGGCGTCTCGGCCTGCAACGGCGGTTCCTGTCCGGCCTTCCCGCGCAGCTGTCGGTCAAGCACCGCCAACAGCCCCTGCTCGCTGACCGGCTTGGCAATGTAGTCGTCCATTCCGGCCTTCAGGCAACGGTCTTTATCACCCTGCAGCGCGTAGGCGGTCATGGCCACAATCGGCACCGGTTGCCGCCCCTGCTCTTTTTCAATGTCCCGGATGGCGCTGGTAGCCTCAAAACCATCCAGTACAGGCATCTGGATATCCATAAAGATCAGGTCAAAAAGCTCTTTGGTCGCCAGCTCCAGCGCCTGCTGACCATTGACTGCCTGGGTTACCCGGTGTCCCTGCTTTTCCAGAATTATCCTGACCAGCTCGCGGTTGATCTCCACATCATCCACCAGCAGGAACGAACAGCTGGGCATTCCCTCCCGCAGCTGGTGACGGGTAACCGGTCCATATAACGGCTGTTGCCTGCCCTGTATGATCGCCTGCAGGGCATCATGCAGCTCGCTGTAGACCACCGGCTTGGTCAGGTAGCCGTCAATACCCAGCTCTCGACAGCGCTCGCCATCACCCCGCCTGCCCACGCTGGGCAGCAGCAGCAGCTTGAGAGCGCTGAAGCGGGTATCCTGCCGAATCTGTTCCGCCAGCATCCAGCCGTCCCTGTCCGGCATCTGCACATCAGAGAGCAGCAGCTGCACCGGCTGGGTCTCAAGACGCGCCGCCAGGAGAGCAAAGGCCTCATCGGCGCTTGCGGCAGTGGTTACCTGCATGCCCCAGCGCCCCAGAAAATCGGCCAAAAGCGCCCGGTTGACGGCCACATCATCTACCACCAGAGCCTGGACATCAGTCAAGACATCTGGCTTGGGAGACTGCTGCAGCGGCACCTGCGGCTGGGTGCCGCACCGGAAGGTAAACCGGAAGGTACTCCCCTTGCCCAGCTCGCTTTCGAGACCGATTTCTCCGCCCAGCTGGGTCACTATCCGCTTGCAGATGGCCAGCCCCAGGCCGGTGCCGCCGTATTTTTTGGTGGTGGAAAGATCAGCCTGCTCAAACGGCTCAAAGATCCGCTGGAGGTTCTCCGGGCTGATGCCGATCCCCTGATCCCGCACCGCAACCTGCAGCAGCAGACCGCTTGCAGGCTGGGGCTGCGGCAGGGTTACCAGCAGCTCGATCTCGCCGTGGTCACTGAACTTGATCGCATTACCGGTCAGGTTAAGGATGACCTGACGTAACCGTGCCGGATCGCCCACCAGCCGGTCCGGCACGGCAGGATCAACCTGGTAGACCAGTTCAAGCCCCTTTTGCCCGGCACGGGTGGCCAGGGTCCGCAGGGTCTGCCCCAGCATACTGCGCAACATGAACGGACATTCCTGGATATCAAGCCGGCCTGACTCTATCCGGGAGAAATCGAGGATATCATTAATGATCTCCATCAGGTTTTCAGCCGAGATATTGACCGAACGGAGGTATTCCTGCTGCTGGGGTGTCAGTTCCGTATCCATCAGCAGCTCGGTCATCCCCAGGATACCGTTCATCGGTGTACGGATCTCGTGGGACATGTTGGCCAGAAACTCACTCTTGGACCGGCTGGCCGATTCTGCCTGTTCCTTGGCATTGCGCATCTCTTCGCCGCTCTCCTGCAGCTGCAGGTTGACGCGGGAGAGCTGACGGGCCAGCAGCAGACCGCTGCCCATGACCAGCAGCGTGATACCTGCCGCAAGGGCCAGCTGCAGCTGTTTATACACAGCTCTTTGAGCCTCAAGCTGCTCGTTTAACAGGGTGATCCGGTTACTGCTCTCGTAGAAGAGTCGGTTGGCATTTTCATTCAGGCGGACAAACAGGGAGGGGACATGCTTGAAAAACAGGTTCAGCTCTTCTTCAATGAGTAACAGACGCTGCGCCTCTCGACGCTCACGGGCCGCTTCACGACGGCTCAAAAGCGCAATCAGCTCGTCAGCCTTATCACCCACAGTATCCAGATGAGGGCCGATCTCGATCAGCTCCAGCAGGTTGTGCGGGTCATCCTCCTGGGGGGTGTAGACCACCTGTTGATTGAGGTTATCCAGACCCTCGATGTTCAGATCAATGATCCGCATCACCCGACCGCCATCTTTGAGCACCAGCAGATCCTGCATCAATTTTTCAGTCTTAAGCTTGATTCCATCCCGCAGCCGTTCCTGCTCGGCAGTACTGACCGAGGCCACCATCCGGTTGAAATCAAGCTCCATGCTCCTGATGGAGTCCACCAGGACTTCACCGACAAACAGCCTATCACGCTCGCTGTCGCCCCGTTTCTGCAATTTTTCCGACAGGCTGCCGATGACCAGGTTAACCACAATCAGTGCGGCAAAGCCGACCAGAAACAGCGCCATCATCATCACCAGCAGCCTGGAGGCGTTGCAGGTCTCGCTTGACTTGAACAGGCGGCAGTCGGGCAATAGTTTCATGGCGATCTAGTTCCCGGCCTTACTGACACTCACAAAACCGTAACGCCGGAAAATGGCCTGCCCCTGAGGCCCGGCTGCAAAATCCATGTACTTGCGGGCCAGAACCTTGTTGGCGGAAAACGTCAGCATAGTCAGCTGCAGCTCGTGGGGGGGGGCTATGGTGGGCGGCAGATCAAGTACATCAACATGGGCCGCATTGTCAGGGAAATACCCGGTGGCACGCCAGCTTAAGGTAACATCAGCCACACTGCGCCGCATGGACTGCATGATGGAGCGGGAATCAGGCAGCATCTGTGCCGCCTTGGCTGCCACCTTGTCGTAGATACCGGCCTGGACCAGGATGCGACGGGATTCAACCCCCACGCTGCCGCTTTCGCTGCTGCCCAACACCACGGCCAGATCCTTGCGCAGCAGCTCTTTCAGATCAGGCTTTACCTTTTTCGGGTTGCCTTTCTGCACCATGATGGCCATCTGGTTGTACCCCAGGGTCACATACTCCCCCAGCAGCCCTTCCGGTTGATGCCTGATCCTGAAGATCGGCTCCCCCGGCAGGTAGAGATCACCCTGGCGGCTCTTTCTGGCGCTCTGGTACAAGTCTTCTGACCCGCCCTGGGCAATGGCGATGGTTACTTTTTCCTGCTTTTCAAACAGGCGGGCAATGTCGGTTATGGGCCGTACCATGGTGATGCCGCAATAGATCAGCAGATGTGAACTGTTGGCAGATGACGGTACGACCGTGACCAGCAGTGCGATGAACAGAAACATGAACAACCGGACGTGAAAAAACATACCTACCTCCCATGCAAACACATAGTTGTGTATGCCGTGTTACCTTACGGTTTTGACCTACACCCTGAAGCGCATCACCAGCTGTTCAAGCTCTTCCGCCAAATGAGAAAGACTGAGGGCTGCTGTTGCTGTTTCATTGGCACTCTGAGCCGTTTCCTGGGTTATCAACGTCATTTGGTGAATGTTATTGGTTATCTCATTGGTGGTGGCAGTCTGTTCCTCTGCAGCGGTTGCTATCTGGTTGATCTGCATGGTCACCTCGCTCACCTGAGCCAGAATTTCCTGCAGGGCCTCGCCGGAGCGAGCCGCCACCACGGTCTCCTCTTCAACCTCCTGGACTCCCCGGCCCATCTCTTCGACTGCTGTGCGAGTTTCAGACTGGATCGCCTTGATCATATCACCGATTTCACGGGTAGCCTTGGTGGTCCGTTCGGCCAGGGCTCGCACCTCGTCGGCAACAACGGCAAAGCCGCGTCCCTGTTCACCGGCACGGGCCGCCTCNNTCTGATCGGCAATATCTTCAATGGTAGCGACTATAGCGCCGATTTGGTCGGAGCGATCCCCCAGGGACGAGATGGTACCGGCTGCAGTCCGTACCCGTCGCGCGACCCGATCCATACCGGCAATGGTTGAAGATACCACCTCAGAGCCGCTGACAGCGGCACGACCGGCCTGATCGGAACTGCTGACCGCATGACCGCAGTTCATGGCGATATCGGAACTGGTGGCAGACATCTCTTCGCTGGCTGTGGCAATGGTAACGGTCTGTCCTGCAGCAACTTCTGCACCGGCGGCTATTTTTTCAGCGGCCTTGTCCAGTTGCAGGCTGGCGGTGGCTATTCTGGCTGCTGCATCGTAAACCCCGCGCAGGGCCTGGCCCATATTGTCAAGCATGGTGTTAACGCTGAACGCAACCCGCTCCACCTCGTTGGTGCCGGCACCGGCATCAAGTCTGACCGTCAGATTACCCAGGGCAACATCCTCCATAACGTGAGCAACATCCCTGAGGCCCCGCAGCTGCGAACGAACCGACCAGGCCGAAAGGGCAACGGCAATCGCTACGCAGACCAGCGCCACAATCACCACAATCCAGACCAGACGGTAAAACGAGGTAAAATAGTCGCTTTTTTTGACCCCCACGTACAGAATGCCGATGGTTTCACCCTGAGCGTTTTTAATCGGGTCGTAGGCCGTGTAGTAGGGCACTCCCAGAATTTTGGCCTCACCACGGTACTTGGTGCCTTGCGTAATGACTGCATCAAAGGCCGCCCCCTGTAGCTTGGTGCCGACAGCACGGCTGCCGTCCGGTTTCATTACGTTGGTAGAAACACGGGTATCCCCCATAAAGATGGTGGCGGTGCCACCGCAGATCTCCTTGACCTTGTCCGGCAGCTCGAAGTTGTCATTAATCGTGTAGTCCTCAATCATCAGCTTGCCGTCAGCAAGCCTGAACGTTTTGCCTTTCTGGCCAGCCAGTTCCCAAAAGGTCTTCATCCGGCTTTCCTGCATCTGTACCGCCTGGTGGCTAAGTTCACGGTACATGATCACCAGGGTTATGCTGCTGGTAATCAGGACAGACAGGGCAAGCAGAATGCCGGTCAGGATCGAAAGTTTGCTGCTGATCTTCATGGTGTTCCTCCAGTTGGGTATAGTGCCGCGTCAGGAACCGACGCTGGTGGTTTCAGGTTATCGCCAGCAGCTCAAACAACGGATCAGGTTCGTCCTGCTGATCCTGCAAGCGATCGCGGATGGCGACAAACTGCTGCAGGTTGTCCATGAACAGCTGCAGCAGACGAGGGTCAAAGAACTGGCCCCTGCCCTCTTCCATGATGTTGATTATCTTTTCAAGCGGAAACGCCTTTTTGTAGGGGCGATCAGAAGCCAGGGCGTCAAAGACGTCGGCCACCATCACGATTCGGGCAAAGATGTGAATATCCTCTCCCTTCAGGCCATAGGGATAGCCGCTGCCATCCCATTTTTCGTGGTGCTGCAGGGCCACAATCTGACCGGCGCTGAGCGAGGAGAACCGATCTCCTTCCGAGAGTATCCTGCCGCCGATGGTAGTATGCAGTTTCATGATCTGCATCTCGCTCTCGTCCAGCCTGCCCGGCTTGAGCAGAATCCGGTCCGGTATGCCGATTTTGCCCACATCATGCAACGGCGAGGCCAGACGCAGTACCTCGGCATCCCGCTCGGAAAGCCCGGCCATTAGAGCCAGCTGTTTGGACATCTCGCTGATCCTGCGGGTGTGCATGCCGGTTTCCATGTCCCGGAATTCAGCAGCACGACCCAGCCGCAGGCAGATCTCGTATTCGGCCTCTTGCGACAGGGCCAGCGCCTTGCGCAGGGCCGCTGTTTTTTCAGCTACCTTCTGTTCCAGCATGGTGTTCATGTTGCTGATCAGATCCTGATAGCGTTTGGTGCGGACATGGTTGTGTACCCGCATCCGCATCTCTTCAGGGTTAAACGGTTTGGGCAGAAAATCGTTGGCCCCCATGCCCAGCACCCTGGTCACCTCCTGCTGATCAGCGGTTACCACGATCACCGGCAGGGTATTGTGCCTGGTGTTCTGCCTGACCAGCCGCAGCACCTGAAACCCGTCCATCACCGGCATCTGCAGGTCAAGCAGCATGATATCCAGCTGGGGATTGGCCTCCAGCTGCACAAGGGCCTCTTCACCGTTACCGGCGGTCAGGATGGTGGCGTTGGTCTCTTCCAGTATCCCCTGCATGATCATCAGATTAAAGTGGTCGTCGTCAACCAGCAGAACCGTAAAATCTTCAAACATAGATATCCTCGCTTTGCTTGCGGCAAGCCTTGTCACGGTACATCTGCTGGTCAGCACGAACAATGGCCGCTTGGAGCTGGTTCGGACCGTCAGCGGTGGCACACCCAAGCGACATGGCGACAATAGGGGTGACAGTCTGCTCATGCAGACGTTTTCGTATTCTTGCAAGCATGGCAGCGGCTGCATCATGCCCCAGACCGGGCAGCAGGATCACAAATTCATCCCCCCCTACCCTTGCGATCAGCTCATCGGCCCGGCAGCATTGGCTCATCAATCGGGCTGCGCAACAGATGAGCTCATCACCGGCGCCGTGGCCTTCACGGTCGTTGACCTCTTTCAGACCGTCAAGGTCGCTGACGATCACCGATATGGGCCAGGTGCGACCGTTGCTAAGTCGCTCCAACTCAGTCTCAAACCAGCAGCGATTGAAGACACCGGTCAGCTGGTCATGGGTGCTGAAATGCCGCAAGGCCTGCTCGGCCTCGGTCTTTTCTGTGATATCGCGAGCCACATGCACAAGGCCGCTTATCTGATTGCTGTCATTGCAGATGGGAGTAATGGAGATTTTGTAAAAACCGCCCAGCATGGCAACCGTATCGTGGGCCGCTTTGAGACAACTGCCGCTCCCCTGGGTACGGTGCAGCAGACATTCTTGACTCCACCCGCCGTTTTCGTGCAACAAGACGCAATAATCGCGCCCCAACGCATCACTAAGGGTGATCTGAAGTTTTTCCTGTGCGGTCTGGTTAAGGTTGACCACCCGGTAGTGGTTGTCCAGAATGGCAACCAGATCGGGAATAGCATCAAAGGTATACTTCCAGGTACGGGCCGATTCCTGCAGCTGACGTCGTGCCTCCAGGCGCTCAGTTACCCGCGTGAGCGTCCGCTGCAGCAGGTCCGGCCCAACCGGCTTGATCAGGTAACCGTCTACCCCCAGATTGACTGAGCTGAGCAGCAGATCACCCTGATCGTGGCTGCTGACGATCACCACCGGCAGGTCGGGGTTACAGGTACGCAGTTCAACACACAGCTGCAAACCGTCCAAACCGGGCATCATGAGATCGGTCAACAGCAGGTCGCAGGGACGCTCAAGATAGAGCTGCAGAGCTTCGGTACCGTTAGCGGCAAGACGCAGATCGTTGGTGAAAGGCTGCAGCATCTCAGCATAGAGTTCCCGAGTAAAGGAGTCGTCTTCTGCATAGATAACTGACAGCTGGAGATTCATGCTGAGGAGTACTCCTTGGGGCTGATTGATTTTTCATGAGTTTTATTTGTTTTTCTGATACCACGGCACCGTTGGCGGCACAATAGGGTGATCACCCTGCTTACAAAAAGCGCCTGCCACCCTTGACAGATGCTGTTTTAACGGTAAGCTGGCATAAAAAGAAAAACATGCGGAGGTTGCCATGCTCGACACGTATAATCTTGGAAGAAACACCATAGCCATGGTGCTGGCAGGGGGCAAAGGCGAGCGCCTGATGCCGCTGACATTACGGCGGGCCAAGCCCAGCGTACCTTTTGGCGGCAAGTACAAGATCATCGATTTTGTGCTTTCCAACCTGTTTAACTCCGGCATTCGCCGGATGTACATCCTGACCCAATACCGGGCCTATTCGCTGAACAAGCATATCCGTGAATCCTGGGGCAAATGGACCGGCCTGGGTGAGTTCTGCGTGGCCATATCACCGGAAACCAGCAACGACAGCGAATCCTGGTTTCGCGGCACCGCCGATGCCATTCTGCAGTACCTCCGTTTTGTGGAGACCGCCGACGCCGACTATGTGGCGATCTTTGGCGGCGACCATATCTACAAGATGGATGTTACCCAGATGATCAACTTTCACCGGATGAACCGGGCCGATATCACCATTGCCTCCCTTGAAATTCCCAAGGAAGAGGGTGTCCGGTTCGGGGTCTTTTCCGTTGATGACGACAACCGGATCACCGCCTTTGCCGAGAAGCCCAAAAATCCGGAGACCATCCCCGGTCGCGAGACCTGTCTTGCCTCCATGGGCAACTATATCTTCCCCACCCGCAAGCTGATCGAGGTGCTGCTGGAAGGCAAGAAGCACCATGAAGATCTGGACTTTGGCAAGCATGTAATACCGATGATGCTGGAAAAGGGGGATCGGGTCTACGCCTACAACTTCAGCGACAATCAGGTACCGGGAATGAAATCTGAAGAGCGGGGGTACTGGCGGGATGTGGGCACCCTTGAGGCCTACTACGAGGCCAACATGGACCTGATCAACGTCTCACCCCAGCTGAATCTGTACAATTACAAATGGCCGATTTTGACCAACCAGGGGAACCTGCCCCCGGCCAAGACGGTATTTGATGAAGAGGGGCGACGGGGTGTCAATATCAATTCCTACGTCACCGGCGGCTGCATCACCAGCGGCAGCACCGTGCTGCGCTCGATTCTGGGGCCGATGTGCAAGGTCAACAGCTACAGCCTGGTGGAGGACTCGATCCTGTTTGAGAACGTCACGGTGGGCCGACATGCCCGGATCAAACGGGCCATTATCGATAAAGGGGTGGTGATCCCGGATGGCGCCGAGATCGGCTACGACCATGAGGCAGACATCCAGAAAGGCTACACCGTTACTGAGTGTGGAATTGTGGTGGTTCCGCGCAAGGACCGCTGAGGAGGATCAGGTAATCAGTACCGGCTCTGTGCCGGTTGGTTCATGCTCACGGGGGGATCGGGGCAGTGTGATGATAAAGGTCATACCCATGCCGATATCGCTCTCTGCCCTGATACTTCCGCCATGGGCCTGGATGATGCCGTAGGAGACCGACAGCCCCAGACCGGTGCCGCCGGTCCCCTTGGTGGTGAAGAACGGATCGAACAGTTTGCCCAGCTGGTCCTCCGGCACGCCGCAGCCTGAATCAGAGATAGTGATCACCACCCCGTTGTT
Source organism: Geobacter sp. UBA6802 (assembly GCA_002452325.1). Classification (GTDB taxonomy): domain Bacteria; phylum Desulfobacterota; class Desulfuromonadia; order Geobacterales; family Pseudopelobacteraceae; genus Trichlorobacter. The sequence continues at coordinate 70,339 of DKFG01000050.1, forward strand.
GGGCTCCAGATCACACCGCGTCACAATCTGCAGTTCTCCCCGCTTCATATCCTGCATGGCCTGCCCGGCATTGATGAAGATATTGATAAAGACCTGCTTGAGCTGGTTCTGATCAGCCATGATCCTGGGCAGGTCGTCACCCAGCTGGCGCATGATGACCACGTTCTGGAACACTGACTGGCACTCCACCAGCCGCAACGAGTCAATCAGCACCTGGTTGATGTCGCAGGCGGTCATCTTGGGCTGATAATCCCGGGCAAACTCCAGCAGCCCCTTGACAATGCCGGCACAACGCTGGGCCTCGTTGCTGATGGTCTGCATATCTTTTTTCAGGGCAGGATCGAGGCGCTTGTCGTTTGCCACCAGCTCGCTGAAGATCAGGATGCCGGAGAGCGGGTTGTTGATCTCATGGGCAATNNGCTGCATCTGCATCCGCTGCAGCTGCTCACTGCGTTCCTTTACCTTTTCCTCCAGGGTTTTACCCCACTCTTCCAGATCATCCCGCGCCTGTCGCAGATTGTAGGTCATCTGCTGAAAGGCCCGCATCAGGTCACCCAGTTCATCGTTGGAGGTGGGGGTCATCTCGCAGTCAAGCTGCCCCTGGGCAAGCCGTGAGGTGTGCCGCAGCAGTTCGTTGACCGGTCGGTTGACTAGGTGCAGGGTAAAAAAGGTCAGCGAGGCCCCCAGCAGAATAATCAGCAGGACCGTCAGCAGGATGATCCTATTACGGTATGAGGCCAGGTCGGCCTTGAGGGTATCCAGGGAGACGATGATATCCACCACCCCCAGCACCTTGCGGCCTTCAGGGTGGGCATGGCAGGCGGCGGTTGAGCAGCTGGGCTCATTGCGGACCGATCGGGCCAGCCCCATCACCTGCCTGCCGTCGGGCAGATTAAAAAAGCGGCTGCGTTCCTCAAGGCGCGGTTTGGTGAGGGTACCGGTTTTTTTGTGGCAAAGGTCGCAGTGGACCGACTCACGATCAAGACTGCCCCCCACCTCGGCAGGGACGGTGGAATGAACAATGATGCCGTCCGGATTGATCATCCTGATCCGTTCGATACTGGGGCGGCTGGCCACCTCGTTGATCATCTGGTAGACCTGGACACGGTTGTCCACCAGCATCTGGTGGCGGGTCATCCGGATAATGGTGGCAGCCATGTTGTCCAGGTCGCGGACGGTGTTGTTGATCAGCAGATGCTGCAGATTGTTGATATTGACCCAGGCAAACAGNNACAGCACCACCACGGTGCCGGTCAGAATGGTGAGTTTCTGGATCAGTGACAGGCGGCGCGGTATCAGCAGCCGCAAGGGATGGTCAGGGCTGAGCATAATCCCGTGCCGATACACCCAGTTTCTTCATCATGGCCTGGAAGTTAGGACGCAGCATGCCGGTTTCCTCGGCGGCCCGGGTGATGTTGCCCCGGTTTCGCTGCAGGGCGTTGACCACAAAGGCCCGCTCCACATCCTCAACCGCCTGCTCCCGCAGCTGACGTTTGGTCTCTTTTAGTTCTTCCACGCTAAGCGGTATGGCGGTGTAATCAAGCAGTACCTGCTCGCTGATGGCAGCCCCCCCCAGCTCCAGATCATCAGGGGTAATCAGGCTGTCTTCAGCCAGGACCACGGCCCGCTCGATGATGTTTTCCAGTTCACGAACAT
>DKFG01000166.1:0-338 GCA_002452325.1 Geobacter sp. UBA6802
GGGGCATCTCCACGTCGGTGATCAGCAGCTGCAGCTTGCTGCGTAGCGACACTCCCTCGTCGTCGCAGCGCTGGATCAGGTTACGGATCTTGTCCCACGCCTCGGCGCCGTTTACCGCCTCGACCACATTGTAACCGGCCCCGCGTAGCGATGAGCACATGGTAGAGCGGATAAAGGGAGAGTCATCGGCCACCAGAATGGTCTTGCTGGTGCGATCATGCTCCTCCGAGATCAGCAACTGTTCCGGCTCCAGCGGTCTGAGGGCGCTGGAAGAGCAGAATTCGGCCACGATCTTCTCAAAATCCAGCACCAGGATGATCCGGTCATCCATCTTGACC
>DKFG01000166.1:394-2027 GCA_002452325.1 Geobacter sp. UBA6802
GCACCCCCACCATCAGGTTGTTGAATTCAAGCACGATCACCCGGTCGGCGAGCATATCACCCGTGTATTTGTTGAGTATCTTTGAGAGGTTAAGGACCGGGATGACCTTTTCACGCAGCTTGATCATTCCTTCAACGGAATCAGAGGTATTTAACGCCTTGGTAACCTGTGGCAGACGAATGATTTCACGTACTTTGGCTACGTTAACGCCGTAGTGGCAGGGGAGCAGGNNTGCCATGGTTGTCCAACTCGTCAACGCGGAACTCTACGATCTCCAGCTCGTTGGTATCGCTCTCAAGAAGGATGTTAGTCTGTTTCATTGCGGTCTCCTGCCGTAGTATTTGAAAACGACTATACCACAACTGATCATAATGAAAAGAGGAGGGTGCATAATTGACAGTGAATACCCCCTGTGGTAGCGTGCGAACCTTATTTCAAGCACTGGAGCTGCAATGCTATTTCCTGATTTTAACGAATTTTGCAGGCTGGCCGCACAGGGTAACCTGGTGCCGGTCTATCGTGAGATCATGGCCGATATGGACACACCGGTAACGGCTTTTCGCAAGATTGATGATGGAAAGCAGGCCTTTCTGCTTGAAAGTATTGAAGGGGGCGAAAAGTGGGCCCGCTATTCGTTTCTGGGGGCTGATGCAGCACTGATCATACGCTCTAAAGGGCGGCGGGTTGAGCTGGTTCGAGGCGACCAGGTGACCGTACAGGAGCTGGACGATCCGACCACTCTACTGCGTGACGAGCTTGCCCGGTACCAGCCGGTTGAAGTACCGGGGCTGCCCCGTTTCATCGGCGGGGCTGTCGGTTTTCTGGGGTACGACATGGTGCGGCATTTTGAACAGCTGCCCACTGATAAACCGGATACCATCGGCGCCTGGGACTCTTATTTCATCGTCACCAACAGCCTGCTGATCTTTGACAACGTGAAGCAGAAGATCCTGGTGGTGGCCACGGCTGATCTGGACAACAGTTCTTCACGCGAGCAGGCCTACGCCGACGCGGTCAGCCGGATCGAGGCGCTGGTACTCAAGCTCCGCACGCCGATGGCGGGCCACAGCACAACCAGGCCTGCCGAACGTTCGGTGGGTTTCTCTTCAAACATCAGCCAGGCTGATTTTGAGGCAGCGGTTGAAAAGGCCAAAGAGTACGTCCGTGCCGGCGATATCATCCAGGTGGTGCTTTCTCAACGGATGTCAGGTGAACTGACCGTTGACCCGTTTGATATCTACCGGGTGCTGCGTACACTCAATCCGTCGCCTTACATGTTCTTTCTGCGTTGCGGCGATACGATCGTTACCGGTGCCTCGCCAGAGGTGATGGTGCGCAAGGAGGGGAACCGGGTGGAGCTGCGCCCCATTGCAGGCACCCGTCCCCGTGGTGGTACACCGGAGCAGGATGCTCAATTGGCTGAAGAGTTGCTGGCCGATCCCAAGGAGCNNGGCCGAGCATGTGATGCTGGTGGATCTGGGGCGTAATGACCTGGGGCGTGTCTGCAAAACCGGCAGTGTGGTGGTGGGAGAGCTGATGGTGATTGAGCGGTACTCCCATGTGATGCACATTGTTTCAAACGTGCAGGGCGAACTGCAGCAGGGCTGTGATGCCTTTGATCTGGTGCGGGCCA
>DKFG01000166.1:2036-12280 GCA_002452325.1 Geobacter sp. UBA6802
GCCATGGAGATCATCGACGAACTGGAACCGGTGCGCCGTGGTATCTACGGCGGTGCTGTGGGCTACGTCTCCTTTTCCGGCAACATGGACCTTGCCATTGCCATCCGCACCCTGGTGATCAAGGATGGTAACGTGCATCTGCAGGCCGGCGCCGGGATAGTGGCTGACTCGGATCCTGCGTCCGAGTGGCAGGAAACGGTCAACAAGGCGATGGCAGTCAGAAGGGCTATTGAAATTGCAGAGATGGGACTTAAATAACAACGAATAACGGAGAAACGCAGATGGCTACAGCAACAGCACGGCATATCTTGGTGGCAACCGAAGACGAATGCCTGAAACTGAAGACAGACATAGAGGCTGGCGCTGATTTTGGCGAGGTGGCCAAGCGCAACTCATCCTGCCCATCCCGTATGCGGGGTGGAGACCTGGGGGCCTTTGGTCCCGGTCAGATGGTCAAGGAGTTTGATGAGGTGGTGTTCAGCGGCGAGATCGGCACGGTGCTGGGGCCGGTCAAGACCCAGTTTGGCTATCACCTGATTGAGGTCACCAAACGCTGGTAGTTACAGCTCTGTTCCGTCCGACAGAAACACCGGAACTTTTACCTTTCTCGGCTTTTTGGGAGCAGCCTTGGCTTTTTCAGTCGGGCTGCTTTCTGCGGTTGGTATAAACAATGCCGGATCAGCAGGCTGCAGAGTGGCATAATGGGAGGAAGCGATCTTTCTGGTGGTACCGTCACTGAACTGAATGGTTGCCTTAAGACCGGCTACCTCAATAACCTTGCCTGCTCCCCATGCGCTGGCGCCGGGATGACTTACTACAACACCTGTTTTGATAATCATGATGTCTCCTTGTCTTGAAGTATGTACACTACGCCTTTCTCCTGCAAATAGATAGGATTAATGCCTTCCCGACCCGTGCCCCCAGACTACCCGTGAGGACTACCCGCTATGACAAACGATCAGCAGCAGCTTTCTGCTGTTATTCAGATTATTACTGAAGAAACCGGCATCAAGACCTCCCAGGTTGCCAACACCATCAGCCTGCTGCAGGGAGGGGCCACAGTCCCTTTTATCGCCCGCTACCGCAAGGAACAGACCGGTGAGCTGGATGAGGTGCAGATCCGCACCATTGAAGAGCGGCTGGCCTACTTTACCGAGCTTGAGGCCCGGCGTCAGACCATCCTGGCATCCATTGCAGAACAGGGGAAATTGACCCCTGAACTGAAGGCTCGCATTGAAACCACCCGCCAGAAGACCGAGCTGGAAGACTTGTACCTGCCGTACAAACCCAAACGCCGTACCAAGGCCACCATTGCTAGGGAGCGCGGGCTTGAGCCGCTGGCTGATCTGATGGCAGCACAGGAGCTGACCAGCGGCAGCGCCCTGGATGCGGCAGCGCCGTTTGTTGATCCTGAAAAAGAGGTACCCACAGCCGAGGCAGCTTTGGAAGGGGCCGGGCATATCCTGGCAGAACGGCTGGCTGATGATGCCGATTGCCGGGCCATGGTCAGGCGGCTGACATGGCAGCAGGGGATCATGGCTACCAGAGTTGTGCCGGACAAAAAGGAGCAGGTCACCAAGTTTGAGATGTACTACGACTATCAGGAGCCGCTGAAGGAGATCCCGTCCCACCGGATGCTGGCCATGCGGCGGGGGGAAAAGGAGGAGGTGCTGCGGCTTTCCCTGCAGGCCCCCCAGGAAGAGCTGCTGGCCGGGTTGAAGCATCGCCTGATCAAGGGAGAGAGTATCTTCAAACCTTGGCTGGAGGCAGTGGCGGAAGATGCCTACAAACGGTTGATCGCCACCTCTATTGAAGTTGAGCTGCGCTTACAGGCCAAGGATTTGGCTGATGAGGCCGCTATTGCCGTGTTTGCAAAAAACCTGAAGAACCTCTTGCTGGCCCCGCCTGCCGGGGGCAAACGGGTGTTGGGGATCGATCCTGGTCTGCGTACCGGCTCAAAACTGGCTGCAGTGGATGAAACCGGTCGCTTTCTGGAGCATGTCACCATCTATCCCCACACCGGCGCCGGTCGGGTGGAGCAGGCCAAGTCAGAGCTGCTGCGGCTTGTTGAGAAGTATGGTGTCGAGATGATCGCCATCGGCAACGGCACAGCCGGGCGGGAAATGGAGTTGTTTACCAAAGAAACCCTGGCCGGGGCAGGCAGACATCTGCCGGTGGTAATGGTCAGCGAGGCCGGAGCCAGTATCTACTCTGCCTCGGAGATCGCTCGGGAGGAGTTCCCGGAGCTTGACCTGACCGTGCGGGGCGCGATCTCCATTGCCCGGCGTCTGCAGGACCCGCTGGCAGAGTTGGTTAAGGTTGACCCCAAGAGCATCGGGGTAGGGCAGTACCAGCATGATGTTAATCAGACCATGCTGAAGAAATCGCTGGATGAGGTGGTTGAATCAGGGGTCAACTATGTAGGGGTGGATCTGAATACCGCCTCTTGGGCGCTTTTGTCCTACGTGGCAGGGGTTGGCCCTGCCCTAGGTAAAGCAATAGCCCGCTTCCGTGATGAAAACGGACCTTTCGCCTCACGCAAGGGGCTGATGAAGGTATCCCGTTTTGGCGCCAAGGCCTTTGAGCAGTCTGCCGGTTTTTTACGGATCCGTGGCGGTAAGCATCCGCTGGATAACAGTGCTGTCCACCCGGAGCGCTATCCGCTGGTGGAGCAGATGGCCAGGGATCTGGGCGTATCCCTGGAGGAGCTGTCCAGAACTCCGGCGTTGGCTGAAAAAATTGACCTGAAGAACTACGTGAGTGATCAGGTGGGGCTGCCGACCCTGCGGGATATTCTGGAAGAATTAAAAAAGCCGGGTCGTGATCCGCGCAAGCAGTTCCAGACCGCTGATTTCCGGGATGATATCCGTGAGATCGGTGATCTGCAGGAGGGGATGATCCTGCAGGGGGTGGTGACCAACGTAACCGCTTTTGGCGCTTTTGTGGATATTGGTGTCCATCAGGATGGTCTGGTGCATGTCAGCCATCTGGCCAACCGCTTTATCAAAGACCCCAATGATGCGGTGCAGGTGGGGCAGGTGGTCAAGGTGAAGGTGCTGTCGGCTGATCCGCAGCGTAAAAGGATTGCGCTCTCCATTAAAGAGGCTGAGGCAGGCGGCAAGGCACAACCGGTTCAGAAAAATGAACCGATCCGGCAGGAAGCTGTCCGTGTGGCAGGTGCAGGTGGGCTGGATCTGAGTGCCATGGAGAAAGCGGGCTTCAGGGTACGGCGCTGAGGCACAATTTGAAACTATACGCCTCTAAAAAAATAAAAAACAGACTGTTTTATTTTTTTTCGGGGGGTATAGTGAAATCAAGGTAGCGCTACCTGAAACAACGTACCACAAGGAGAAACAGGTTTTTCACTGGTTGTATGACGCGAAGTACTCTTGAAAAAGTATGGAGGTTAACAGTATGGAAGACACTCCGCCTGAGTAGTACCGCACATAGTTGTTACATACCCTGCAGGCTGTTGCATCAAGCCTGATGACCATTAAATTGGTGCTTATAATCACAAAAAACCGAGGCCCGCTAAAAAATTGCGGGCCTCACTTTTTTGTGTGCTGTAACCATTACAATCTGAAATACAGGTGTCGCCAATGTCCACAAAGAAACACCAGGGAATTGAAAATGTTGATGTCATCATCGTTGGCACCGGTCCGGCCGGGCTTGGCGCCGCCTTTCATCTGTCTGAACATGCACCATCACTTTCCATTCTGCTGATTGACCGTGAAAAATACTGCTCCGGCGGCCTGTTAAATGACTGCAAGCAAAACTACACCTATCCAACCGGTTTTGCCGAAGGAAACTGGACCAGGCAAGAGGCAGAACGATTGCTGCCCCAGGTGGAAGCCTGCCTGAAGCCGACCATCAAGGAAAAGCAGAACCTGTCGGTCTACCAGCGTCGTGCCGAGCGATTAGGGGTCTCGTTGCTGAATATCCGTCAGGCCCATGTTGGCACTGACCGGAGCAAAGAGCTGATCCTGCGGCTGAGAACCGAACTGGAGGCACGTGGCGTGCGCTTCATGCTTGAACAGCAAGTACACGATGTCTTTGATACCAGCGACGGGGCCGGGGTGGTCATGGCCAATGGCGAGATCGTGCATTGCGGCACCGTGGTTGTTGCCCCAGGGAGAAAGGGCTTTGAGTTTCTCCAGCAGGTGATGGAGCGGATGGGTATCTCCTACATCGACAATGAGGTGGATATCGGCATCCGTGTTGAAACCAGGCTGGATAACTATCCGATTGTCTCCGATTACTACGACCCCAAATTCCTGTTTCCCGACAAAGTCAGAACCTTCTGCACCAACTCCGGCCATGCCAGGGTGGTGCTGGAGCAGTACCATGGTTTCAGTCTGGTTAATGGTCATGCCCTCTCAGAAAAACATGCTGCAAACAACCTGGTCAACTTTGCCCTGCTCAAGACCATCGGCTTGAAAGACCCGGTGCGCAGCGGTCAGCAGATGGCGATCTTCCTTGCGCGGCTGGCCAATGAGATCGGCGGGGGCAAACCGATCATGCAGCGGGTGGGGGATTTTCGGATGGGCAAACGCTCAAACAGCGAAACCTTTAACGATGACCTTTTCAGTTTTGCTCCAACCTGTCCGGCAACCGCCGGTGATCTGGGGCTGGTGGTGCCTGCCAAGATCATGCGCCATATCTGGGGGGCTTTGAAGAAGCTGGACACCATTGTGCCCGGTGTGCTCCATCCCAGCACCATCATGTATTACCCGGAAATCAAGATGTACGCCAATAAACCTGCCTTTCTGGATAACCATTTCCGCGTCACTGAAAATGTCTACATGGTTGGTGACGGCGCCGGAACCTCACGGGGCATTACCGGCGCATGGGCAAGCGGAATCAGGGCAGCCGAAGGGATACTGGTACGATGAACATGGCGCAGGCGCAACCACCGTTCAACCTGCTGACCATCCTTGGCCCGACCGCATCGGGCAAGACCTGTCTGGCTGTTGCGCTGGCACAGGAGCTGGCAGGAGAGATCATCTCCGCTGATTCCCGTCAGGTTTTCCGGCAGATGGATATTGGCTCCGGCAAGGACCTGCACGAATATGGTGAAATCCCGTACCACCTGATCGACATCATTGATCCAGGGGCAGAGTTCAGTGTATTTGCCTTTCAACGCCTGTTTATCCAGGCCTTTGAGGAGATCTCCAGCCGTGGCAAGCTGCCGGTTTTATGCGGCGGAACCGGCCTGTATCTGGATGCTGCCCTGCGTGGCTACCGCATGGTGGAAGTGCCGGAGAACGTGAGCCTGAGGGCAGAGCTGGCCCGAAAGAGTGATGAAGAGCTGATCGTTCAGCTGCGGCAACTGGTACCAAACCAGCACAACAACAGTGACCTGACCGACCGTAACCGGACCATCCGCGCAATCGAGATTGCCCGTTTTGAATTGCAGGCACCGGAAGAGGAACCGTTTCCCGTTATCCGGCCACTGGTCATCGGTATTCAGTGGGATCGCACCCAGCTGCGGCAACGGATAACCAAACGGCTGCGGCAACGGCTTGAAACCGGGCTGCTGGAAGAGGTCCAGAACCTGCACGCCTCAGGCATCCCCTGGGAACGGCTGGAGTACTACGGGCTTGAATACCGTTTTGTTGCCACCTTTCTGCAGGGGAGGATCAACCGCAACGACCTGTTTCAAAAGCTGAATGCCGCCATCCATGACTTTGCCAAACGCCAGGAAACCTGGTTCCGCCGGATGGAACGCAACGGCGTGGTGATCAACTGGATTAATGGGGCAGGGGATGTTGTTGAACAGGCGCGGGGGATTATTGATTCCATCTCGCTTCCAGATTGATACTGGTCTCATCTTGATTGCAATTGGGAACCTGATCCAGCGGAAGATCAGCGCTAATCAGTTGCGGATGTAGATATCACCCATCTGCGGGAGAAACTGGGATTAGGTAGTTATGGGCAAACAGGAAATTATCAACATAATCAGGGATACCAAGCCAGAGCTGGCCGTGTCGGTGCGTTATGATCGTGGTGTCGGTTTTTTCAGTGCTTCATGGTTACGGCTTGCCGCAAAAGGAATGACAGGGTTTGCTGCCAACAGCGGACGGGCGCGGTGGGTGACCAGCCCTATCCTCGGCGAAGCGGATTGGGAAGCGTTACAGGAATCACCCCTTTGGTAAAGCATTATTCTTTAGCAACTCTTCGATTTATTTGCGTCTTCACGGCTTCGCGTGAGATGGACTGCCGCTTACAGGGTGAGTGGGTGTTGAAATACCGGTTGAGGCGTTTTTAATTGCAAATATACCCCATTGAGGTACAATGTTCATGAAGCAGGCGTTGATCATCACCGTTGTTGAAACAACCTCGTTCATGACTGACGCAAAGGTCTGTATGACCAATGAAGAGCGGACAGAGGCAATCAATATGATCGCCGCCAATCCTGAATGTGGTGATATTATTCCCGGTGGCGGAGGCATCCGAAAGGTACGGTTTGGCATTGGTGGCAGGGGGAAAAGCGGCGGTGTACGGATCATCTACTATTTTCACAATCAACGGGTCCCTGTGTTTCTACTGGCGGTATTTGCCAAAAACGAACAGGCTAACCTGACTCGGGCGGAAATAAATCTGTTGGGTAATGCGGCAAAAATGCTGGCGCGCAAATACGGAGAGTTAAAACATGGCACGAATAGCTTTTGAAAAAATCATGGCAGGACTGGATGATGCACTGGCGTATGCAGATGGCGACAGTTTGCGCGGCATGTCACATCAGGTAAAGGTTGCGGATGTAGATATCACCCACCTGCGGGAGAAACTAGGATTGTCTCAGGACCGGTTTGCAGCTCTCTTCGGACTGAGTTCCAGAACTGTTCGCAACTGGGAGCAGGGTGTCCGTCATCCCGAAGGACCTGCGCGGATTTTGCTTCAGGTGATCGATCGGGAACCGGAGGCGGTTATGAGGGCGTTGCGGGGGTGAATCAAGTAGGTAAATTGAATATACACACCAGAATTCCCAGAGCGGTTGCTGATTTTTCCGTATTTTCTGGTATACACCATCCATGTATTTCAATATCTCTTGAATGAGCGCTGATGAAATCTCTCACAACACTACCTTTCCCTCCCGTTCTTGATACTTCAACGAACGATATCATCAGGGACTTTTTCAACCCGGCTCTAAAGGCCTCGGTTCACTATGATCGAGGTGTCGAGTTCTTCAGCGCGTCCTGGCTACGCCTTGTCGCCAAGGGGATGACTGAGTTTGCGGCACTGCCCGACAACGTCTTTGCGGTGCTTTTGTGTAAGTTGGGCCAACAGTGGGCGTGGGAGAATTGGTGCGCGAGTCGCCGTTTTAGGGGTTTATGTTTGAAATGCCGATTTATTGTTGCGGGCGTGAAGTGAGTGGAGGATGAATTTGCTGGCTTGGAATTCTGCGAAAATATGGGCAGTATCCAGCATTACCGTACAAAATAAACTTGAAAATGAGGACATATTATGGCTAGCGGACAATTATTAAGGCAACTAATCCGATCTGGAACGCTTGGCGATGAGGCGGGGTTTCTGGCGGCTTCCGAGGCTATTATTAAGGAAGAGCGCGAAAAAAATCACCATTTGCTGGCCAACGACTTGGAACGTCTGCTTTATGGTGAAAGGTCCGTCACTCAAAGCAAAGTTCGCAAGCTACATGGGCTACCCAGTCTCCCAGCTAAATAAAGATAGTGGCTTGACATTACTCGAAGAACGAGTGGTGGTTCGTGAGGAAAAGGATATTATTCTGTCGGATACTACACAGACCATTCTTTCTGAAGTTATCCATGAACATAACCGGGCGGATGTGCTGCGCTCCTATGGTTTGCAACCAGCACAGAAACTATTGTTTTGTGGGCCATCCGGTTGCGGGAAGACGTTAACGGCAGAGGTTATCGCACACAGTCTGTCCTTGCCGCTGCTTATCGTTCGGCTCGATTCGGTTATTTCTTCTTTCCTAGGAGAGACAGCGGCCAATCTGCGCAAGGTCTTTGACTACGTTTCCCATAACCCTGTGGTTGCCTTATTTGATGAGTTCGATGCCTTGGCGAAGGATCGCGGCGACTCTGCCGATCACGGGGAACTCAAACGCTCGGTTAATGCAGTTCTGCAAATGCTGGATGGCTATCGTGGAGAAAGCCTGTTGATTGCGACTACCAATTATGAGTCTCTGCTGGATCAAGCTGTTTGGCGCAGATTCGATGAAACCTTGCGTTTTGAGCTTCCCAACCTGGAACAGATCAAATGTCTGCTGCTGCTCAAGTTGTCTGGCATACGCCGTGAATTTGAGGCGGATGCCCATGAGATTGCCAACTTGTTCAAGGGTATGTCTCACGCGGATATAGAGCGTGTTTTACGCAGGGCAGTAAAGCAGATGATTTTGTCGGGGCGGGAGTTTTTGCAGCGCAGCCATCTCGATGAAGCACTGAACCGCGAATACCAGCCTAAGCCTGAGAGAAAAGGGAAATAAATGGCCTATGAGCATCTGACCTTCAGCCGAGAAGCGCCGCTTCCAGATCGTCACAAAAGACAAGACAAACGCCCTCGTTTCCAGCCTGAAAACCCGAGAGCTTATGGTGCAGGCTTGTACCGGTCACTCGAAGCGGCCAAAGAGAGTGTTGTCGAAGATGTTAACGGCTACGATGACCGTATTTTGCTCAAGGTGCAGCTTCGTAACGATGCCACGGTTCCAACACTGGGGGACATTCCGGGTGTTGAACTGGTCAGCCAGGAGGACAAGTCTGTTGTTCTCGCTTTCGCAACCCAAGCCGGACTGGCGGAATTTGAAAGTCGGCTTTCCAGTTTGATGCGCGACGGCAAGGCAACCCGTTCCGACCTGCTTTATGCTTTGCAAGGATTCGATCACTGGACAGCGGAAGATCGCAAAGGCGCTGCGCTCCGGCAGTATGGATTGCCAGATATGGAGTCTTTCGTCATTGACGTAGAACTTTGGCCACTAGAACGAGCTGATCAGCGTAGTGCCCTGCTCACGGCATTTCTTGCCAGGCTACGCGAGCAGCACATTGAAAAGCTTGATGACCTGAATCAGCCCTCCCTCGTCATGGTGCGTGTGCGCTGTACCAACGAACAAGTGGAATCCTTGCTGCTCAAGCATCGAGATGTTCGCATGGTAGATCTGCCGCCACGCACAGGAGTTGCTGTTGAATTGTTGGCAACTGACATTGGTCAACTTTCCGTACCGCCTCAGCCACCTGAAAACGCACCCGCCATTGCTGTGATTGATGCAGGTCTTGTAAGCGGTCATCCTCTGCTGGCAAGCGCAATCGGGGATGCACAAGGTTATCTTGAACCAGACCGTCAACCTTACGACAATCCTCCACATTGGCATGGCACCTTTGTATCCGGTTTGGCCCTCTATGGTGATGTTCAGGAACATTTACGACGAGGCCAATTCATTCCTCAGTTACGATTATTTTCCGGCAAGGTATTTGAGGACGATGGCAACGATCAAACCAAATTCGTCGAAAAAGCAGTCGCTGAAGCCGTCAGAGACTTGCATTCGCAATATGGATGCAAGGTCTTCAACTTCAGCTATGGTGACTTCAACAAGGTTTATGATGGCAGGCATGTTCGCGGTCTAGCCTATACACTGGACAGACTGACACGCGAACTGGGTGTGCTCTTCGTTGTGCCGACGGGCAATCTGCGCCTCGACGAATTACCGAGCGACCCTCGCGGCGATTATCCTGATTACTTGCTTGAGGACAAAGCTCGTTTGCTTGATCCAGCACCTGCATTGAGCGTCTTGACGGTCGGAGGTCTTGCCCGGTTTACCACCACACGTGACTCCCAGCGCCATCCACAAGCCATTGAAGACTTGCCCATCGCCCAAGAGAACCAGCCTTTTCCATTGACACGTTGTGGATTGTCGGTTAGCGGCGCTGTCAAACCTGATCTGGTCGAACATGCCGGTAATCTGGCGCTGATGCGAACTGGCGGCAGGACCCGTTATGCAGGCTTGGGCATTGTCTCGACCTGCGGTGATTTTGCCAATGGCCGTCTCTTTGCTGAAGACATCGGCACCAGCTATGCTGCGCCACAAGTCGCGCATCGTGCAGCCCGCCTGTTAAGCGAAGTACCTGATGCTTCGACCAATCTTTTGCGGGCGTTGCTGGCCTCCCATGCCCGTTGGCCGCAAGCCAGTGTTGATCTACTCAACTCTTCCAACGATGCCAAAGGAAAGAAAAGCTTACTACAACTGATACTACTCCGACACTTTTGTTGAG